>JAQSWU010000034.1 GCA_029266475.1 Rickettsiaceae bacterium | reverse complement strand
TACTGTACCACTTGTACCAGATATATAGCTTGAGCCCACCAAGTTAATACCATAGTTGCCGGTAGTAGAACCTGTTGAAGTTCCTGACAATGTAATAGTACCACTACTTGCAGAACTTACATAATTCGAGCTATTCAGCCAAATACCAGCATTACCACTTGTACCGCTCGATTTACCAGTTATACCAAGGTTACCTGTACCCGTTGTAGTTATATAGCTTGAACTACCTAAATATAGACCGGCATTACCTGTGCCAGTACCTGATGAAATAGCTGACAATGTCACATTACCGCTAGCCGTACTTATATAGCTTGTTGTATTCAAGTAAGTAGCATAGGTATTATTAGTTCCGCCAGTAGTTGCCGTAATTCCAATGGTTCCAGTTGCAGCCCCAGTAGATTTTATATAACTTAAATTATCAAGATATAAACCATGGTTCCCTGCACCAGAAGTAGCTCCAGCAGGAGTCAGCGTGATTGCTCCGTCAGCTCCTTCAATAGAACTTGCATTATCAAGGAATATACCATGGTTCGCGCCGCCCCCACTTGCACCGCTACCACTCATAGTAATAGTACCAGTACCTGTGGTGGTTACTGTTGAGCCATTATATAAGTATACACCATGTCTGCCCACACCATTAACCGTATGACCGCTGCCATTTATAGTAATATTCCCACCCTTAGCAAGAATTTGAGCAAAACTTAGCTCAACACCAGATAATTCTGTTGTAGTACCTATTGCGCTTAGAGTAGCTGGGGTTGCACCACCCCCTAATATTATTGCTCCACCTCTACTATCGATTACAGACAATGTACTACTATCTGTACCCCTTATCTGAATAGCGCCACTAGCTCCCCCTGTATGCCTTGCTTGTAAGGTAATAGGGAAAGCACCAGTAGTAGAGGAGATATCAGCAGCACTACCTACTATTATGCTTCCTCTTGATTTTATGGTTATAGATTGACCACCGCCACCGGTCGCTGAAATGTTGGCGTTAATGTTGACTGTACCAGCATCATTTACATCAAAAGCATTAGCACCCATAGTGATTGGATTAGATACAGTAAATATTCCACTATCAAGGTCAATTGAGCTTGTACCAGTAATTGTTGTATTGCGGTTGATTGTGAAATCAACATTAGTACTGGTAATCGCGCCATTTAAATTCAGCACACCCGTACCGCCAAATGAGAAGCTATAAGTGCCCATCGCAACATCACGTAATGATATTGCAGCAGTGCCAGTATTGATCGAACTATTGCCTGTCAGCACTGTATTACGATTGACGTCTAATGGTGTATTAGTACTTGTATAAGCACTACCAAGATAGAGTAAACCTGTACCAGAGAAAACTAATGTATCCGTATTTGCAGTGGTAGTTGTTGCAGGGTTCGTTCCTATATATATATGACCTGAACCAGAAGTTAGAGTCCTTGTTGCACCTGTTCCAGGCAGAGTTAAGTTACCTGTTACGGTGATATTGCCATTTGTTGTAGTACCGTTACTAGAGGTAAGGTTAGCAGACAGAGATAATGTGCTATCAAACTGTATTATAGGAGTGCCGCCACTTGCAGCTGATGTGTCTATATTTGCAGTAACTACTGCAGGATCCATAAACCTAAAGGAACCTTTGCTAGCTGCAACTGTATCTTGAATTGCGCTTACTGTAATTGTCCCGCCATTTGTATCAAATATTACTGGCCTTGTGTAGCTGTAGGCTGATGAGACAGTTAAGCTAGTAGAGTTAGTATCACCGATATATAAGTTTCCTGATGTGCTTGATATGGCGCTTATTACTCCAGTAGTAACAATATGGCTACCAGCGCCTGTATTTAGCGTCATTGCCCCCGAAGTGTTACGTAATATATATACATGACCTGCAGTCGTAGTAGTAAGATTCGCAAGATTCATAGTATCTGCTTTTAAGGTAATGTTACCAGTATCAGTTGCATCACCTAAAACGTTTGCGCCTGTGGCTGTTCTAATCCCGACCCCACTTGTCGTTGTTCCTGTAATGCTGATAGTTCCAGAACCTGTAGAGGATATAGTGGAAGCAGAACTTATACTAACCCCATCACCTCCACCAGCACCACCAGCCCCAGTCATAGATAAGGCCCCATTAGCTAAGGATACTGTACTTCCCTCAATTCTAATACCATCGCCAGACGTAGTGCCTGTTACTGCCGAAGCATTGAATGTTATATTCCCTGTGCCTGTAGTAGATACGCTAGAACCATTATATAAATAAATACCATGCCTATTCGTACTATTATCACTGTAACCTTGCCCTCTAATACTAATGTGACCACCACTTGCTGAGAGCTGCGCATAGCTAAGTTCCACCCCATAAGCATATGTAGTACCGCCCACAACGTTGCCGACAGCATTCCCTGCTCCAGTGCCTCCAGATCCACCCCCAATAGTTATGCTCCCGCCTTTACTCTCAAGAACAGCCAAGGAAGCCCCTGTGCCAGTACCTATAATCCGTACAGCCCCTGCACCTCCTCCATCATAATCAGCATTTAGTATTATATTTAAAGCAGCAGCGCTTGAAGCGATATTTACACCATTAGTTATAAATATGTTTCTTTGCGCATTAACAGAAAATTCTTTCCCACTACCACCAACTGAATCTACCTTTGCTGTTATTAAAGTGTCTCTACTATTGAGTACTTTAAATGAATAAGAACTCATATCCATTGGATAATAAATGCTTACATCTGGGGTCGTACCGGTATTTATCGAACTATCCCCTTGCAGGTATGTATTCCTGTTAATATCTAATGCTATATCGGTACTGGTAATTGCGCCATTTAAATTAAGGTTTCCTGTTCCAACAAGCGTAAAGGTATTAGTGCCCATTGCAACATCACGCAAAGTAATTGCGCCAGTTCCATTACTAATTGAGCTATTACCAGTTAGCGTCAGGTTTCTATTTGACAAGCTTACAGGATTATTAGCTGCACTGGTTATAGATCCATTAAGAGTTACTCCGCCTGTACCCGTACCAAAGCCAAATGTGTAAGTACCCATAGTAACATTTAAGAGAGATATTGCTCCAGTTCCCGTCTCTATTGAACTGTTACCCGTCAGTATTGTATTACGATTGACAGTTAAAGGAGTATTTGTACTAGTAAATGCGCTGCCAAGATACAATATCCCTGTCCCTGAGAAAGCAAGGGTATTAGCATTTGCGGTTGTAGTTGTTGCAGGATTCGTTCCTATATATATATCACCTGAACCAGTCGTTAATGTTCTTGTACCACCTGAACCTGATAAGGTTAAATTACCGGTTATTGTAATATTGCCATTAGTCGTAGCATTATCACTAGTGGTCAGGTTAGCAGCCAAAGATAAGGTACTGTCGAATTGAATGGTTGGCGTACCTCCGCTTGCTGCCGATGTATCAAGATTCCCTGAAACTACAGCAGGATCCATGAACCTGAAATTAGTTCTACTTGCGGCGGCAGCGCTTTGCGCAGCACTTACTGTTATGTTTGCGCCATTTGTATCAAATATTACTGGCCTTGTATATGTATATGCTGAGGATACAGTAATAGCGCCCGAGTTAGAATCACCTATATATAAATTGTTTGTAGTAGGTAGTCCACTAAATACAGTAGTTGGAATAATATGGCTAGTGCCACTTGTCGCTATATTTATTGTATTTCCTGCAGTTTTTTGGGCTAAATACACATTACCTGCGGTGGTTAGGGTAAGCGATCCAAGATTCATAGAGTTACCAGTTAAGGTAATAGTTCCGGTATCCGCAGCATTACCTATAATAACATTAGTTGTTGTTGTGGAAGTCCTAATTCCAAGTCCTGTAGTTGCGGTTCCATCAAGTATTATATTTGCTGTTCCCGTTGAAGAGACTATTGCAGCGTTTATAAGTTCTATTCCATCATCTGCCGCATTTAAACCTTTACTATTTCCTGTTAAAGTGATGTTCCCTGTAACAGTTTTAACAGACGCATTAGTTATATATATACCATCATTAGTACCATTTCCCGTACCTGAAGTTCCGGTAATCGATATAGCAGCTGATCCTGTTGATTCAACTGTTGTAGAGCTATTCATGTAAACACCATAACCCTGAGTGCCTGTAGCAGTAGCTGTACCGGTTAAAGATATGTTCCCATTTGCCGATTTAATAGCTCCAGCGTTAAAGAATATTCCACTGCCCACACTGTCCCCTTTTCCAGTACCTATAAGACTGATAGTACCAGTTCCAGTAGATTCAATAAGTACGCTACTACCATTAAGGTAAATTCCGTGCTGGGTGTTTATTACATAGTTACCACCCGTACCATTGATTGTGAGATTGCCATTAACTACAGAAAATGTCCCGCTATTTGCTTGAAATCCATTATTTATTTGCCCCGAATTTGTTGCAGTTGCCGTAATATTTATATTACCTGTTCCTGTGGTCTTAATTGATGTTGAAGAGTTATCAATAGTCATCCCTCGCGTCATCCAGTTTCCATTATTACCTCCTGTTGCAGTTATATCTATAGCGCCGTCAGCTGCTTGGATTGTAGCATTATTTAAATAAATCCCGTCAGCATAATTTCGTGTGGAATCACCGCCTTTACCATTAATGGTAATTGTTCCAGAACCGGTAGTTGTTACTTGAGTACCGCCTAATAAATATATACCCATTCTGTTATCATTCGTAGGATCATTACTAAATCCTTGACCATTAATGATGATATTCCCTCCAGCTGCTGTTAACTGGGTATTGTTTAAAATAACACCCATCCTATTAGATGAGGTTGTAGTACCTACTGCATACCCAGTACTTGGCGTTGCGCCACCACCAATTGTTATATTCCCTCCCCTAGTACTTATTACACTAGCTGAGTTTAATTGCACAGCTCCTCCATTCCCAGATTGATTAGAAGCGAGGACTACGTTGAATGCTCCCGAGCTGGAAGTAATTTGACGGCCAGTTATAAATATATTTTGATGAGCATTCAGGGTTAAAGTTGGGGTACCAGTTACTGCTCCCATTGTAATGTTGGTATCTACTGTTATATCACCGAGTTGTGTTACTCCTCCGCCCCCAGTACTAACCGTTACGCTTGTTCCTGCATTCATCGCAGTCGTTATTGATGATACATTGAGTACTGCACTATCCGCAGTTGAAGTGAAGGGAGGTCCAGCACTCATATTTGAAGAGCCTGCAGTGTTAATAGTTATATTATATGGATCAAGCAACCAGTCCCCGGAAGCAATATCACCCTTTGTACTCGCCGTGCCATTAACATCAAGCATTCCGCCCGAGGTTTCTATTAAGCCGCCTAGGCCTTTAATGCCACCTTCTGCCTTAATGTCACCATTAAATATAGTATACTCGTCACTCCAGACAACGACCAGACCACCATCGCCATCTATGCCGCTTGCACTAATCTTTGCATCCGCTCCAACAAAGCTATATTTGCTTACCGGTAAGCTGTCTCCTCCCTGGAATGCTCCCCCTACATAGATTTCCCCTGCAGCCGATAAGCCATCAGCTGTAAGGATTGCGTTATCTGTGATTAGTGTCTCCCTGGCAATAGCTATTATTTTACCTCCTACACCTGTGCTTGAAGATGCACTTATCTCACCGCTAATGGTTATAACATCTCGGCCTAATGTCTCTATATCCTGCTCGTAGCCATAAGCCTCGGCACCATCATTGCGGCCGAGAAGGACTATTTTACCTTCTTTTTCTGCGATAGACGCAGCAACAATTGAGCCACTAACATCAATGACGCTATCAATAGCGTTTCTTGCGTTTGCTGCCGACAGCTCAATATAAGCACCTTCACTTTCAATCTCTCCGCTCATACGAACCGATTGGCTATCTAGTTGGTCTGTTATATCAAGTTCGATTAAATTATCACCATACATATCTAGGGTGAAGCGATCACCTGAAGACATGGTAATCTTGTTAAGCCTGCCTTTGATACTACCAGCGTTCTCAACATGTGGTGCCACGAAACCAAGGACACCAGCCTCCTTGATTTTTATCTTACCCTCATTGACGATTTCAGCATGCTTATGGCCTGGAAGATTGAACTTAAGGCTGCCGGCCTTCATAAAATCATCATTTAAGATATTTGTACTACTCGCGATGAGCCCTCCAACATCAACGACAGAGTTCGGGCCGAATATCATCCCATTGGGATTGACAATGATAAGATTACCGTTGGCGGTTAAATTACCATCAATTTGTGAGGCAAAATCACTATTAACTCTATTAAGCGTAATAGCATTTTTTGTAGGGTGGGTGAAATGAGTCGATTGATTGACCGCAATATTAAAGCTTCGCCAGTCAATAACCGCTTTATCTGAGGTTTGAGTGATGACCAAACTATCAGGGTTTGAGGAGTCTATACTAGCAGAACCAGCGGCAACAACTCCACCTTCAGGGTTTGCATAAGCAATCCCTATACAAAGCACGAGTATTAATGTAAGCGCTAGCAAAGTTAGCATAAAAAATAAAAATTGAATGATATATCAACTTAATATTTAACGCGCGTTAAATTAATTTAAAGTTAACTTGATATAAAGACTATTTCTGGTAGATATTTCAGCAAGCTTAAGTGGTAATATTATCACATATTTTATCACTACAGCGATTTCAGTTAAACAAGCCTCTAGTATCGCAAGCAGAGGCCTTTTGATAACTAGTTATTAGGCAAACAACAACCAGGCAAATAATTTATACTAGTATAATATTGCGCCGAGCTCCTCTATATTATGCATTACCGAGTGGATGTTATAAAGATAGTCGGTTGCACACAGTAGATTACCTTCATTCACTTGATTATCAGGATTATCTTTTTGCAGCTTATTGGCTATAAAAACATCAAAAAATATTTTAGCAAGTATTTCATTCGGTAGATCAAGTAGTTCTATCTCAAGGGGCTCAGCTTTATTCTGCGCCTCAACGTTATACTCAGCTTTCGGCATGAAAGCTTTAATAGTTTGCTTAATGTTTTTAGTAAGTTCGCTATAATTTGTATTAGCTATCTTTTTCGCGTGGATAAAGCATTCTTGAATTGCCGCTCTGTTAACACTTACGTTTTCTGCAAGGTCTTTATACTTTTTTAAATCATGTTTAAATTTAGCTATTTTCTGTGCCAGCTTATGAATATTGTCTGTATATTTTATGTCTAATATACTACTATCTATTAGTTTATCTATAGGTCTCTCAGCTTCAAGAAATGCTATAATTTCATGTATTTTCTTTTTAGTGTAGAACTTACTAAACTTATCATAGTTATCTTGTATAAAGTTAAAGGCTCTTAGCAATTCAAGCTTTGCAACTGCATTTAGAACTGAGTAACATACCGTAAGAAAATTATTGAAACTGTTAGAGTACTCGCTTAAAATCTTATATAAAACTATGTTCTCAAAGCCTTCGCCTTTAGACTTAAGTAATAAATCACTGCCGGCATTTAGCAATTCTTTTACAGGTTCTAAAGGAACACGATAGCAGGCAATAAAATCTTTATTATCCCTATTAGTATCTTTATTTGTGTCAGCGAACCTTTCTTTGAGATATACCATCATTTTTAAAAAGCGATTAGATACAGCAATCATTAAAGCTGTTGTGCCATCATTATCTGACATATTGATATCCGCACCATTTTCTATAAGTAATTTTAGAACTTCAAAGCGGTGCGACCATGTAGCCCTCATTAAAGCTGTTCTGCCATCATCATCTGCCTTATTGATTTCTGCGCCATTATCTACAAGCAATTCTACAACTTCTAAATGGCTTTTCTCTACAGCCTCCATTAAAGCTGTGGTACCGAAATTACTTGCATTATTGATTTCGGCGCCGTTATCTATAAGCAATTTTGCAACTTCTAAACTGCCATTTTCTGCAGCTTCCATTAAAGCTGTATAACCACGATTATTTGCCATATTGACTTCTGCGCCATTTTCTATAAGAAATTTTACAATATGTAAGTAGCCCCTTGCAGAAGCCACTATTAATGCTGTTGTACCGGAATCATTTGCTAAATTGATTTCGGCGCCATTATCCACAAGCAACTTTATAACTTCTGCATGCCCTCTCTGTGCAGCCTCCATTAAAGCTGTCATGGCATAATCACATGTTTTGTTTATATCAGCGCCAATTTCTATAAGAAATTTTACAACTTCTAAATGGCCGTTCTCTGCAGCCTTCATTAAAGCTGTTTTACCAATTCTATCCTCTTTATTAATATCGGCGCCATTATCTATGAGAAATTTTACAACTTCCAAATGGCCGTTCTCTGCAGCCTCAATTAAAGCTACTGGGCCTCGATTATCTGCTTCACTTCCTATTAACAATTGGTCTATAAGATATAAAAAACCATTTTTTTCAGGCTCTATTAAAGCTATTGTGCCACGATTATGCGTCTTATTAATATCTGCGCCATTATCTATAAGTAATTTTATAACTTCTAAATAACCTTTTTTTGCAGCCTCTATTAAAGCCGTCATACCAATTCTATCCTCTTTATCAATATCGGTGCCATTTTCTATAAGAAATTTTACAACTTCTAAATGACCATTCTCTGTAGCCTTCATTAAAGCTGTTTTACCAATTCTATCCTCTTTATTAATATCGGCGCCATTTTCTATAAGAAATTTTACAATATGTAAGTAGCCCCTTGCAGAAGCCACTATTAATGCTGTTGAACCGGAATCATTTGCCATATTGATTTCGGCGCCATTTTCTATAAGAAATTTTACAACTTCTAAATGTCCATTCTCTGCAGCCCTTATTAAAGCTGTCACCCCCCAATCATCGAATGTATTAATATCGATATTTTGACTGATATAATTTTTAACGGTTGCAAGATTACCTTCTTGAGCTGCTTTAATAAAATTATGCATAAGTTCTTCTCTTAAGTTCAATTCAAATCAAAATAAATATTTTAATTTATATGTAAAGGTTTTACTAACAAACCTGAAGTATTACTTCTATCGAAAAAGCCGAAAATAAGCATATTAAAATAGGCGTTTCTTCTAAACCAGCTCCGATTAAACTTACCCGTCATCTATAGTGAAATTAGTTGAGTTGTGGTACTAGAAATAACGAGCGCAGCGTATGAGTAATACGTAAGCGAGGGATGACGACGTACCACACTTTAAATAAATTTACTATATAGTAGAATAACGGATGGAGAATGCCTAAATGAAAAGCACGAAATGTGCCCCCCCTAAGATAGGAATAAGGTGTATTCCACGGTTGAAAGTACCTGAGATATATCAATCATATATATTAAATTCATATTTATAGTAAGATAACTGGAAAATTGCTTATACAAGGAGAATATAGGATGTTACTACACATAAAATAGGATAAGGTGTATAGTGCGGTTGAATAACCATTGGAATTTTCAATTTTATTTATTCAACTATATTTATAATAAAGCAAATGAGGAAGCGCTGCAAGCATCTAAGAGTGTATATAATAAAACAGTGTATAAGATAAGAAGGAGCATATAGTATGGCTGAAAAACTATTATAAATCTCAACCATATAAAAAGGCTATAATGAATAATAACTTGAAAAAACGCACAGTGGTAGCATCAAATTATGCTATATTGATTCCATTTGAGCCTGCCTATAGGCACGAGGAGACGATGCGAGTAAAAACTTAAGTGATCCGTTAGCAACAATGAGGTTAGTTTAAGTTAAATACTATATATGCTAAAAATAACCTAAAAAAATAGGGGGGTACCGTCTTTGCGAGGAGCTGAAAGCGACGTGGCAAACCAGTTATCAAGCAGAGCTTGATAGTGTAATGATTAATTTGTACTTGTTTTCCACAAAATGGCTTATGCAACTTTTAGCAATGTCATTTTATGTGATTCTCTTCCTTTAAAAAAATAGGGGGGATATCAAAAACTACTACCATAGGTTGAAGCTATTACGAATACACCCTCTAGCCCTTATAAACACGTCATTTTAGGGGATTTAGAATGATAATTTTTCGGTGCATACCTACCCTATGTAAAGAATTGGATGACGCATATTAGATTGGAGAACGGTAAAAGCTCTTTGAACCTTTGCAGGAAAACTTTTAATAGGTAATTGAGCCTTAAAGATGAGCAATTAGTAAGCCAATTTTTTAAAGCCACAAGTATGTAGCATACGGGAATAAGGGTTTTGCGATTAAACTAACGGGCAAAGGTGGGGTTAGCCACCTTTGTTTATTTATTGAAATGATGGGGTTTTAAGTTTGTTGATTGTTAGCTTTAAATCAGGATGCTTGATAAAATCATCAATAAAGAATTTTGCAAGTTTAACTTTATGCGATTGCCCTTCAATATCGTGAGCAGAAATTATCATAGATCTTTTATTTACGCCATCAATGAGCTCTTCAAGATCCAACCATAAAAAGTAGTCTTTTTTTGCCTCAGCAGCTGGAAGGCTTGCACTTTGCTTTTGGCGTAGCTCATTTAATGATGAGGCAGGAATATAAAAATTCTCTCCAGCAGGGATTAACGCATACATTACCCTTCTGAAATCCCCTCTTTTTTTAGCATCAGACTTTTTCATTAGAAAAGCACTTTTTTCAACGATGTAATCTGTGCTGGGTTTAATCAACCCTAAGCTTTCTTCCTGAACCTCAATACGCATATTCTCAGCATAAGTAAATTCTTTTTTTGCAAAACCACCAAGCGTACAGTATTTACCTGCTCTTGATAAATCTTTTAGCAGAGTATTATCTCTTCCAAGAAGTACATATACTCTATTATCTAAAACGCGATACATTAGAACCCCAACACTATCATGATCATTACGATCAGGGTGCGTATTTAACACATGTTTAATATGGGTATGTTCATATTCTTGCTGCTGACTAACTGGGGCAGAAAATGCCTGCATCGTACTGATTTGAGAAATAAATAGCGAAAAAGCTAAACACTTTGTGAATTTTTTAATCATACTAACCTCCTCATTAGTATTTTCGTTGAAAGAAACATTCTAATATATTACATTGAACGATTAAATTAGCATTGTCAAGTGGGTAATTTTAAAAATATATTAAGCTTTATTATAATTATTTAATTAGCAGTCTTAAGAAACAAATCAAGAAATTATATGCATTATAAAGGGTTTATTGCTAAGGATAAGACCATAGAACTTTGCACTGTTCCTATGCGTCCAATTTTGGAGCATGAGGTGTTGATAAAAATAAAAGCCAGCGGCGTAAATCATGCTGATTTGCTGCAGGCCAAAGGCCACTACCCTCCTCCAAAGGGTGGAAGTGATATCTTAGGCCTTGAGGTTGCAGGCGAAATTGCAGAAAAAGGGCTAGCAGTAAAGAGATTTGATGTTGGAACGCGCGTAATGGCATTACTTGAAGGCGGCGGGTATGCCGAGTATGTCATTGTTGACGCCAGATTATGTATTCCCCTTCCCGACTCTTTAAGCTTTGAAGAAGCGTGCGCAATACCTGAGACTTTCGCAACGGTGTGGCTCAATTTATTCATTAATGATAGATTTAATGCAAATAAAATTTATCTGGTGCATGGAGGCGGCGGTGGGATTGGCACTACTGCCATACAGTTGATTAAACATTTCGGCGGAAAGGTTGCTGTGACCTGCGGCACTGATGAGAAGTGCCAGAAAAGTATGGACCTTGGCGCCGATAATGCAATAAATTATAATAAGTCAAATTTTGCAGAAGTTATTTTAAAAAATTACCCCGAAGGTATAGATTTTATATTAGATTCAGTGGGAGCAAATTACTTTGAAGCAAATCTCTCAATCCTCAGAGATAATGGGACCTTGACTTGTATAGGCACCCAAAGTGGTATAAATTCTAATATAAATCTATTAAATCTAATAAAAAAACGACTCACCATCAAAGGTTCTATACTAAGAACATTAGAACCTGAGCATAAGTATAGGCTTATAGAACAATTAGAAGGAAACATACTACCACTTATTTCAGGCAGATTCATTAAGCCTATTATTTGCAAAAAGTTTAAGTTTATCGAGGCAAAAGAAGCACTTATAGTCTTTGCGCAGAAAGAACATTTTGGCAAAATTATATTAACGCACGAATAAACTTGATATAAGTTAAAATTTATCTTGTTTTTTTAATTTTTAACCTATATAATGAACTTACTTTTGCGTAACCGTCATTCTAAACTTGTTAACACAGTTTACTCTTTGGCTTTACGTAAACTATGTTAATTTTTTTCTATACGAGGTTTATTATGGCAACAGGCGCCGTCAAATGGTTTAATGCTACAAAAGGTTATGGTTTTATCACTCCTGAAGAAGGTGGCAAAGATATTTTCGTTCACATCAATGCTGTTCACCGCTCAGGCATGAATGGCCTAGCTGAAGGACAACGCATTGAATTCGAAGTTCAAGGCGACAAGCAAGACAGAAAGTCTGCTGTTAATCTAAAAGCCCTTTAAACTTTATTTTTTAAAGTAACCTATGCATGCATAGGTTACTTATATAATACCTTTAGTATTCTAGCTTTTAAAGCACTTTAAGGTATTAGTTTTAACTTTTATCTTTTAAGTGTTGATCTCTTGGTGCTCACCAATTAATTCAACTCAAAATTAGATATTTTAAGATTTTTCCAATTTTGTTAGATTGGGACAACGGTTGTCGTTGCTTTGTTATATTGTCTTGGATTAGGGGCATTAACTTAAGTAAAAACAGCAATTTTATATTCTTGGAGAAAAGGTTACTTGTGGCTCCTTCTCTAGCTTTTTAAACACTTATTACAACAATATTATATTATTTAATTTATGAAAAATTTTTTATCTTTTAATTTACCTGAGAAAGTACTTAATTCTCTTACTCGCATGAACTTTCAAACCCCCACTCCTATCCAAGCTGAAGTAATACCTTTAGCACTTCAAGGCAAAGATATCCTTGGTTCTGCCCAAACCGGCACAGGCAAAACCGGTGCATTTGGTATTCCTGCTGTAGCCAGGTTAGTCAATAACCCTCAGATGAGAGTGCTGGTTTTAACACCTACAAGAGAGCTTGCTGTTCAAGTTTGCGAATTTTTCAAAAACTTAACTAACGGTCAAAATAATTTATCCCACGTTCTTTTGCTAGGCGGCGAGCCGATATTTCCTCAATTGAAGAAACTTAAAACTAAGCCAAGAATTATTGTCGGCACTCCTGGAAGAATCAATGATCACTTAACCCGTAAAAGCTTAAACCTAAGCGATGTAGAGATGGTTGTTATTGACGAGACAGATAGAATGCTTGATATGGGTTTTGGCATTCAAATTGAATCTATCATGAAATGCCTACCCGCGAAAAGACAAACTTTAATGTTTTCAGCAACCTTTCCAGCAGGAAGCATTAAACTTGCAGAAAAATATATGAATAAGCCTGAGCGTATTGCTGTCGGCAAAACTAACGCTCCAACCTTGAACATCGACCAGAAAGTACTGCATACCCCACATGCGAAGAAATATCAAGGTTTGGTTCAAGAGTTATCTAGTAGAACTGGTTCTGTGATTGTATTTGTCAATACTCGTCGTGGGGCGGAGACTCTTGCACAAAAACTAAAAGATCAAAGCCATAGTGTAAACGTGCTTCACGGTAATTTACAACAAAATAAGCGTAAGTATATAATTAATGATTTTAGAAAGAAAAGCTTCCGTATCATGGTTGCAACCGACGTTGCTGCACGTGGTCTTGATGTTCCACATATCGAACACGTTATTAATTATGAACTACCGAACTGTCCAGAAGATTACGTACATAGAATAGGCCGCACAGGAAGAGCTGAAGCTAAAGGCTCAGCAATAAGCTTAGTTACTCCTGAAGAAACAGGGAAATGGAGACGTATTAAAAAATTCGTTTCATAAATGCTTTAGGGTCTTAAATTCACCTTAAGACCCTTGCTTCCTTTTATTCAAAGCAGAAAATTGTTTTAATTTATTTTTAATCATATTAAACTTATAATAAATAAAACTTTTTTGCTATGATAATTACTAAGAACTCTAGCTTCGTTATAGCCCTGCTAAATCTATTAGAGGCAGAATACGAGAATATTGAATCATATAACGTTGCAATCTCACTTTTAAGAGACCAGGAATATAAAAGTCAGTTGACCCTATTCAAGAAGGATCACGAATCTCATGTCGATTATCTTAAGAGAATATTGATTATAAATGGTATTGATCTTCCCCCTACCCCCGGAAAGGAAGGATTGTTTAAAGCAGTTTATGCTGAGATGAACCTAATCAATTCTGATTACGGAATAATAAAAGCCATGCTAATAAAGGATATTGTTGCTGCAGAATCTTATTTAAATTTAATAATAAGACCGGATAAATGGAAGGAATTAGATATTTTCTTGAATAAAGGTCTCAAAGATGAGCTACGCCACAAAGCTTGGATGAGCAGTATAATAAACAATACAAAAGACAAAAATTAATATAATTTTTAAAATTATTGAACCGCTTTCTTAAGGCTAGCATCATTATAATATAGGTTTAAGCAAATTAATGATCAAGATTCAATAGTCTTCTCTAGCCACGATTTACATTCATGATAATTTATTTAAATTCATTATGATAATATATAATACATTTTATACTGCATTCAGTAAACCAGGGTTATTACGATTTAAATGAATAAGCTAACTAAAGAAGAAGCAATTAATGTTTTAAAGGCCTGGTCAACCATTGAGGTCTTATCTCCCCAAGTATTTCTTAAGCCTGAAAATCTTGCTGGTGGCGATCCTTTAGCAATCGCTACTTTCGACAAAGAATGGCTACCTTGGGAAAGCGGCGAGGATAATCCTAAGCCTAAAACAAAAATATTCTATCAAGTAGTAGTAGGAATTTTAGACTTTGAAAAAGCCATTGCAGCCCTGCTTGAAAAATACAGTCATGAAATAAATTTACTATATCAATATATCTATAGCCCTAGAGGCCAGAAGCTAGAGTTTAACTTGCGTGCGCCGTTTAACATGATGGTGAATTTTGGACGTTGTGTGGAATGGCTCCTCGGGCCGGATTCGAACCAGCGACCAAACGGTTAACAGCCGTTTGCTCTACCACTGAGCTACCGAGGAATTATAGAATTGAAACTTGAGCGTTTCATGCGGCCCTTTTTTATATAACAAATGTTTTCAGAATAATCCAGTAGTTTTTTTAATTTTATCAAAAATTTTTTTGATTTCATAAATTAACCTATATTATCTTGTATAAATTTACAATTATACGTATTATGTGCCTATAAAATTTAATAGATTTAAGGAGATTACAAGTGTCTTATCAGTATGTATATGTAATGAAGGGACTTAAGAAGTTCATTAACGGCAAACAGATTCTTAAAGAAACTTACCTTTCTTTCCTACCAGGAGCAAAAATTGGTATTATTGGACATAATGGCGCCGGTAAATCCACACTTCTCCGTATTATGGCAGGCGTCGATAAAGAGTTCGAAGGTGAAGCTTGGGCACAAAACGGCACTAAAATAGGCTACCTTCCTCAGGAACCTCAGCTTGATAACTCAAAGAATGTTTATGAGAATATATTAGAAGGCCTAAAAGAAAAACAAGCTCTCATTGATGAGTTTAATCAGGTAAGCGCCAAATTTGCTGAAGAAATGACTGATGATCAGATGAATGATTTACTTGCAAAACAAGCAGAACTCCAAGAGAAAATCGATGCAGTTGATGCTTGGAGCCTAGAGCGAGAAATTGAAATTGCAATGGACGCTTTAGATTGCCCTGCTAAAGATAAGGATGTAACACAAATTTCCGGTGGTGAGCGTAGAAGAGTGGCTTTATGTAAATTATTACTTGAGAAACCAGATATGCTTCTCCTTGATGAGCCTACTAACCACTTAGATGCAGAATCTGTGTCTTGGCTTGAAAACTATCTAAAGAATTATAAAGGTATGGTTGTAACTATCACCCACGATAGGTATTTCTTGGATAATGTCACTGAATGGATCCTTGAGATTGAACATGGCGAATGTATACCATGGCACTCCAACTACTCCTCATGGCTTGAGCAAAAACAGACAAAACTAGCCCAAGAAGAAAAAGAAGAGAGCGACAGAAAGAAAGCTTTAGCTAAAGAGCTTGAATGGATAAGACAATCGCCGAAAGCAAGACAAGCAAAAAATAAAGCAAGGATTACAGCTTACAATCAATTGCTTGAGAAGGAACAAGAACGCTCAAGTGTAACTACACAAATTATCATACCAAACGGCCCAAGACTTGGAGATATTGTAATTGAAGCGGAACATTTATCGAAAAAATTTGGCAATAAAAATCTTCTAACAGATTTTAGCTTTAAAGTACCTCCGGGTGCGATAGTTGGGATCATTGGGCCAAATGGGGTTGGTAAAACCACCCTATTTAAAATGATTTCTGGTCAAGAAAAGCCCGATTCTGGAATTATTAAGATAGGTGATACTGTTAAACTTGGTTATGTTGATCAGTTTAGAGATCACTTAGATGATAATAAGTCAGTTTGGGAAGAAATCTCTGATGGTTTAGATGAAATGTATTTCGGCAAACAAATGGTTAAAAGCCGTGCTTACTGCTCAGCGTTTAACTTCAAAGGTGCTAACCAGCAGAAAAAAGTAGGTCAGCTATCCGGCGGTGAAAGAAACAGAGTCCACTTAGCTAAGCTCCTTAAAGAAGGCGCAAATGTTATAATGCTTGACGAACCTTCTAATGATTTAGACGTTGATACACTCAGAGCTCTTGAAGATGCTATACTTGATTTTGCTGGCTGCGTACTTGTCATAAGCCATGATAGATGGTTCCTTGACCGTATTGCTACCCATATTCTTGCATTCGATAAGGAAGACAATGCAACATGGTTTGAAGGTAACTATCAGGATTACCATGAGTATATGCTTAAAACTTACGGCGAAGATCTGCTAAATAAAAGATACAGGCATAAGAAAATTGCATAAGGATTATTTATAAATAATTGCTTTCAACGCTTAATAAGTTAATATTTTATTTATTATCAGTGGTTAAAATATTACCCTCAGGGAGAGGAATCGAACAAAATCAAACTTCTTTCCCTGAAGAAATAAAATTTTTCATTAACTTTAATTTGTGGAGCTAGCAATGTTGAACCTTTTATCTAATCTTCATCACTTGAAATCTAAAATTAATTTCCCTCTAACCCATATTAATTCAGCAAAATATTATTCAAGCAAAAAGCTAACCGAAATGTCTAGCGAGGCTTATAGTTATGTTGGAACTAAATTAAAGGAATTAGGTACAACAGTCACCTTTCCACATATTGCATATGCTATTAAATCGAATAATCTAGATTTATTTAATTCACTTAAAGATTATCGCCCTACTTATGAAAATGAAATATGCCCTTTTAGCGGTGACAATATAATTCACATAGCAGCTAAGGCTGGAAATGTAGATATAATTGAATCACATTTAAAAGATAACGACTCAAGGGTAAATCAATTAAATCACAAAGGCGAGACACCGCTTATAAGCCTAATAAAGGAAATCAACAGTTATGATAACTTTATCTATGATTCTCATCTAGGTATAATTAATCACTTAATCCAGAAAGGCGCTTGGACCTCATATTCTTGGACAGATTCCAGCGAATCTAAAACTATTCACGCCACCACAGAATTACTTAAAAATGGAGAAATCGAGCTCTTCAAAAGCTTTATCTTAGTAGGCGCCGAAAGAGAAAAAGAAGTCGAACTCAATAACCAATGTCTAAAATTTAAGTATAGTCTAGACATTTTACAACTATCTGACCTTTTAATTGATATCAAAGATAAAGGTTTGCTAGAAGCGATTAAAGGAACTCCCGAGGCAAGAATTCTCGATATTATGCAAAATATTAAATTCCATCAAAGCTATGTTTCAGCTTACCTAGAAAAATATGGGCAAATGTTCGACTTTCATTCATTAAGAGCAAATTTAGGGGCTTTGCATGATCAGCAGACAATAAATGATGCTAAATATTGTTTAGCTGTTAGCTTAATTAACTCACTTCAAGCAAGACACTCTGATGATTTGAAAGAGATAGATC
The DNA here is from genome assembly GCA_029266475.1 of Rickettsiaceae bacterium. Classification (GTDB taxonomy): domain Bacteria; phylum Pseudomonadota; class Alphaproteobacteria; order Rickettsiales; family Rickettsiaceae; genus JAJFBM01. The sequence continues at coordinate 19 of JAQSWU010000034.1, read as the reverse complement.
AGCCTCTAGTCGATTTTCC
>JAQSWU010000066.1 GCA_029266475.1 Rickettsiaceae bacterium | reverse complement strand
AGATTTTTCTTAGATAGTAACACCCCCCAGAAGAGTCGATCCTAGCAAAAACGAAGATTCATGAAAATGAATTTTTTTGTTAGAGCCTTGGGGAAGATCCAGGAATAACAAAACGGTTAATTTATTAACCTATATTACAAAGTTTCAACCCTAGGTAGTAGTTTTTTACCCCCATTTTTTTATGAAAATAATTTGACAATTGATGCCTTAATTTTTTCTGTTAAAGATCCGAACTTATATTTTATAATTGTAATTCCTAAAGGTTTTTCAGGCCGAATTATAACTCCTTTAACTCAACATACACAAGATTACACATCTAATATATAAACTCCTAATCATCTTATTGAAAATTAAATTTAAAATAACTAAAAATGAAATTTACAATAGTACTTCAACCGAAGCAAATGTATTTTACTATATAAGTTAATATGTAGCTTAGTTTCCAATTAGTAAGGTCTCTTATATTTTTCAATAGGATTGGACGCGCGGTTAATGTTGCTAGTTAAAGGCTCTCGACTTTGGCGAATAAATTTCGTCCTTAAGAATAGACAAGTTAAATTCTAGTGGTATAATATTCTCCTTCAATAAGCAAATCTTCCTTTGCTATGCTCTACCTAATTAAATGCGCTTTACTAAGGCTAACTATCAACCACGCTTATAAGAATCTTACTATGAAACTAAATCCCTTGCTAAATGTTCATAATCATTATAGTTTGGAGCGTAGCTTTTATTAGGGCATGAAAGATAAATTACCTCTTCTTTTAAAAAGAATTCTAAAAGCTTCTTCAAACCATTCTCAGTTAAATCTAAAATATCAAGCTTAAGCTTTAATTTTGTCTCTTTAAGGTAAGGTTTGGTTGAACCAAGCTTAATGTAGGTTAGTTTTACTTCTTTATAATTTTTTATATTTTCAAAACCACCATTTGCCAGGATAAAATATTCAATTAATAGCTGAGGAGATAAACCAGCTTCTATATCTTTATGAGTAGGAACTCCTCCGGTTTTGAAATCAATTATATTAATAGTACCATCACACCCAGCTTCAATCCTGTCAGCTTTAGCCGTAATAATAATATCCTTACCCCCTACTGATATTTTGATTTTACCTTGAGTTTCAGTGTGAATATTACAGCCAAGCTTGCGCTTACCTTCATCATATTTAATGAACTCAGCAGCAATTTTCTTAAACCTTGGCCACCAGAGATTTTCTGTAAATTTATTAATATTGTATCTACTTATTACGTTTCTTGCAATCCTCATAAATTCAAGCATCCTATCCCCATCATAGGCCTGACAGCTATTGCAATATTCTTCTATCACATCATGCAAGAAGATGCCAAATTCCTTGGCGCTAGGCTCAGCGCCTATCGGCTCTAATTTTTCCAATTTCAAGATTTTTTTTGCATAAAAAGCATGAGGGTTCCTCATTAAAAGCTCTATATAAGTTACAGCTAGTTGATTTGGGAAATGCTCAACCAAGCCTTTACATACCTGCGCCTCTATTACCTTAGCCTTATCAGGGAATAAAACATCCTTCATGATTGCATACCAATCAATATCTGGCTCAAGATATCTTAAAAGACCTTGCGTTTCTAACTTTGATAGCAGTTTGAGTAAAAACCTTGAAGCAGTAGTTTCAGCCCCGCCTATTTTTACCGCGCGAGTCAGAAATACTTCCCGGCAATGCAGGGCATTATAGAAACTTTGGAAATCCTTTATTATTTGCCCAGATTTTCTTTCAAGACCCAGGCTTGCGCGCATTCGATCACCCATCCATGGGTCTACTTGTGGCGTTCTTGGCCAACTATCATCATTTAGATCCGCAAGCACAATGTAATCTATTTTAGAAATCATACCGATTTCCTCTGGCTTCACTGCAAAAAGCTTAGGACTCCAATTGTCTGCGCACTCTATTGTTTTTTGGTTAAATAAAGTACTAATCAATGTAGAGAATTCTTGAAGAGATACGTCTTTTAATAAGCTTGCATCTTCAAGCAAATCTCTTAAATATTCAGCAACCGGGGCATTCTCCTTTACCCAAAGATTAGGATAAAGCGCTTCGCCAACTTTAATTAAAGTAACTAAAAGGTTTTTGAAATTATTCTTAGTATTACCACAAAGCGTTATTAAAGGGGTTAATTTCGTAACAAATGCTTCAAACCAGGTTAACGTGTTATCATCCTGCTGAATTTTAAGTTTGCCTAACACTGGCTTAATACCTCCTATTATTTCTGGGCCACGAAATATTCTCTTCTCTAGCTCATAAACCTCTTCACAGCAAAAATATGGATGTTTCATAAAACTTAAAGTGGCAGCAGCTGTAAAATTCTTCTCTACCATTTTAAATAATAGAAGTAAAAAATTTGTAGCTTTAAAGCTACTTAAGCTAACAGCACCATACCGCTCAAACTCAAGACCAAATCTTTGGAGGAAAATACTTATTTGCTCAACGAGGCTTTTGTTTTGCGTGACAACCGCAATTCTGCTGCCTGGCTCGTAATCTTTTAAATATTTTATGATTATCGCAATAAGGGCGCTTTCCTCAGCTTGATTAGAAGTAGGAAGATATTTTACCCCTTGAATCCCTTCAACAGGTAATCTAATAGAAGGTTTACTTAAGAAAAATAAGTTAAATAAACATTTCTCGCGAGTTTGAAGTCTATTCGAAACTTGTTTTAAAAGTTTAATATCCTGGAGCTGAATTTCACAAGCCTCTACTAAATTCTTCAAGTATTCTAAGCTCTGATGAGATTCGATCTTATTCCAGTATCCCTCTACTAATTCCATACATAGCGTTGGTAATACAGCTATTAAATTATTACTATGCGCTGCTAATTTATAAAGTTTTAAAAGTGCAGGATTTTCTGGTTTAAAACCTGCGATGATTACTTTCTGGTCGTTATTGGCTCCAAGGTGGTTGATTTTATCATAGAGTAAAATTAAGTGCTGCGTAGCGCAATCTATTTTACCCTTATCTTTTAAATATGAACTCCAGGCATGTTTTGCATATAATAAAAACTCTTGTATATTTAGCCAGTGTTCAGCGTAATCGCCTTGATAGATTTCGCTTAAAAGATTTATATCAATCTCATTTAGTGTAAGTTCTCGAAACAGACCTACAAGATTTTTACTTAAAGATAGAGCCTGTGGATAAGAATAGTCAAATCTAGGATAGGAGTGTATGATGTTGGTTAAAACTAACTCCTCTTCAATTACTGTTGCAACGTTATAAATATTTTGATCCGCTGAATGAGTATAATTTTCAGTTAGGAAATCAACATTATATAATGTTGTGATATTTGGTAATATAATAGCTTTTTGGCGAATCTTCTTTAAAAATATCTCTTGTAAATACCGGCAAGCTTTATAGGACGGAAGATAAATAGTATAAGTAGAAAAATCCTCAGAGCAGTTTTCTAGCACGTAATCGGCGAGAGTCTCTAAGTATGATACCGAAGGTGGAAGGTAGTATAATCCCATAATCAAAAACTAAATAAATAATATAAATGCCTAGAAACAAATATTATAGCACATACCTTCAAAACACTAAGCCTAATAAATCCTGCTATTACCATTGTGAGCATCCCTAAAGATGGTATCACGTTTAAAGATACTAGTAGTATCCCTGCTCCACTGAAACATTTTTTTATAATATTGTAATTGCGCTTTAAGATTGGATCGCGTGAATTCCTATAAATATTATAAAACATCCAGCCAAAAAGATAATTAATCATCGCTGCGAGAGTAGCAGCAAAAGTGGATATTACAGCAACTACATATTTATCATACTTACCGAACATAACCATCGTCCGGTTAACCATTTCAGCCTTAAAAGTGAAGAAAATATTGGCAACTAACGTATCAGTAAATAACAACCAGTAAGCTTCAAAATTATCCATTTTTCCTTCTAATTAATAAATTAGCTATAGATTACATTGGAATAAAATATTTTTCTAGGATTATTCTTTTATAACAACAGGATTTTAAAAATTATAGAGGCTTGAGTGAATATATAATCCGCTGCTGTTCTTTCTTCCCCGCCTTCCTTAAAGTATTCAAAGAAATTGACAATTTTAAAAAGTAATATATTCTAATGTCTTTTCTAGAAAACGAAATTAAGTAACGTCAAAATGATAAAGACTTTTTCTAGCCATAAAAAACCCCTAATATTATGGGCGGTTGCAACCTTATTCTTCGCATTCCAGTTTATTTTAAGGCTCTCTGTTGGGATATTGAGAGAAGATATCATTAGTAAATACCAAATTGATACTGTAATGTTTGGTAGCCTTGCTGGGTTCTATTATCTTGGTTACTCAGGCATGCAGATACCTTTTGGTATAATGCTTGATCGATTCAACTTTAGAATGGTAATTATTCTAGGTATTATGGTAACCGTGCTTGGAACCTTACCTTTTATCCTTACTAATAACTGGTACTATGTTTTAATTGGCAGGTTTTTAATCGGCGCTGGTTCTGCCGTGAGTTTCCTTGCCATTACTAAGGTTATTAAGTTATTTTTCAAAGAAGAGTTACATTCTCAAATGATTGGTTTCTCATTCACATTTGGCTTGCTTGGAGCAGTTTTTGGTGGAAAACCGATGAAATTAATATTTGATAATTTTGGTTATGAGCAAGGTTTTACTTTTCTTATAATAGTTAGCCTTGCCATCGCTCTTATGGTTTTTACAGTTAAAGACAAAACAATAGCAAGAGTAGAAGAGCAAACTAATGAAACCACTAGCTTAAGAGATATTTTCAACTTGCTATTCGATCCAACTATTTTAATTAT
>JAQSWU010000065.1 GCA_029266475.1 Rickettsiaceae bacterium | reverse complement strand
CAAAAATTCTGCTAAACGAAGAACACAATATCTTAAAGCATAAGTATATTCATGCAGCTCATTGCTGTTACTTGAAACTCTCTTGAGTTCCAACATTTTATCATAGTAATCCCCTATAGAAATAGCTAAGACTTTTGCCCTCTTTAAATAATCAATTTGCTCCTGGGATAGTTTTGATTTGCTCTTTACAGATCCAGCTAACCTCATTTCCTTGTCTTGCACCACTTCCCCTAGCATCGGAGCATCCAATGATATATTCCTCAGCTTATCTAGCATCTCTTTATCAACCGTTGCAGCCTCCTTCCTAGGCATTAAGCTAGTATCCAAATATGGAGTTTTGATTTCCTTCGATTCTCTATACCCTCCATTAGATGCTTTAGGCCTGACTTGGTCTTTTGTATAGATTTCACGCTTCTCTTCTGCTGTATCCTTTGGAGAGGTCGTTTTGAGTGCCAAGGTCTTTAAATTTCCTTCTTTTAATATAGGTTTAGGAACTATATTATACTTATTCGCATATTCGATAATTAAGTTCTTGGGACAATTTAGAGCATCCTCCTTATCAGCTTTCCTTTCTAAAGAGGCTTTATCTCTTACCTTCCCATCTATGACTTGATCTACCTTTGAACTGTTAACTTCTTCCTCCTCTTTTAAAATAATACCTAATTTATCTATATATACTTTAACTAAGTTCATTAGGAAAGGATGCTTCTTAACCTTAATTCTCAAATGCTCTAAGTTTTGCTTCAACAAATTACTATCTAGATTCGTTACTAATGCTTCAAATATTGTAGTCGCTAAAGCTTTATCCAGTCTATAAGCATGATTAAGTAGATTATATTTTTCTTCTACCCTAATTATATGTGAATAGTTCTTTGCTATAACCTTGAAGGTACAGAGATCCCTGTCATAAATCGCTTTTTCAAGCAGACTTAACATTACATTAGGTTTATCCGAAAGTATCTTCAGGGAGCATAAGACATCAAGCCCCTCCCAATTCTGTAAATCAATAGCAGTTTTGAACAATATCTCTGTAAATAACAACACTCGCTCCCTACAATGATCAAGTAATATACTGAGATTTAGTATTTGATTGGTTTTTAGAAATTGCATTAATAAATACAGCACCACATCATTGTTCAAACTAAGGTCGACTAAGTCGGATTTTTCTAAGTTTCCTTTTTTAGCTTTTCTTTGAAGAACAAAATCCTTTCTAAACGTATCAGGGGAAATTTTTTGCAGAAAATCTATTTTTTCAGCCATTTTTGTGAAATCTGAGTTGCTTAAACAAGTTATTTCAGTTAAGGAAATAACTCTAGCTTCAATACAATCAATAATTAGAGGGTTATTGATTAAGCCTATAAAAGTATTTTTTGACAAATTCAAGATCTCTTTAAAACTAATAGTATTAATAAGAGCTTTGAAGTCATTGAATTTATATGAGTAAAGATCCCCTAGAAATATAATGCCATATGCCTCGATAAGTAAGTCAAACTCCTTTTCATTGATTAAACTTGCATTCCTGCTCTTTGTTATTAAAGCACGCATTACCGAATATTCATTCCGATAAGCAGCTATCATTAAAGGTGTAAATCCATAGATATCACGATGAAGTATATTTGCTCCATGTAAGACGAGTTCTGTAACAATAGGCAGATTACCCTTCCGCACTGCTAATATCAATGAAGTACGATTGTATTCATCGATTTGATCTACCTGTACCCCTAAGGCCAGGAGCCTCGTTACGATATAAAGATGTTCTTTTAATACAGCAGCCATTAAAGGAGTGCAACCTTTAATAGAAGTACAGTTAACATCCGCACCATTTGCAACCAATATATCGAATATATCATTATTACCGCTCGTCACTGATACTAATAAAGCTGTCTCTCCCTCCTGATTAGCTTTATTGACCTCTGCTCCATTTATAATAAGTTCTCTCACTACTGCAAGGTGGCCCTTAATGGCAGCAATAGCTAATACTGTATCCTCATATATATTCGTCTGATTAACATTAGCACCACATGCAATAAGCTCTCTAACTACTGTAAGGTGCCCCTCTTCTGCTCCTTCCATTAAAGCAGTTGTATTACCGGATTTATCAAGTATATGTACGTTCGCTCCACTAGCTATAAGCTCCTTAAGTATAATAGTATTACCTTTTAATGCTGCAACCATTAAAGGAGTTTTAAAATCTTCATTAAAAATGTTATTTATTTTTATACCTTGTGCGATTAGCATTTTTATCACTTGCTCGTCGCCTTTCTCGATAGCCAAGAATAGTGCCTTTGCTTCGTCCAGCTGTGAAGTTTTTATTTTTCTCTTAGGTAAGTAACTTTCTTTAAGGAGTATTAGGCAGGCTATTACATAGTTATAATAGTAGTAAAGGATAAGATTTAACATAAATTGATAAAATTGTTACATGAAAATTACTTAAAGACCTTTTGTATAATTAGAATCCTTAAATACTATTTTTAGATCTTCTTTTTTAATATGGTTTGGGAGGCATATTTCCTCTTATTTTGATTATTTGTACCATTTATACTTTAAGAAAACTTTTCTATAATATTTCCTTCTATGCCATACCAACTCCAGCTTGTTTTATCTCTCTTGGATTCCGCTCAATTATAATTTCAGAAATATTCTTGATAATTTTTACTCCTAACATCTATTGTAGAGCTTTCCATTCATCGATATGATTGGTAAGATTATTAGAATAAATACATCTCTCCCAGCCGCAACAGGTCATTGACTAGTACACTTCTTGCCACACTTCCGACACCAACCATGAATTAAGTGAAACCTTACAACGTACGGCTAAATCTCAGATAAAGCTACATCTGATGGATATAAGACTCATTCTTTGGCAAATATACCCTAATAACCTCATTAGAGGAAAGCATCTCTCAGTAATAATCCCCCTGAACACGTTGTCCCCCACTCTTTTGACAATTACACCTCTTCAGCTTCTCTATCTGGTATAAATCCTTGAAACTTAGTATAGACGAATAACTCTAGCTCTGACAAAAACGCTCCTCCAACGCCTCATTTTGTTGTTTCAAAATGGGACTCTTTGATCGAAAAAAAAACTTCTCAAACTATAATAACTCATCTTAGCCTCAAGCTCTATTACCTTCTACTCAAGCCGCCTAATTATATTTATAGAATCTTCTGGCATAAAAGTAACCGAAAATTTTCTTATAATTAAGTCTTAAGACAAAAATATTAATCATTCACTAAATTTATACAGCTCAAATAAAGATAAAGTATGTTTAATTGAAAAATAAAAAGTAAGATTAAATTACTATTATAATTTACTACTGCATAGTTCATTTAAAGTTAAAGATCGTTGATTTCTCCTGATGACTTCAATTCAGTGGAAACAACATCATTTTTAAAATGTACATTATTCTCTGTAATGGCTTCCTCGATTGATTCCTCTTTGCTCATATAAGCCTTTTGTGTGTTAATATCGTTTGACCGATCTTTACCTTGTGACAGAGCCTCTAATCCTTGTTTTCTTTGGTTAAATACTTCCTTTGTCTCTTTTTCCTTCTCTTGATTAGAGGCTTCATGAGCAGGGGATAGAACATCATTACTAAGAGTTTTCTTTACCTCTCTAGCATTTAATTCGCTTTCTAGTATTAGTTTCACTATGCTCTTATGACCAGCTTGTGCGGCGTACTGCAAGGGTGTCTTGTTCGTATTACTTTTTACCGAAGTATCTGCCCCTTTCTGTAACAGTTGCTTCACTATCACCTCATTACCGTAAAACGCTGCAAAGTGTAAAGGAGTCAATTTGTTAATATTTAATATATTGAAATCCCCACCATTAGCGAGTAATAACTTAACTAAGCCATTATGTCCCTTTTGAGCCGCAAAGTGTAAAGGTGTGTTACCTTCATCGTCCATATCATTTATATTAACTCTGTGTTCTATTAAAAATAACATCAATTCTATATTACCACTAAGGGCTGCATGATGCACTATACTCATTTCACTCCCATCTTTGGTTTCTATATTAGCTCCTTGATCTAAGAGCAACTTAACCATATCCTTATGTCCTTTAGCGGCAGCAAAGTGTAATGGTGTAATCTTATCCTGATTCTTAGCTTCAACATTCGCTCCTTTATTCAATAAAATGATTGCCACCTTTCTCTTATCTGCATAGGCCGCGAAATGTAAAGGACTCCAATCCGCAGAATCCTTAGCATTGATATTTGCTCCAAACTTTATCAAGCACTCTAACAAACGCTCATTATCACTTAATACAGCGTAGTGTAAGGGTGTAATACCGCTAGAATTTTTAGTTTCAATACTGACGCCCGACTGTATAAACTGAGCGATCTTCTCAATATTGCCTTCTTCAATAGCTTTCCAAAATTTTTCTTTCATATTAAAATCTCCATGTTTTATTCTAAATTTGATAATATATCACCTTTATAATTACTTTTATTAAATGAATAAGCCTCAAAGCAAATTCCTGCCTTTTAATCCGGTTAGTGATAGTCTTGCAGCTTACTTTTAATAATTTTAAAGCATTCGTAATCGATTCTCCAGACTCTATCAAATCAATTGCCCTTACTCTTAAACCAGAGCTTCATGGCCTTCCCATAAATTACCCTCAACGCTGGATTAATATTACAACTAGCATTCTTATAAAGACCCTTGAACTTTACTGTTATTGTTAGCGTTTTTTTATTCACTGTTCGTTATTCTTAGAAAGGTTATAGATTCTTTAAGGGCTGTATACTAGGCCCTAAGTATTACACTTATTATGAATGCATAACACTTATAATTAAACCATAAAGGACGAATTGGGTTATATAATATAAGCTATCAATTAAGAAC
>JAQSWU010000033.1 GCA_029266475.1 Rickettsiaceae bacterium | reverse complement strand
CTCATTAAGGCGTTCAATTACGCTAGGTTCATTTTTATGATTATCATAGGCTCTTAGAAGCTTTTCAGATAGTTCATGAGTATTATCACCGAAGTCTTCTATCATCACTTTTATCTCCTGCAGTGACTGCGTGAAACTTAGGCCAAACGACCTTGCAACTTCAGCATCATTTTCAGGAACACTATACTCGATAAACTCCTCTATTTTAGCCAATACCTTATCTGCTATTGGATGGGTTTTTCTATGACCTTCGAAAGTTGCTTTTATGCTACTGATATTATGCATAAAGTTGCCTAACTCCAGAAGTTTGCTTAATTTATTTTCTACCCTAGCAAGTAGCATTTTTTCTAATGTAGCATCTAGTTCTTTTATAGCTGCAGGTTTTTTTCCTTCAAGCAAGTCATCTATATATTCTTTAGCTTTTAGTATTTCAAGTATAGGCTCGCTAATACGATATTTATAAGTAAACTTATCCGCGCCCGCAGCAATAAATATTTTGGCAGTTTCTGTATGGTCCCACCTTACAGCATACATTAACGGGTTTTCGCCCTGTACATTAGCTATATTTACATCAGCGCCGGCAGCAATAAGTATTTTGGCAGTTTCTGTACGGCACCTCCGTGCAGCCAAAATTAATGGAGTATTCCCACTATTATCTGCTTGATTTACCTTAGCGCCTGCAGTAATCAGCTTCTTTAGAGTCTCTGTATGGCCATGCTTTGCAGCACGCATTAATGGAGTAACGCCACCTTCATTAGCTATATTTACATCAGCGCCCGCAGCAATAAGTACTTTGGCAGTTTCTGTATTGCCATTCCGTGCAGCATAAGTTAATGGTGTATTCCCTCTTTTATTAGCTTGATTTACATCAGCACCTAGAGCGATCAGTATCACTACAGTATCAGTAGTATGGCCATTCCGTGCAGCATAAGTTAATGGAGCACTCCCACTATTATCTGCTTTTACCTCAGCGCCTGCAGTAATCAGCTTCTCTAGAGTCTCTTTATGGCCACAAAACGCAGCTCCCATTAATGGAGTATACCCTCTTTTATTAGCTTGATTTACATCAGCGCCTGCAGTAATCAGCTTCTCTAGAGTCTCTTTATGGCCCCTATGTGCAGCTCCCATTAATGGAGTATTGCCATCATTATCAGCTTGATTTACATCAGCGCCGGCAGTAATCAGCTTCTCTAGAATCTCTGTATGGACCCAAAGCGCAGCACACATTAATGGAGTAAACCCTATTTTATTAGCTTGATTTACATCAGCGCCTGCAGCAATCAGCTTCTCTACAGTCTCTGTATGGCCATTAGCTGCAGCCTCCTTTAATGGAGTATTGCCATCTTCATTAGCTTGATTTACATCAGCGCCTGCAGTAATCAGCTTCTCTACAGTCTCTGTATGGCCATTAGCTGCAGCACGTATTAATGGAGTATTGCCATATTTATTAGCTTGATTTACATCAGCGCCTGCAGCAATCAGCTTCTCTACAGTCTCTGTATGGCCATTAGCTGCAGCACACATTAATGGAGTATGGCCATATTCAGTAACTTGATTTACATCAGCGCCGGCAGCAATCAGCTTCTCTACAGTATCTGTATGGCCATTACTTGCAGCAAACAATAATGGAGTATGGTCATATTTAATAGCTTGATTTACATCAGCGCCGGCAGTAATCAGCTTCTTTACAGTCTCTGTATGGCCATGCTCTGCAGCAAACAATAATGGAGTATGGCCATTTTCTGCTACACAGTTCCAGGCAGCATATTTATTATTATCAATTATATATGATATTCCTTCACTAAAACCATATGAAGCTAAAAGATGTTCATAGCTAGCTTGATTGGAAGATTCAAATAGGTTGATTCTTTCCTTAAAAGTAAAGATATTCCGATTCTGTAAAACCTGAGGATTACTATCTACTATAGCTTTAAACTTATTTAAATCATGGTTTTCTATCGATGCAGCAAGCTCCATGGCAATTGGATCAGCTGTTTCTACTGTATATTGTATTTCTTTTGTTTTCATAGTAACCTTTTCTAAAATTAGTTTTTGGTTAATATAACGAGGCGTTAAACAAAAATAAAGTTAACTATCCTCCTGTTTTATACTATGCTGCATTATACTTACCAACAACTGACTTGCATTATTATATACATACGTACTTAACAGCGCCATAAGTGTTTTTGTATTAAGCTTTTCACTAGTTTGTTAACGTCACTAAATATGGTTTGCTAGGTTATCGTGGTAATGAAACTTGTCCATACTAAATTATTGCTTAAATAATTGTAACGCCAATAAAAAGAGAGCTATAGAGATATTTCTGAGGAGGCTAGGTTTTATAACAAATATAAATATCAACCCCTATTACTCTGTGTATGGTTTTATCTCTCCAGGTACTTTATTTAAATCTGGTTGAGAGTTACAATAATAACCTTTCAGGCTTGCTAAAATACCCTGGTACTCGTAGGTAGTCTCTGTGAATTTATCGCTGTCGTAGTTTAAAATTTCGCTATAACTGCTTTGGTGAGTTTCATTTAAAGCCCCTTCTGAATATTTATAATAATAAATAAGCGGTAGAGTATGTTCTAATTTTAGCTCAAGTATTTTGCTTCCTGCGATAAGAGGTAATATTGTTTGTTTAATTAGTAGTTCTATTTTATTATCAATAGCTTTAACTATAATTTCTAAAGGCATAAACATCTTCATAATATCCACTGATTCGTTCTTTGAGAGCTTGTTTGCAACCTGAGTCTTAAAAAAATCCATCAATGCAATATCTTTCAAACTCATTTGATTTGAAAAATATATGTTTACTATATCTTTCTTAATGTTTTCTAGTGATAGAGAAGTGACTTCATTTAAAGAGTTATAGCTTGAGCAATTATTAATTACTGATAATATGAAATCTTTAACTGAGTAATTTTGTTTGGATATAATTTGAGTAATATTTGAAGGTGATTGTTTAAAAAAATCAGTCAGAAGTGGTAATTCACCGATATTAGGTTTAGAGCTCTCTAATTCTTCAATATCCTGCTGTACGAGCGAGTGATTATGGAGAATTTTTGTCATATATGAAATAAAGCTATTCTCTCTTGCAGCCCATTCATAGATCAATTTTGTGTTAAAGTGATGAGGATTTAAAGGAACCGGTTCAAAGCATTTCGTAAAGCCCATCTTCTGGATAAGTTCGACATTGGTGTCCTCAAGGTATAAATTAGCTGGCACCCTAATTGCTCCAAAGTTGATTTCATGACTGATTTTATTATAATCTGTCTCCTCTTGTGCAAGTTTATATATATCTACTATATATAGGAAGTGGGTTAAATTTGAATAGGGTTTAATGAAATGTATTTTTTCGTTTGTTTCATTTAATACATCATCTGAATATAGAAAATTGCTAACCTTGGGCAAGAAGCCTTCGTTGGAATTTAGTTTTAAAGGTGTTTCTAATAAATAATGATGTTCAATGTTTTTTGGTCTCGTGAATTGTTGGTACCTATATATATGGGCAAAACTTGAACGAACCTTTGGCCTACTAGAATCATATAAAGGTGTTAAAAACGAGGTATGTAATAAGTAAAATGCTAGGCTTCTTAGATAGTTTAGATAAATCGATAAAAAAAATAAATATATTTTCTGCTCTAAAAGGTGGTTAAAAAATAGTATATCCTGTCCTCGCTGAGCGAGACCGAACGAATAAATATTGTTCTTCATCTTATCTCTCAAGCTTTAAAAGTTTAATATGTAAGATACCAAACTTATAGCCAAACTCAATCTATATTTCATTCTATAGGTTTCAAAGGAAGTTTCTATAAGAAACCCTTAGATGAGAAAGCTTTAAACCGCTTTGACAAAATTCTCTTTTATTGTTTTAAGCCCGATACCGTTGAACATGATTTCAAGATTATCGGCAGCTTTTTTTATAACAATGCCTTGGCCAAATCTTACATGATGGACTTTACTACCAGGTCTAATGCCGGGTGACTCTTCAGAGATGCTTGGGCGCGCAGTTTTTACTTCTTTCTTTGGTGCAAATAAGTCCTTCTCTATTTCCATGGCAAAATTGTGCCTAGATCCAAAGAAATTTATACTTTTTGTAGGAGTGGTTCTAATACATGAGACTTCAGGGATTTCTTGAATGAAGCGCGAAGGTAGCGAATAGACAAATTCATTATACATGCGGCGGCTTTCAGCATGCGATATAAACAAGTATTTTTTTGCACGTGTAATGCCAACATAAGCTATTCTGCGTTCTTCTTCCAGGCCTTTATCTCCTTCTTCAGTCATTGAACGCTGATTTGGGAATAACCCTTCTTCCCAGCCTGGTAAGAATACCATGTCAAATTCAAGGCCTTTCGAAGCATGCAGTGTCATGAGGTTAACTTCACCATCTAGATGTGGGTCATTATGAGTTTCAATAGCAAGGCTTGCATGCTCAAGGAAGTCTTCAATGCTTGAGTACTCTGCAATAGCTCTAAGCATTTCATTGATGTTATCAATTCTAACGCGTGATTCTTCAGTCTTTTCCTGTTTCCACATATTAAGGTAGCCGGATTCTTCTAGAATAGCTTTAACTACATCGAATGGTTTTGAATATTTAAACAGCTCTCCGTATTTCTCAAACAAGCCAATAAAATCTTTCAGAGTTGAGGCGATTTTAGGTTTTAGCAAACCCTCCTGACACATAGTTTTTATAGCTGTAAACACCGAAATATTCCTAGCTTCAGCGTAATCTCTAATAGCTTTTAAGGTAGCGTTACCAATAGCTCGCTTCGGAACATTGATGATTCGCTCAAGCGCTATATTGTCATTATTATTAACCGCAACTCTGATATAAGCAAGGACATCCCTTATCTCCATCCTTTCATAGAATTTAAGGCCGCCAATAATCTTATAAGCTATTGAGTTAGCCATAAAAGCTTCCTCGAATGGCCTCGTCTGGAAGCCAGCTCTAACAAGGACTGCTATATTATTTGGGTGTATATTATGATATCTAATCGAGCTTTCGATCGAACTTGCGATGAATCTTGCTTCTTCTTTGTCGTTCCAGCAAGAAACTATACGTATTCTTTCGCCCCCAGCGTCAGAAGTCCAAAGAGTTTTATCATGTCGTAGCTTATTATTACGAATAACACTTGCCGCAGCAGAAAGTATCTCCATAGTAGAGCGGTAGTTTTGCTCAAGCTTGATTACTTTAGCGTCTTTAAAATCTTTTTCGAATCTTAAAATATTAGAAATCTCAGCGCCGCGCCAACTGTAAATAGATTGGTCATCGTCGCCAACGCAGCAGATATTTTTATATTTTTCTGCAAGCATCCTAACCCAAATATACTGCGCAACATTTGTATCTTGGTACTCATCGATTAGAATATACTTAAACTGATTTTGATAATAAGCAAGTACCTCAGGGTTGTTTAAAAAAAGTATATTATTATAGAGCAAAAGATCGCCAAAATCTACTGAGTTTGATTCAAGTAATGATTTTTGGTACTTATAATAAATATTCCTTGCAATATGATCTATTTCGCCTTTTAGGTCGCCTTGCGAAATTTTTTCAGGGGGCAGCCCTTTATCTTTCCATTTAGATATGATTGCAAGCACTATCTTTGCTGGCGTCGCTTTTGGATCAATATTTTCTTGCTGCAGTAGATTCTTTACTAGCTGGAGCTGGTCTGAAGCATCTATAATCGAGAAATAAGGGGTCAGGTTCAATAGGTGAGCATGCGCTCTTAATATCTTGGCTGCAATAGAATGGAAGGTGCCAATCCATATGCCTGTGCAGTCAACGATAGCTTTGACTCTTTCTTCCATTTCTTTTGCAGCTTTATTAGTAAAGGTAACAGCCAGAATTTGTGAAGGAGAAGCAAGTCGCTGGTGTAATATATGGGCTATCCTTGTGGTCAGTACGCGAGTTTTGCCGGTGCCTGCGCCAGCTAAGACCAGCAAAGGCCCTTCAGTAGTTTTTACTGCTTCTTGCTGTGCAGGGTTTAGCGCGCTGCTGATGTCGTAATTAGTATTTTCTTCTTCCAAAGTTATTATCATCTAAAATTATCTGCGTAACTTTTTTTAATTACTTTCCTCTGCTGGGGTTCAATTACTTCGTAATCAAGATTATGTTTATTTGCAAAGCTAATTGCTTCTTCTTTGTTATTAAAAGAAAGCCTTATCTCTTGATTCATATCTTTTGAAGCAGTCCAGCCTAAAATATGCTCAATGAATCTACTTCCTTCTTGCTGTACAAAATCTAGGATCCATTTTTCGGTATTTGCTACTCCCGATTGCATAGCTGATTTAATTGGTTTATAAATTTTTGCTTGCATAGAAAAAGCCTTTTATATATTGTTTTTAAATTAAATGCGAGTGAAATAAAAATATTTTATATTATGCTTGATGGAAAATCTATTGAAAATATGAGTTTTGAAGAAGCTTTAGCTGAGCTTGAGCAGATTGTTAAGAAAATCGACACAGGTGTGGAAACTTTGGAGTCGTCGATTGAAGCATATGAGAGGGGTGCTTTGCTTAAAGCGCACTGCGAAAAAAAGCTAAATGAAGCTAAACATAAAATCGAAAAGATTGTCAAACAAAATGACGGGACTGTTACACTGCAAGAGACAGAGCTTTAATTTTTAGCAAATTGATTGCAAGCTAATATTAAATATAATACAATATTAATGTAACTTGATTTAGGTGTGTTTTTATGAGTTTAGGCTTTGGACAGTTAATAGTAATCCTATTAATAATATTAGTTTTATTCGGCGCAGGAAGACTTCCGCAAGTAATGGCTGACCTTGGTAGAGGTATGAAAGCTTTTAAATCAGCGCTAAAAGATGAAGAGGATAAAAAATAGCAAAAGATTTTATCCTTTAGAAGATACTTCAAATTTATAATATCTATTAGAAGTATTCGCTCATTTCTTATTATCTAAATTTCCTTTAATTTCCCTTTTTTGTAATTATCGATAGGCCGTGAACGCTGTTTGATAATTACCTGCTCTCCTTCTTGAGTTTTTAATTTTAAACTTCTGTTTGTCTGCCTTAAGTATGAATCTAGTATTACCGTCGTTGCAAAAAATTAGTAGAATACCTAAAGCTGTAAACGGTATTTAACTTTTTACCAGAATTTTTATCAAAATTTACTAATATTATAGTTATTCTGCATTAGCCTCGGCTTTATTGTAATATGTAGCTGAAATATCACTTGACTCAAGAATCTTTGTAAAATATTTTTCCATATGTACCCATATATTCCCAAATTAACCCATAATTTACCATAAAGGAGTAAAACTTATATCAGAAACATCGAAAAGCAGAATAAATAATGCTTAAACGATAATGGTGAAACGACTCATTAAAGGCTTAAAGTGAATTTATTTTTATCAACATATATAAATAATATAGATAAGAAAAACAGGATATCGGTTCCTGCAAGCTTTAGGGCTGCCTTAAATGGAGAGTCATTTGCAGGTATAATTGCTTATCCATCGATTAAGAACCAATGTATAGAAGCATGTGGTTTAAAGCGTATAGAAGAGCTGAGTCAAATTATAGAAAATTTAGACCCTTACTCTCCTGAGCGAGATGCATTTGAAACTATAATACTTGGTGGATCTACGCAATTATCTTTTGATAGTGAAGGAAGGGTGGTTTTAGCTAAAGAGCTTATCGATTATGCAGCAATAGATGGACAAGCCTGTTTTGTAGGTAAAGGTCAAGTGTTCGAAATTTGGAATCCTGAGGTTTTTAATAAACATAGTGAAAAAGCTAAGGATATTGCCTTTAACAATAAATTGTTACTAAAGAATCTAGGTGCAAATTCTTTAGCGCCTACTAGAAGCGGAGATAAGTGAAAGTTCTAGTTATATATGAATAGCGTAAGCGTAATATAGAGGGAAAGTAGATAATTATGTCGGTTATTTTTGATGATAAGATTGATTTTATGAAAGAAACATCACATATCCCAGTAATGCTTGAGGATGTAATTAAGTATCTGGCTCCTAAAAACGGGGAGACCTATATTGATTGTACCTTTGGCGCTGGCGGTTATAGCACTGCTATCTTAGAGAAGGCCAGTTGTAAGGTTATAGGAATAGATCAGGATCCTGATGTTGCCGAATATGCCGAAGAGTTACAAAGAAAATATAATGATAGATTCGTTTTTTGGCAGTGTAATTTTAGTCAAATATTAGAACAGATGCATAATAATTCTGTGGGTCAAGTCGATGGAGTAGTACTTGATCTAGGGGTATCTTCCATGCAGCTTGATAGGGGGGAGAGAGG
Source organism: Rickettsiaceae bacterium (assembly GCA_029266475.1). Lineage (GTDB taxonomy): Bacteria > Pseudomonadota > Alphaproteobacteria > Rickettsiales > Rickettsiaceae > JAJFBM01. Next base: position 14,702 of record JAQSWU010000033.1, on the reverse strand, counting down.
GTTTTCCTTTATGCATGATGGGCCGCTTGATATGCGCATGAGTAGAAAGGGTCGTAATGCTGCTGATTTTATTAATGACGCAAGTGAAGAAGAGCTTGCAAGAGTAATCTATACTTATGGTGATGAAAGGGATGCAAGGAAAATTGCGCGTAAAATAGTTAGTGAGCGCCAAATAGAGGCGATAACAACTACGGGTCGTTTAGCATCCATCGTCAGAAGTGCTATTGGTTTTAAAAAGTCAAAAATTGATTTATCCACCAAAACTTTTCAAGCAATTAGGATCTGGGTTAATGATGAATTAGGCGCGCTAGAAAAGTTACTAAGCCAGGTAGAAAAGATACTTAAGCCTGGCGGGAGATTAGTGATAGTCAGCTTCCATTCCTTAGAAGATAGGATTGCAAAAACTTTCCTGAAAACTAATTCAGCAAAAAAGGTGGCGTTATCGAAATACGCTGATCCAGCTGAGAAATATGATCCGAATGCAGTTTTTGAAATATTAACTAAGAAATCTATTAAGCCAAGTGTGCAGGAAACCGTTTATAACCCGCGTTCAAGGTCAGCAAAGCTTAGAGCGGCAACAAAAATTAATCATTATGCGCAATAAATCTTTTAGCTTAATAGGAATAATTTTATTGATAATATCTGTCTACGGGGTGCTTGCTATTAAGCAAATCGTATTAGACTTACGTATCCATTATGCTGAGCTTGAGCGCCAGCTTGAGCAAGAAAAGGATACAATATATATACTTAAAGCTGAACTAGCCTACTTGCAATCTCCTGAGAGAATTAAAAAACTTGCAGATAAATACCTTAAGCTTGAATCTATTAACTCTGCGCAAATGGTAAATAATCCTTTAGCGGAAGAGGATGATACAAACGACAAGAAGATGCAGCTTGCAGAGAATAGAGCTCGCGTTAAATGGCGCTATAAAAAATCACCTTCAAAGTACATAACCACTGTTTCTGATGTAAGGTAATATTTCGGCTAAAGGGATGAATCAATGAGCAGAATCTTTGCTTTTATAAACCAGCTAAAGATGAAATTTCTACAGCTAAAATTTACCCGTAGGTACCGAAAATCATTTCGCTTTTGGGAAAGTTTCTATCTTGCTTTATCTAAATGGGAAAGCGATAAAGGATCATTACAGCTGCGGCTAACTATTTTAATTATCTCTTTTGTATTTCTATTTATAATTATCGCGGTTAGGGTTATTGGCCTTGCAAGTCACAAAAACTCTGCTGACTTTAGAAATCAAATGTCGGTAGTAAAAAATACTGCTAATAAACGTAAAGAGATAATTGATAGAAATGGTAACTTGCTAGCTGTAAATCTTGCAACAGCTTCGCTCTATGCAAATCCTAAAAAAATTATTGATCCGAGCGAGGCAACTACTAAACTTGCAAAAATCATTCCAACACTTGATAAAGCAAAATTATTAAAAGACTTAAGGTCTGACCGAACTTTTATATGGATTAAGCGTGACCTTACACCTAACGAACAATATGCAATACACAATTTAGGTATACCAGGTTTTTACTTTGAGAAGGAGTATAAAAGGGTTTATACATATGGTAATCTGCTTTCTCATACCCTAGGCTTTGTAGGTAGAGATGATAATGGGCTTGCAGGCGTTGAAAAACATTTTGATAAATTCTTAACTAACCAGGATATGTCGGTTGAGTTTGCAGAGAAGGATAAACCGCTGCAGCTGGCTATCGATGTCAGACTACAAAGTATTGTTAGTGAGGAGCTTGACCGGTCTATAAAAGAGTTTAACGCACTAGGTGGAGTTGGGATTGTTGCTGATGCAAGGACGGGCGAGGTTCTGGCGCTTGTGAATAAGCCGGACTTTGATCCGCATCATCCTTCACATGCTTCAGACGTACAATTATTCAATAAAGCAACGCTTGGTGCATTTGAAGTAGGGTCTGTTTTTAAAGCCATAACTCTTGCGGTAGGTTTCGATTCTGGGAAGGTTACATTAAATGACGTATATGACTTAAATGCTAAAGTTAAGATCGCAAGATTCACTGTAAAAGATTATCATAAAAAAGAAGGTTGGCGCACCGTTCCAGAAATATTTATGTATTCTTCTAATATTGGTACAGCGCAGATTGTCTTAGAAGTCGGAAAAAAAGTTTTTAAGTCATATTTGCAAAGATTAGGGCTATTCGATCAAACACGCATCGAGCTACCTGAGAAAGCAACTCCATTATACCCTTCTGAAAAACGTTGGAGTGATCTTGATACCGTAACTATGTCTTATGGTCATTGCATGTCTGTAAGTCCTTTGCATGTGGTGCAAGCTATACTACCTATTGTTAATGGCGGATATTTTTATCCTTTAACCTTAGTAAAGAAGGATAAGGTAGAAGAGCAAGAGTTAAATGAAAGAGTATTTAAAGAATCAACTTCATTTAATATGAATAAGTTGTTTAGGCTTGTTGTTGAAAAGGGTACAGGGAAAAAAGCAGAAGTTAAAGGCTTTTTAGTTGGCGGTAAAACCGGTACTGCAAATAAAGCAGTGCTTGGGAAATATTCAAAAACTGCAAGATTATCATCTTTCATTTCAGCTTTTCCAATGACAGATCCTAAATATGTTATCTTTGTTATGCTTGATGAACCAAAAGGCACAAAGGAGACATTCGGATATGCCACCGCAGGTTTTACTGCAGCGCCAACTACCGGCAGGATAGTTTCTCGCATGGCTCCTTTGTTCGGTATTAAGCCATTAGATGAAGAATCAGATTATGTTAAAAAAATATTACATATAAATTATAAAGTAGATGAAGAAATTTAATATCATTGAGCTTTTAGAAAAGCATAATATAACTGATATAGCGATTGATTCAAGGCAAGTGGTGCCTGGCAGTGCATTTTTCGCATTGGGCGGTCTCTCCTCTGATGGTAATGATTATATAAATCAAGCATTTGCCAGTGGCGCAGCAATAGTTATATCCGATAAGATCTGTAATGAGGCTAGTAAAATCTTTAAAGTAGAAGATTCTAAGCAGCAGCTTGCAGAGGCCTGCCGTTGGTTATATAAAAATATTCCAGAATATTTAATTGCTGTAACCGGGACTAGTGGTAAGACTTCTGTCGTAAATTATATCCTACAGATTTTAGAATATTTAAAAGTTCCAGCTGCTTCAATTGGTTCACTTGGCATTATTACAAATAATTGCGTCTTAAGCAAAGAGAACGACAAGGAAGCACAGGACCTTAATACACAGGATTTAGTAACTTTTTATAAGACTCTTGCTCGTTTAAAAGCTTCAGGTGTAAATATCGTCGCTTTCGAAGCATCAAGCCATGGACTTGACCAAGGAAGAATACATGGTGTAAAAGTCAATGCTGCAGGTTTTACAAGTTTCTCACAAGACCACCTAGATTATCATGGAACGATGGAAGCTTATCTGCAAGCTAAGCTAAAGATATTTAAAGAAAATTTAGCCGATCATGGGATTGCAGTTATAAATTGCGATATGCATTGCGCGTCTGAAGTGGTGAATTTTTTAAAAAACAACAAAAAGAAATTTGTTACTGTTGGAGAGCAGGGTGATGTAAAGATTATTAGCACAAAAATGTCACTAAGTAGCCAACATATTGAATTTGAATATAGACTTAAGCGTTATAGTTTTTCAACAGATGTTATTGGTGCTTTCCAGGCTTCCAATATACTGATTGCAGCGGTGCTTGCGTCTTATTCTGGCCAAGATTTTGATAAAATTATCGAGGTTCTACCGCAGCTTAAAACGGTGAATGGGCGGCTTGAGAAAGTCGTAGCTTACAAGAATATTTTCGTCGATCACTCTCATAAACCAGAAGCGCTTGAAAAAGCGCTAAATAACCTTGCTACATTAAAAGAAGAAGGTTCAAAGCTTATTGTCGTATTTGGTTGTGGCGGTAACAGAGACCGCTTGAAGCGACCAATTATGGGCAAAATCGCAAGTGAAATAGCTGATATAACTATAATAACTGATGATAACCCTAGATTTGAAGAAGCTGATTTTATAAGGCGCGAAATACTAGCAGGGACTAATGAAAGCTTGATAAATGAAGGGAAAGTAGTAGAGGTAGGCGATAGGAAAAAGGCAATTAGTTATGCTATTAGCCTTATGGGAGATAACGATATATTACTAATTGCTGGAAAAGGCCATGAAACTTATCAAATCATTAAAGATCAAAAGATACCATTCTCTGATATAGAGGTTGTGAAAGAAATTATTGAAGGAAAATAATGTATATTTGGAATAAAGATAGTCTAAGCAAAGCTTTAGGTCTTGCTATTAATAAACAAATCAATACTACTCATGTTGAATTTGATTCTAGGGAAATCAAAGGTGGTGAATTATTCTTTGCCCTTACTGGTGGAGCCACTGATGGTCATCTCTACGTAAAGGATGCATTGCTCAAAGGGGCTGCTGCAGCAATTGTAAGCCACAGACCAGATGGAGTAGAAGATGATAAATTAATAATAGTTGAGGATACTTTTGAGGCTCTTTTAAAACTTGCTAAATATAAACGAGACAATTCTAAAGCAAAATTTATTGGTATAACAGGAAGTGTAGGGAAGACATCAACTAAAAATGCACTGTTCACCGCATTAAATGCTTGTGGTAAATCATTTTTTACTCGTGGTAACTTTAATAATCATTTGGGACTACCTATAAATCTGGCTTCTATGCCTGATGATATTAAATATGCAGTGATTGAAATGGGGATGAATCATGCTGGAGAAATTTCGAAACTAACAAGTATGGCCCGTCCAGATATCGCAATAATTACCAATATTGAAGCAGCGCATATAGGTAATTTAGGTTCGATGGAAGCGATTGCTGACGCTAAGAGCGAAATTTTTGAAGGTGTGCAGGCGAATGGTACAGCAATTTTGAATATTGATAGCCCTTGGTATGAAAGAATGAGAGCGGCTGTTCTAAAGAGAAATATCCAAAATATTTATACATTTACTAAGAAAAATAATACAGCAGATGCAAAATTACTAAAAACTAAGCATCATGGCACCTTTATGGAAGCAGATTTTGATATTATGGGGCAAAATATATCTGTAAAAACGGGTATAACCGGTGAACACCAAGCTATTAATATCTCTATTGCATTACTTGTAACTAAGCTTCTAGGGGAAGATATTAAACAAGCCGCCTTAGCGCTTGCAGATTTAAAACCAGAAAATGGTAGAGGCCTGCCAATTCATTTAAAATTGCATTCAGGCAAGCAGATAACAGTGGTAAATGATAGTTATAATGCAAGCGTACCTGCAGTAATAGCCGCTTTCAAAAATATCAGTAATATTGCAGGTAAAAGAAAAATTGCCATACTTTCAAATATGAATGAGCTTGGAGATTTTACGCAGGAACTTCATGAAAGCTTAGCAGAGCCGGTATTAGAAAGTAGCTTGAGTATTGTGCTAACTGTTGGTGATTATATGCGGTTTCTGCACTGTAAAATACAAAACAATATTGCAGCGGTGCATTTTAATAATCTTGAAGAGTTAAAAGCACGTATTTATGACTACCTTGAAGATGGGGATGTGGTGTTATTTAAAGGCTCCAAAGGCACTAAACTATATCTTTTTGTAGAAGAATTCATTAATCAAAATAACAAAGAAAATGCTATATAATTTCCTTACGCCTTATGCAGCTGAATCACATATTGCAAACCTATTTCGATATATAACTTTTAGAGGCGGACTTGCTATAATAGTTAGTTTAAGCTTTTGCTTTTTATTCGGGCCTAGGCTTATAAGATACTTAAGGGCGAGCCAAAAGCTTGGCCAACCTATTAGGGAAGACGGGCCTGAGACGCATAAATCAAAAGCAGGGACGCCAACGATGGGTGGCCTTATGATGATTGGAGGAATTTTAGTTTCAACTTTTACGCTTGCTGATTTAACTAATCCGTATATTTGGATTACATTATTTGTGCTTGTAAGTTTTGCATTGCTTGGTTTCATGGATGACTATCTGAAGGTAAGTAAGCGTAATACAAAAGGGGTAAGCGGTAAGATGAAGATGCTTGTACAGTTTTTAGTAAGCATAATATCTTGTTTGCTCATTCAATATTATTCAGCAACAGGGCATGAAACTCACCTAGCTTTCCCATTTTTTAAAAATTTCCTGCTTGATTTAGGGGTATTTTATATTCCTTTTGTCGCCATAGTAATTATAGGCTCGTCAAATGCAGTAAATTTAACAGACGGACTGGATGGGCTTGCAAGCGTACCTATAGCAATTACAGCTTTGTGTTTTGGTATATTTTCCTATGTAGTCGGTAACGTTATATTTGCAAATTACTTGCAGTTAATATATGTTCCTCATGTTGGTGAACTTGCAATAATTTGCGCAGCAATTGTTGGTAGTAGCCTTGGATTTTTATGGTTTAATGCGCAGCCCGCAGAAGTCTTTATGGGGGATACAGGGAGTCTTTCTTTGGGTGGTGCCCTTGGAGTGATAAGCGTAATAATTAAACATGAAATTGTTCTGGCAATTGTCGGTGGCTTATTTGTAATTGAGGCTTTATCAGTAATTATTCAAGTGTATTACTTTAAAATTACTAAGGGTAAAAGGATATTTAAAATGGCTCCGCTTCATCATCATTTTGAGAAAGCTGGATGGCCTGAATCAAAGGTTGTAGTACGATTCTGGATTCTTGGAGTTATATTCGGACTGATAGGGCTTGCCACATTAAAGCTAAGGTAATTAAAATTTAGGAGTTGAGATGCGATCTGATGGACTTCTTATGCATTATGCATCTATGAATGATTATTTGAAAATTCTTGATATAATTGAAAGTTGCAAGGAAGATGTTAATGATCGTAGCAGAGAAGGTTATACGGCCTTGCATTTTGCCGCAGCTAATAATGCTTGGGAGTCCATTGATATCCTTCTCAAAATGGGAGCTGATGTAAATGCGCGTGATAAGGATGGCTATACTCCATTACATTGGAGTTTTACTAATCCAAATATCGTGACTATCAAGCAATTATTGAATTATGGCGCAGATATACTGGCAGAGGTGGTATTTCCGCGTTTGGGAGAAACCCTATATGCTCAGGATAATATACTTTCATTATTGTCTGTCGAATGGCTTGAAGAGCAAATACATTATGCTAATCTAGCAGGCTATAACTACTTAGGTAGGAAACAATTAATAAAAGCCGTAGATCATTATAATGAACTTGGGTTGATTAGTAACGCTTTTGCAAAATGTTATAAGCAAATAATTAAATATGCTGCTATAGAAGATATAAAAGGTATTAGTAAATATGTGGGAGATGTTACTTATATAGCAAGTAATCAAGCAGGTTATACAAGTTTAGCAGGGGACCACTCCGATGACGAGGATTTCGAATAGTATTGCAGATGGAAGAGATAATTCGTGCAGCAGAAATAATTAGGGAAGGAGGTGTGGTCGCATTTCCGACCGAGACAGTCTACGGGCTCGGTGCTAATGCAACAAACGATAATGCTTGCAGAGAGATTTATAGATTAAAGTCTCGCCCTGCTAGTAATCCTTTGATCGTGCACGTTGCAACAATAGAGCAAGCTGAATCTATTGCAGAGTTCTCTCCAGAAGCAAAACAGGCAGCAAAGGCTTTTTGGCCTGGCCCTATTAGTTTCGTTCTTACTCTAAAAAATGATGCTAAGATTGCTCAAACGGTTACAGCAGGACTTAAAACTATTGCCATTAGAATACCGGATAATGAAGTTGCTTTAAAACTCATAAGAGTAGCAGGCAGGCCAATTGCAGCCCCTAGCGCTAATCCTTCAGGCTATATTAGCCCTACAACCAGTAATCACGTAAAGGAACATTTTAGTAAAGATGGAATCCTAATATTGGAGGGTGGCGAGAGTGTTGTAGGTATTGAATCAACAATTGTAGATTTCTCAAACGAAGTTCCTACCATATTGAGGCAAGGTTTTATTACTGCTGAGGATATAGAAAACGTTATTAAGCAAAAGGTGAAAGCTTCAGTTAGCAGTGAAATCTTGATAGCGCCAGGCATGATGGAAAAACATTACTCACCAAATGTCGAGGTGCGTTTAAACGCTACAGATCTCAGAGATGGCGAAATAGGTCTTGGTTTTGGCAAGGTTACTTTCATTAGAGGACAAAATTTAAGTTTGACTGGTAACCTAATCGAAGCGGCAAGCAACCTTTATTCAATGCTGCGTGCCCTTGATAAGCAAGCTATGAAAGAAGGTCAAAAGACTATTGCAGTTGCTCCTATACCATTTGAGAAAATAGGTATTGCAATAAATGATAGGCTAAAGCGTGCAGCGGTAAAATAGAAGTTTTATAGAGCAACGTATTCGAAAGCGTTAGGATCAGAGATCAGCTTTCTTAGCAACATATTATTTACTTGATGCCCAGATTTAGAGCCTTGAAAGTGGCCGATAATAAAGCCAGCGGTTTTAAAGTCGCCAATAGCATCAAGAAGTTTATGTCTGACAAACTCATTTTCATATCTGAGACCATCATGATTTAGGATTTTATCTTCTTCAAGACCTATTGCATTATCAAGAGAAGCACCCTTAGCCAGCCCTTTACTTTGTAAATACTCCACGTCTTTAAGGAAGCCAAATGTCCTAGCGCCAGCAATCTCTTCTTTAAAAGAGCTTTCGCTGCTAAGTTCGAATTTCTGATAACCAATCAATTTATTAGCGAAGTCAATTTCCATAGTGATGGAGAAGTCTGAGCTAGGTTCAACAGAGCATTCTGCTGAGCCATTTGATACAGTAACTTCTTTTTTGACTTTTAAGAATCGACGAGGTGTATCAAGAACCTTAATGTCAGCGCATTCTAGCATAAATACAAAAGGTTTGCTGCTACCATCCATGATTGGCACTTCAGGTCCATCTAACTCAACAATAAGATTATCTATGCCGCAACCCCAAATAGCTGCCATTAAATGTTCGATTGTCGAGACCTTTACATTAGAAGAATTTTGAATGGTAGTTGAAAGCGTAGTTTCAGAAACATAAAGAAAATCAGCAGGAATGATATTATCAATGAACTTAACATCTGTTCTAATGAATATAATTCCAGTATTTTTGCTTGCCGGTTTTAAAGTTAGATTCATTCTTTCGCCAGAATGCACTCCTATTCCATAACAAGATATCGGATGCTTGATAGTAGTTTGCTGAATTATCATTATTAAGCTTTCATATCATTTATTGCTTTCAACCCTCATTATATGAATAAAGAGTCTAAGGTAAAATAAAACTTTGTTACATTTTGTTACAAAGGAAGTAAAATAAGCGATAAACTAAATATAGAATAAGGCTCTAAACAGCTTACTTTCTTGGGTTCTATTGGTGAATTAGTTAGTCAATTCAAAAATTTTAAATTGAGAAAGAGTTGCCGCAACCACATCTTGCTGTAGCATTTGGGTTACGAATTTCGAATTCTGAACCGCTCAAGCTTTCTATATGGTCGATTACGCACCCTTTCATGAATGATTGTGTTACTGCATCAATTAAAACTATAGCATTACCTTTCTGGATAACTAGATCATCCTCGTTTTGTATGAGATCGAGGTCGAATTTATATTTAAACCCTGTGCAGCCACCGCTATCTACAGAAATTCTGAATTTAGTGTTATTAGGCTCCTTTGAGAGCATATCAGCAATTTTCTTTGCTGCATTTTCTGTTAAAGTGATGTTTGCCTCGTTTTCGCTCATATAGATCCACTAATCTTATTATTATTAAATTGCAAAATCCTTTCGTTTTTTATATATTAATAATCTATAGGATTTTCAATGTTCATATATATTAACTAAAAAATAAAAATTATGCAACTTGCAACTTATGCTTGCGATCCAATAAAAACTAGAGGACGCTTAACGGCGGAGGAAACTACTTTATTTCGAAATAATTTTCAAATGGATAGGGACCGTATTGTGCATTCAAATGCTTTTAGAAGGCTTGAATACAAAACCCAAGTATTTGTCAATCACGAGGGTGACCACTACCGAAACAGGCTTACTCATACTATGGAGGTAGCGATTCTAGCAAGACTTGTCGCAAGGGCTTTGAAGGTGTCCGAAGATTTAGCTGAAAGCATAGCGCTTGCTCATGATATGGGGCATACTCCCTTTGGTCATGCTGGGGAAGATGCCTTGGATGAGTGTATGAAAGATTACGGAGGCTTTGACCATAATGCCCATTCTATAAAACTTCTTACTGAGCTCGAAGATAGATATGCAAGTTTTGATGGTCTTAATCTTTGCTGGGAGGTATTAGAGGGAATTGCTAGCTTCTCTCTGTGATGATATAGCCTACCATAGTCATGATATAGAAGATGGTATCAGAGCAAGGCTTCTTACAATGGATGATCTATGTTCTATAGAGGTTTTAAAAAGCTTTGTTGATCAGATAAGAGCAAAACATAATAATATTCCCTTTGCGCGCTTAGTATATGAAGTGACCAGAAGGCTTACTCATTATATGGTTACAGACCTTATTACTACAACGCAAGCTAACATAAAAAATAATAATATTGTAAGCGAGCGAGATGTTAGAGAGTTTGGTAAAGCATTGGTTGAGTTTTCTGCTAAAGTTAGTGCAGAAAATAAAAAGATTAAAGAGCTTTTATTCGAAAAGGTTTATAGAAATCATAAAGTGATGCTAATGAAGCTGAAAGCTCAAAAGGTTATCAAAGATTTATTTAATCTCTGTATGGGAACCCCTGAATGTATGCCTGTAGAATGGCAAAAAAGAATAGTTGGCAGTAGCGCAACCAATCGAGCAAGGGTAATCTCTGATTATATTGCTGGAATGACCGATAGGTACGCAATTAGGGAGTTTGAGTCATTCTTTAATCTTTCTTCTAACAGATATTTTTAATATAAAGGCTAATATGGATATTTATCATAAGCTTAAAGCTGCAATCAATAAAGTTATTACTAATTTATATGTTGGTGAAACTTTAGACTTAAAAGCTATAACAGTAGAGTCGCCAAAAGATCCTCTGCATGGAGACCTTGCAACTAATGCTGCAATGGTGCTTGCTGGTCAATTAAAAAAGTCTCCAAGAGAAATTGCAAGTATCTTAAAAGGTGCCTTAAATGACTTAGGTTATATTTCTCATATTGAAATTGCTGGCCCTGGTTTTATCAATTTTACTTTAAAGCCATCAGTTTGGCAGGAGACAATTGACGAAATTTTAAAGCTTGGTGAAAAATATGGTGATTCATCGGTAGGAGAGAATAAGAAATATAACGTAGAGTTTGTTTCAGCAAATCCTACTGGTCCTATGCATATAGGGCATGCAAGAGGTGCTGTCTATGGAGATGCCCTATCAAGACTCCTAAAAAAAGCAGGCTACCAAGTTGAAAAAGAATTTTACATGAATGATTATGGCGGCCAGATAGACGTGCTTGCAAGGTCTGCTTTTATTCGTTACTTGGAATGTGCTACAGGGGAGAAACAAAATATTCCTGAAGGCTTGTATCCTGGGGGATATCTTATTCCAGTGGGAGAAGCTTTATTCAAAAAATACGGCTCAAGCTTAATTACAGCGAGTGAGGAAGAGTATCTTCCGGTGATAAAGGAAGTAGCAATTGCTGCAATGATGGAATTAATTAAGCAAGATTTAGCGGACTTAAACATTAAACATGATATATTTTTCTCCGAAAAGAGCCTGCATAGCTCCGGTGAAATCGAAAAGTCTGTTGCTGAGCTAACGAGTAAAGACTTAGTTTACAAAGGTATGCTGGAGGCGCCAAAAGGCATGCTTCCTGAGGATTGGGAAGAAAGAGAGCAAATATTATTTAAGTCTACTAATTTTGGCGATGATCAAGATAGAGCCTTGCAGAAAAGTAATGGGCAATGGAGTTATTTTGCAGCTGACGTTGCTTACACTAAGAATAAAATTGACCGAGGCTTTGATAGTTTAATATTAATCTTAGGGGCTGATCATGGCGGCTATATTAAAAGACTTGAAGCAGTAGCAAAGGCATATAATCCTTTGGTTAAACTAGATGTAAAAATATGCCAGCTGGTAAATTTCATAAAAGATGGTGAACCTGTTAAGATGTCTAAAAGGGCAGGCAACTTTACTACTGTTCGGGACGTAATTAATGAGGTTGGCAGGGATATTATTAGATTCATAATGCTCACTCGTAAGAATGACGCAGTCATGGATTTTGACTTAGATAAGGTAAAAGAACAGTCTAAAGATAATCCAGTATTCTACGTGCAATATGCGCATGTCCGTACTAAATCTATTCTAGAGAATGCTAAATCTCAATTGGATACTGCCTATAAAGATTTTGAAAACAGTAATTATGATCTAGCATTACTCGAGAGCGAAGAGGAAATGCATCTTATCAAAACTTTAGCTTCATGGCCAAAGACAGTTGAAAGTGCAGCTTTGCATGCTGAACCTCATAGGATTGCATTTTACTTACAAAATCTTGCAGCAGAATTCCATGCTTTGTGGAATCTTGGCAAAGAAAAAGAATATTATAGATTTATTATTACAGATAATGAGAAACTCACCTCGGCAAGACTTGCCTTGGCTAAGGCAATTCAATTAGTTATTAGGTCGGGATTAGGTGTGCTCGGTGTCGAGCCGCTTGATCGTATGTAAACCAACTTTGCTAAATAATCAAATATGCATTTTTTGAGGGAATTTTATGTCTGAAACACTTAAATATCTTATGAATCGCTGGAATGAGCATAAATTCCCTCATGCCTTGCATATTTATTCAGAGAATGTTGAAGAAGCCCTAAATGAGGTTAAAAATTTTGCAGCTAGGCTATATTCGCAATATATCAAGGTGCCGCTAGAGAATAATACTGATTTTATGATTATCTCTAATGAGTCCCTTGAGAAAGAGCAGAGTAAGTTTATTTCGGTTGATCAAATTCGCTCAATGCAGGGGTTTCTGAATAAAAGTTCATCACTCTCGCCTTTTAAAATTGTCATTATTTATAAAGCTGAAATGATGAATAATAATGCTTTTAATAGTTGCCTTAAAGTGCTTGAAGAGCCTCCGCTTGGTAGTTATATATTTTTAATTACAAGTTTAACAGCTAAATTGCCTGCTACGATATTATCCCGCTGTAGCAAATTATATATCAATTCAAAGGTAGATGGTAGTAATGGTGTTATAAACAAACAAATCATCGATTTATTAAATAACCCCTCCTCAGAGCAGAGGGAAAGCTTAATAGGTAAGCTAAGTTTAAAAAAGGATAATGATTTATGGCGACAGTTCTCTGAAAGCTCTCTTTGTATCCTTAATTCTATATGCAAAATTAAAGCTGGAATTAAGCTAGATTTGGATCAAGCTATCTTCCATCGTATAGCTGCTAGGAAAACCATGCCTTATCTTATAAGCTGCTATGATGCTATAAAGGATATTCTTAATAAAACATTTGAGCAAGATCTTGACCGTAGGCAAGCAGCAATTATGGTTACTACTAAATTTTTAACCCTAATACGCTGATTCTAGCGCTGCTATATACATCCAACGTTATTTAAGAGCCCACTCTGTGTTTAGCCTAGGGAACCTGATTCTCTTGCCTAATTCTTTAGCTTCTTAGGTATATTTGCTTAAGGCCTTGATACTACCTTTTGCTAAGGTTTGCATATAACGTATCCTTAAATCAAATGCTTAGATACCATCTCTAGCAAAGCATATTGGCCTTAATTTCTTAAGCAAGTAAAATTATTAAAATATAAACAGTACATTAATACTTATTGACAATTTACCTAAAGTAGTATATTAATAATAATTAATAAATTTTTAATCTAAGCACTTTATTAAATTTAGGTAAATATATGAAAGCAAGAAATAAAGGTGTATTAAATAAAAATTCTGCAAAGCTAAGTCTTCAACAGATGGAAAAGATTTTGATGGAAGGCTTAACCACCCCAGCTCCCGCTAAACTAAGTTTGCATGAAATGGAAGAAATTTTGATGGAAGGATTAGTAAATACACAACCCAACATATCAAGCATGGAAGCTCCGGCAGAAATGATGCTGGCTGGCCTAAAGTATGCTTATTACTACCATAATTAATCTTCTTATAATAATTCAGAAGGGCCATTTCTAAGTTATTTCCCACGAGATGGCCTTTACTAAAATTATCTAATATGAAGTTTATTTGGTCTATAAGAAATATATAAAAAACCGAAAAGTCCGATCAAGCAAGCAATAGGAATAACTGAGAGGCTTATCACGAATGTCGAGTAATCGTACCTAAGGGCGCCATTAGCTTCCTCAATGACCGGGCTTGATTGCATTAAGTAACTTATTACAAAATGGAATAAATAACCAAAAGACATATTTAAACAGTTAGTAACTGCTATTGCAAGTCCTGTTACCTTCTTATCTACTATTCTGCTTACTTTTGTAAATACAATCACTTGATAACAACATAATACTCCAAGGATAATCATCAAGGAGCACAGTAAGTAGAAGTTCCAATTCGTAAATAGGAATAAAAGTAAGAATATTACCATTGTAAGAAGATTAGTGAGTATAATAACCTTATTTTCGGATTTTAAATAACCTGCGATATAGGCAAGCACCGGCCCACCGAAGCACATACCAATATAGACAAATGAAGCTGCAAGTATGCTATTGCTTAACTCGATGCCATAAACTTGATTGAAAAAAGGCATTGACCAGACGTCAGCAAACCCTTCTAGTGCTCCAACCATTAAC
>JAQSWU010000064.1 GCA_029266475.1 Rickettsiaceae bacterium | reverse complement strand
CTGATTGAAGAATGTAGTTGTCATTTATTAGTTTTTCATATATTGTTCCTCTCAATTGAAGGCTAATAGCTGCAATATTATAAGCAAACAGTTCCGCCTTTATGCGTTTTAGGAATAATTATCAGGAATCAAAATGAATAACAACAAAAAAATCCGTAATATAAAAACAGACAAAATTATTCATGATATTCCTAATTTGTTAATCAAAGATATAAGTATTCTTATTGATGAAGCGAAAAGTCATATAGCTCGTGAATATAATTCTACACAAGCATTACTTTGCTGGCTTATCGGTAAGCGCATTGATGAGGAAGTACTAAAATCAGAACGCGCTGAATATGGAGAAACTATTGTAGCTTCATTGTCAACTCATTTAACCCATGCATATGGCAAAGGGTATAGTCGGCCCAATCTATTTAGAATGATAAGATTTGCTAAGTTATTTCCTGATAGTGAAATTGTCTCAACACTGTCGAGACAATTATCTTGGTCCCATTTTGTTCTAATTTGTGCTATTGACGATGACTTAAAACGTGATTTTTATGCTGAAATGTGTCGTGTACAGCGTTGGAGTGTTCGTACATTGCAGAAGCAATTAGACAGTATGTTGTATGAACGAGTAGCACTTAGCAAGAAGCCCGAAAGCGTTATTAAACTACAATTAGATACGCTAAAAAACAAGGACGAAATGACCCCAGAATTAACTTTTAAAGAGCCATATTTTCTTAATTTTATTGGCGCTAATGAGTATCACTCAGAGGAAGACCTTGAAAACTTAATTCTCAACAATATTACGGACTTTCTTCAGGAACTGGGAACTGATTTTTGCTTTGTAGCTCGCCAAAAACGCATGAGTACTGGTAAAAAGGATAGATATCTAGATTTATTATTTTTTAATCGCCGACTTCGTAGATTAATTGCAATAGATTTAAAACTTGGTGACTTTGATCCGGCATATAAAGGTCAAATGGAGTGGTATCTTAATTGGCTTGATAAGAATGAACGTTTTGATTATGAAGAAAAACCAATGGGAATTATTCTTTGTGCGGGGAAAGATCATGACGACATTGAATATCTGGAAATGGATAAAACAGGTATTCATGTTGCTCAATATTTAACAGAGATGCCATCAAAAGAGGTTTTGGAGGCGCATTTACGCAAGGCCATTGCAATTGCAAAAGAGAATCACTTTAAGAAATCATTACTTAAAGATTGATTATGTTGATTCAAGGGATCTCGAATATAGAACCTGATAATTTTTGGCAAATGCTGCCTCATGAAAAGCGGTTACTTCAAAAAAAACGCGGTGTATCGCGATTAGTCTATATTTTATTACTTAAATGGTTTGAGAAGATAGCAAGCTTTCCAGAAAGCATAGAATCAATTCCTTTAGATTTGATTGAATATGGTATTGGTTTATCAGGTGAGTCTATTATATATGATGAATTACTGACCTTTTTAAAACAAGAGCGAACAATCAACAGGTATAAGCAAGAAATCAGAGAATATTTTGGCTTCAAAATTTTTAATAAGGATTGTCCATTGCTTCATGAATTTTTAGCTAACAATATTTTTAAGGAGAAAAATGAAGAAACGCTAAAATTTAAAATTTATAAATATCTTAAAGATACTAAAATTGAAATTCCAAACGAATCAACCTTATTAGAAGTAATAAAAAAATCAAGGAAGAATAAAGAACAACAAATTTTTTTTCAGATTGATAGTTTGCTATCAGAGAAGGATAAAAGTTACATTGACAACTATCTACTAGAAAGTAATGATTTTGATGGTGTTTGCCAATTTTTAAGGCAAGATTCTAGTGCTTCAACTCGGGAGGGTGTGGCTGACGAAATTAAGCGGTTTGAAATATTAAACCAATTACCCCTTAAATCATTAGAGTTTATTTGCACCATCAATACAAAACAACGTAATAATTATCGACGACGATTTTTAACAGACACCCCTGAAAGAACAAAACGTAGAACCAATATTACTCGATACTCCCTTGCTGCTATATTTTGTTTTCAACGTCAACAAGAAGCAATTGATAATTTGGTTGATCATTTGCTGCATTTTATATATCAAATAAAAAAAGCGTTAGATAGAAAGCAAGAAAGCCTAAATAAAGAAATTAGCCAACAATTAGGTGATCTGGATTCCCTTTATTTACTTGCAGAAATCAATCGAGATTATCCAACAAGTATTATCGAGCAGGTCGTATACCCATCGGTTTCACAGAATACAATAGATCGTTTAATTAAAACCAGGGATTTTGCTCGCCAAATTAAAAGAAAAGTACGCTCATCAGTTATAAAAAGATACTCTACTGCTTATCGTCATATTATCTTTATTATTCTTAATTGCTTAAATTTGCAATCAAATAATGTTGAGTTTTTAGAAGCAATAAAATTGATTAAGCAATATCAAAAGAGTAAACTTAAATATTATCCAATTGAAGTAGCTATACCAATCGATAAGTTAATCAGTAAACAACAACAAAAAGAGGTAACTGAGAAGGATGAAGCTAATAACTTAAGGATTTTAAGAAAGGATTATGAGTGCGTTATATTTAAACTCTTAAGACTTAAACTAAAACATAAAGAAGTTTGGGTAAGTGGAGCATTGAAATACCGTGACCCCATTGATGATTTGCCTAAGGATTTTGAAGAGAAGCGCAGGGAGTATTACGCTCTACTGGACGCCCCGTTATTAGCAAAAGACTTTATAGAAATAATCAAAGATAAAATGAGCCAAAATATTAAGAATTTCGATGATGGCTTGTTTAAAAATGAATTGGTTAATATTGTTAAAAAGAAAGGTAAGCCATGGATTAAGCTTACACCTTTAGAAAAAGCCGAAGAACCTAAATTTCTTCAAAGACTCAAAGAAGCTGTTCTGGCTAAATGGGGTGTTATTGATCTATTAGATGTTTTAAAAGAAGTCGATTTACGTGAAAACTTCACTAACTGCTTTAGTACTGTTGGTAATCGTAAAGTTTTAGACAGTGAAACTATTCGAAAGAGGCTATTATTGTGTAAGTTTGCTATTGGGACCAATGCTGGGCTTAAGCGTACTTCTGGAGCATCTAAAGGCACAGTTACTTTTGAAGAATTGCGCCATATTAGAAAGTTTTATCTCAATAAAGATGATTTGCGTGAAGCAATTAATATAGTTGTTAATGCTATTTTTAGAATAAGGAATCCTAGGATTTGGAAATCAGTCTCTACTGCATGTGCTGCTGATTCTAAGCAGTTTGGTTGCTTCAGTAAGAATCTGTTAACGGAATGGAGTCCGCGTCATCATAATAGTGGAGTCATGATTTATTGGCATGTTAGTGACCAATATATTTGTGTTTATTCACAGATGAAAACATGCACTTCATCAGAAGTAGCATCGATGCTTCAAGGTATTATGGATCAAGAAACTAAAATGGAAATTGAATCTCAATATGTTGATAGCCATGGGCAAAGTGAATTAGGTTTTGCCTTAAGTTATCTTGAAAAATTCGATTTACTCCCGCGATATAAGACTATTGGTAACCAAAAGCTTTATTTGCCTACAGATGACTTTCAAGTTAAAAATATCAAGGATATTTCTACACGCGCAATTAAGTGGGAGCTCATTGAAGATCAATACGACGAGATGATCAAATACGCAGTTGCTTTAAAAATTGGCACCGCAACAGCGGAAACTATTATTAGAACATTTTCTAAAAGCAACTACCAACATCCGACTTTCAAGGCTTTCTTAGAACTAGGAAAAGCAATCAAAACCGTCTTTTTATGCCGCTATCTCCATTCTGTTGAGCTCAGACAACAAATTAATGCAGGCCTAAACGTCGTTGAAAATTGGAATAGCGCTAACGATTTTATATATTATGGTAAAAGTGGTGATTTTACTTCTAATTCTCGTGAGGATCAGGAAATCTCTATGCTTTGTTTGCACTTACTTCAGACTAGTATTTCTTACGTTAATACTTTATTGATCGAAGAGATATTACATGATGAATATTGGCTAAACCTTTTAGGTGAAGAAGATTATAGAGCACTAACCGCATTATTTTATTTGCATATTAACCCTTATGGCAGCTTTGAAGTAGATTTGGCAAAGCGCTTGAAGATTAAACAGGTATCAGTATGAGAACTCCAACCAAAGATATTGTAAAAAAAGTTAGCAAAATTTTACGTGATGAACGGCCTGACTATATTTATTTAAGAGACTTATTTAAAAAAATCCGGGAAGAGTTTTCGATTGAGGTCTCAACCAAAGCTAAGAAATTGCCTTACGTTCCAACAGAAGAAGAATTGAAGCAATATTATAATATTGTATGGCAAACTAGAAATACAAAACATATGGTAATGATTAAAACACTTCTTTACACTGGAATTAGGGTTCAAGAATTAGTAAATATAAAATTAGATGATATTGATTTTGATCGACTCCAAATCAGAATCAATCAAGGTAAAGGAAGTAAAGACCGTATTGTGCCGTTTCCATATAGTTTTCGAGAAACGCTTATGATGTTTGTTAATGCAGAGCAAGCTAAAGGAGCCGTGTATTTATTTGAATCGAATCGTAAAAAACCATTTACTACACGTGGAATAAGGAAAATTCTAGCAGAATACTCCTCTGAAGCAGGAATAAAGCAATCCATGTCGCCACATAAGTTGCGTCATTTTTTATTTACCTGGTTAAAAAAACAAGGTATCGATGATGCCTTAATCCAGCCTTATTCAGGTCACGAAACTCGAGCTTCTCTTGAGGTTTACTCCAAACTATCTCTTGATGATGCACAAAAGATGTATAATGAAAAAATCAACAAGTTTCCGATTTAATAAAACGCATAGAGGCGGAACTGTTTGCTTATAATATTGCAGCTATTAGCCTTCAATTGAGAGGAACAATATATGAAAAACTTTGAGAGGAACAATATATGAAAAACTAATAAATGACAACTACATTCTTCAATCAGGAACTAATGTTGTCCGAAAACATAGGCTATGTACACATTAGGCCTATATCTATATTTCTTTGAGCGCTTATCCAAAACTGACTCGCATAAATAGCGGTTTGCTTAACAATATTTAAATCTTTACTTAGCAAACCCGGAGAGTATACTTAATTTTGATTAGTAATCTCTTTATATAGGTCGGAGGCACTTATGAAAAATGCAATAAATAACTTAACAGAAAGAAGTGTATTTAGGAGAAATGCTGAAGATATTAGGAATCTAGATACTTTAATGCAAATAATTATAAGTGGAGGACCTAAAAATGATAGTGAGAAAAAAATCATTGATAAAGGATTAGAAACGTTGGTGATTAATGGTGATATAAAACAAGTAAAGCAGCTAATTTTGTGCAAAGCAGATCTTAACTATGCGGACCCAAATGACGGAAGGACACCTTTAATATTTGCAGTAATAAATAACAACTTAGACATCATTAAATTTTTGCTTGAGAGTGGAGCAGATGTAAATAAAAAAGCCTATAATGGATGGTCTGCTTTGTTTTATGCGGCCAGCTCTGGGCGAGCTGAAGCAGCCAAGATTTTAATAGCATTCGGCGCTGATATAAATTTATCTGATAAAGAAGGTGATACAGCGTTGTTAATTGCTGCATTTAGTCGAAATAAAAAGGTTGTAAGAGAATTGCTGTCTCATGGGGTAGACCCAATGGCAATAGATAATTATGGTGATCACGCTTTAATCCTTGCTGCAGGGAATGGATACATTGAAATAGTAGAAGAACTACTTGCAAAAGGTGCTGATATAAATAAACCGAATCCTAAAGATGGCTGGACCGCATTATTGGCTTCTATAGCTAAAGAGCATTTGGGGGTAACTAAGTTATTAATCTCAAAAGGGGCTAACGTTAATCAGGTTAATTTTGTTGAAAATTGCAGCCCCTTGATGCTTGCGAGCGAGCATGGAAATATTAAGCTTGTGAAACTATTGCTAGAGGCGGGTGCTAACGTTAATTATGACGTGGGTACTGGGGAACCTTCAGCATTAATGCGGGCTGTGGTTTTTGGTTATACTAATATAGTTAAGGAACTAATATCGGCCAAAGCACACATCAATGAACTTTACAAGAAAGGATATACTCCTTTGGCTGAAGCGATAGTTAAGGGTCATATAGATATAATAAAAGAGCTAATATTAGCAGGGGTACCTATAAATGGTTCAATAACCATTGACGGGGATGCTCCTTTAATCTATGCCGTGTCTAAAAGGTCCTCGGTTGACATAATTAAGTTATTAATTGCAAATGGTGCAGATGTAAACAAGCCTAATGCAAAGAATGGAGCAACTCCTTTGTTGTACGCAGTAAAATCCCGAAGCGTTGAGATAGTAA
>JAQSWU010000032.1 GCA_029266475.1 Rickettsiaceae bacterium | reverse complement strand
CTATCTATATAGGTATATTAGAGAGAAAGCCTATTGCTATCTGGCAAGCCAATTATAAAATGAATCTAATAGATGATGAAGGATATGTGATTCCTATTAATAATGTAAGCAATTACAATCATCTTTTACTCGTTGTTGGCAGCGATGCACCTATATATACAAAGAAATTAATTGATGATTTAAATACTCACCCGAAACTTGCAGAGCAAGTTCTATCAGCAACCCGTTATGGCGAGCGTCGCTGGAATCTAACTCTAAAAGAAAATATTACAGTAAAAATGCCCGAAACAGATTTTAAAAGAGCCTGGAGCTATTTAAACAAACTCTACGCACAAGAAAAGCTATTTGGCCAAAATTATAAAACTCTCGATCTTAGAGACCATCAAAAATATTACGTAGAAAAACATTAGTCTACTAACTCAGAATCACTTTTAGCTGCAAATGATTCTGCACCTTCAGCTGCTTGCGAGTCTTCATAGCCTAACATTCTTAAGGCTTCCTTAGCTTTACCTAAAATTTGCTCAACAGTTAAATTTTTTCTTTGTCTTAAATCTCTTAAGATTTCCGCAAGCTCTTCATTACTCATAATTTTATTCAATCCTATTTAAAGATTATGTAATTTGTGCACTAATTACACTTAATCAAATTTAAAGTGTACAAATATGTACTAAATTATTAATTTAACCTTTTTTAAATACTTTACGGTTACTATATCATTATAACAAATTATTTAGATGCACTAAGTATAAATTTTAAAATATTTAGATATTTATCTAAATATTTTGTGTACATTTTGTAAATATTTGTGCATTAACCTCTAATCATATTTAAGCAGAGAATATATAATGGGATATTTCGGCAAAGTATTAAAGCAATTAATGAAACAAAGAAAGCTTACGGTCAAAGATATTGCAAAAGCTACAAAACTATCTATTAACTCAATAAAGAACCTTATAAATAATAGATCTCGCAAAATGGAATATATCGAGATTATCGCAGATACTTATAAGGTTCCTATTGAATATTTCACTACTCTAGACTCTATTATAGTCAATATTAGCTGCTATTCTTTTGCAACTTCTATTGTAAGCGAGGTCATGCATACGCGAAATGTTTCTGAAGCCCCAAAAGAATTAATTACAAGCTTTATTGAAAGCGCCTATGACTATCTCTACGCTGACAACAAATCAATTAGCGAATGCCGGAATTATATTGCTGGCATGGTAGAGCATGCAATCTTTATTGGGCAATTAGTCAGGGATTATTAGGCTTCTTTGTGAGAACTCTACTTCTGCTGCGAATTTGTATATAGGTTCGGTACACAAATCCTCATGTGACTATAAGTCTACTACGGTTCTTTGTTCCAAGTCTTCTTTGAATTCTCTAGGATATGCAAGTTTCGAAAGAGACTATTAATCCATGAAATTATGCCTCATTCATATCTTTGACGATCTCTTCAACTACTTTTTTAGCGTCACCAAACAACATCATGGTATTATTACGGAAGAATAATTCATTATCTACGCCTGCATAACCAGCAGACATGGAACGTTTGATAAAAAACACAGTTTTTGCAATTTCAACATCCAGAATTGGCATGCCGTAAATTGGGCTAGTTTTATCAGTTTTTGCTGCAGGATTTGTAACGTCATTTGCCCCGATTACTAGCACAACGTCTGTCTGCGCAAAATCTCTATTAATTTCCTCAAGTTCAAGCACTATATCATAATTTATGTTAGCTTCAGCAAGAAGTACGTTCATATGACCAGGCATTCTTCCAGCAACTGGATGTATTGCAAATCGGACATTAACCCCTTTCTGTTCTAGCAAGTGTACAAGTTCTTTAATTGCGTGCTGCGCTTGCGATACCGCCATGCCATAACCTGGAACAATAATAACTGATTCAGCATTAGCTAGGAAATAAGCTGCATCTTCAGGACTACTTATATTGACGTGTCTTTCTTCAGAGTTTCGTGTTTCGGAAGTTATATTAGAAGCTGTGAATGCACCAAAGACTACCTTAAATATAGATCTATTCATTGCTTTACACATGATATAGCTCAGAATTGCACCACTTGCCCCAACTAATGCCCCTGTAATTATTAATAGACTATTTTTTAAGGTAAAGCCAATACCAGCCGCTGCCCAGCCTGAATAAGAATTAAGCATCGAGACAATAACTGGCATATCAGCGCCGCCAACAGGCATTATCACAAGCACGCCTAAAATAAAAGAAATCATTACAGCAAGTGTAAAAATATAAACATCCTCACTTACAACAAAATAGCCAAGGAGCGAGATCATTCCTATTGCAAGCAAAATATTCAATAATGGCAAAAGCTTAAATTTTAGTGGCTCGCTTCTAATTAAGCCTTGTAATTTTCCAAATGCAACAATTGAACCGCTAAATGTTACTGCGCCTATCGAGCTACCAAGGGCCATCTCTATTAGACTTGATTTAGGCAAGCTACCTGTAATACCTATGCCGTAACTTTCTGGTGAGAGCAAAGCACTGTAAGCAATGAATACTGCGGCAAGACCGACCAGGGAGTGGAATCCAGCAACAAGCTGAGGCATAGAAGTCATTTTAATTCTAAGTGCCATAATTATGCCGACCAAACCGCCAAGGCCTATGGCGCAAACTGTCAAAAATTTTTGTGAGAAGTTAGGCAAATAGAATGTAGCTATAATGGCTATAAACATACCTATCATGCCAAAAAAGTTACCTCTTCTTGCGGATTGCGGTGAAGCGAGCCCCTTTAAAGACAGGATGAAACAGATGGCTGAAATTAAATATAAAAGTGCAATTATATTCGACATATTTAATGTATTTTTTAGTTTTTTATAAAGCTTAATCGCTGGGTACTAGCTAGGTGTAAATTCAGAATTTAGCCTTAAGCAATGCTAGCCCGTAATTTCTATAATTTTTACTTGTTCTTTTTAAACATCCCTAGCATTCTCTCTGTTACAACAAATCCGCCAAAAATGTTAACGGACGCAAGAGCACAGGCTATAAAACCAAATATTCCGGATACTGAAAAGTCAGCTGGGCTTAATGCAATCATTGCGCCAACTATAATTATTCCAGATATCGCATTTGTTACCGCCATTAACGGAGTATGTAGGGCAGGGGTTACCTTCCAAACTACATAATAGCCAACGAAAGATGCTAGAATAAATATAGTAAGTAAGGAAATGGCTGGATCAACTGCATTATTAGTGCACGCAGTTTCAAGCGGTAATTGCGATATTTGGCTAGCTAGCTCATTTGTGGCTTTTGCAATCTCATTTGCTTTCTTACCTATTAGTGGTAGCTGGTCCATAATTCACCTCTAATTTTTATTAAATAAAACTTGACCTTTATGCGTTACAAGAATGGCTTTAGCTATATCATCATCTATATTAAATTCTTGCTTTTTACCATTATCAAAAAGGTACATAACCAAATTATATAAGTTCTTAGCATAAAGCCTTGAAGCATCATAAGCTATTCTAGATGGCAGATTACCATAACCAATGATTTTAACATTTTTATATTTAACTATCTTGTCAAGCTCTGTACCTTCGCAATTACCGCCTGAGCCTGCAGCAAGGTCAACTATAACTGATCCGGGTTTCATTGCTGCAATCATTGCCTTAGTAATCAGCTGAGGGGCTGGCTTGCCAGGAATTTGCGCTGTGGTAATCACTATATCATGCATCTTTAACTGCTCAGCTAAAAGTATCTGTTGCTTTACTTTATAGTCATCACTAACTTCTTTAGCATAACCACCTTTAGTTTCAAAATTTTCGGAAGTCTCTACTGTTAAAAACTTACCTCCGACACTTTCAACTTGCTCTTTTGCTGACTGCCTTGCATCAAGGGCAGAAACAACTGCGCCAAGCCTTTTACCTGTTGCGATTGCCTGTAGCCCAGCAACACCAGCGCCAATTACTAGCATTTTTGCTGGTTGTACTGTGCCTGCTGCGGTCATGAACATTGGCAAAGCCTTTTTAAGTTCGCTGCAAGCCTCAATTACAGCTCTGTAGCCTGCAAGATTGGCTTGAGAGGATAACACATCCATTGACTGGGCTTTAGTAGTCCTTGGCACTAGCTCCATGCTAAAAGCTGAGAATTCTCTATGTTTATATAAATCAATTAGCTTATTATTAGAATATGGATTGAGCATGCCAATAATTGAAGCATTCTTTTTAGCAAACTCTGTCTCGTTAACCTTTTCGTTGAGGGGAGTTGGCCGGACTTTTAATATAATATCGGCGTCGCTTAATATCTCGAGTGGCACTTTTGAGACTTTAGCGCCCGCTGCTGTATATTCGCAATCAGTAAAGCCTGCTTCCTCACCTGCTCCAGATTCCACCCATACTTCAAAATTATTTTTTAAATATTGCTTAACCACATCAGGAGTCACTGCAACTCTTGACTCTCCTGCTTCACGTTCTTTAATAACTGCAATCTTCATAAGGAATTAATTTTTTGCTTTATTTTCACAACCTTCAGTAGCCTACAGTAGGAGATTGACACAAAGGATGCAAGTATTTTAAAAAAAAATCCTTTCTTTTTATTTATAGTGTATAATATTATCAAAAACCGACACAGACTTAATTGAAATAAATATTGGAAGCTATATGAAATATTTAACTAGGATTACCTTCATTCCGCTAGTTATTTTTGTACTGAGCATGCAAAATAGCTTTGCAGCGCCGCATAAACACGAAGTAATTAAAGAGGCTAAATCTATTTTAGCAAGCCTGAACTCTATTGCTGCTGACTTTACTCAAACGGACCCAACTGGTCAGAAGCATCAAGGTAAATTATTGCTAGCAAAGCCACATAATTTCCGCTGCAATTATTATCCGCCTTATCCGCTGCTGATAACAGGCAGCAAAAATTTCATTACTGTTTATGATTATGAGATGGACCAAATTAGCAGAATACCAGCTAAAGAAAATCTTCTAACCTATTTGCTTGCAGGTGATACGCAATTAGAGAAGCATTTTAATATAATCGATGCAAATGAGCAAAATGGTAAATTACTTCTTATAGTCGAAACAAAGGATGACGACAGAAGAGCCCATATAGAATTCGACAAAGCTAAAGCAAGACTTGAGAAAATTGAGATTGTCGATATGAATAGCGATATTACTTCTATAAAATTTAATAAGGTAAGTATTGTTTCCCACTTTGATCCAAGTGTATTTATAATTAAAAACCCTGATATGTTTGGCCCTCCAGCGCGTCTAACTAAGGAGCAAATTGAGAAGAAATATAGGTGATTTAAGTAACTTTGTATCTACTTACCTTAGGAATCGTCCCCAGCATAAATTGAATTTACCCGAATTGCTTTCTTTATTTAAGAAGGGTACTTGAATCAAAATTAATATTTGAAAAGCCTAATATTGCTGATATTATATTTAGTCTATATGTAACCTATAGCATTTATAATATATTGCCCTTAATTCGTACGGGTGAAATGTAAGTTGAAATAAAAATAGGTATTACAGATATATAAAGTTCAACAAACTAGTTGTCATTATGGAAAAGTTCAAAGGTTTATATACAGCATTAGTAACTCCTTTTAAAGGAGATTCTATTGATTTTGCTGCTCTTGAGCAATTAATCACTAAGCAAATTAATGCAAAAGTCGATGGTGTGGTAATAGCTGGTTCAACTGGGGAAATCCATTCGCTCTCAGATGGAGAATATAGCGAGCTATTAAATATGGTGATAAGCCTCGCTAAAGGTAAAATCAAGATCATAGCAGGCGTTGGCTATAATACCACGAGCAAAACAATTGAACTTGCAAAGCTTGCAGAGAATATTGGCGTTGATGGTGTAATGGCCGTAACGCCTTATTACAATAAACCGACGCAAGAAGGATTATTTAGGCATTATGCCAAATTACATGATAATTGCAGGTTGCCTATAATTGTTTATTCGGTCCCAGGTAGAACCGGTGTTGACATTAGTGATCAACTACTTTCTAGGCTTGCTGAGTTTGAGCGGATAGTTGCTTATAAAGATGCATCGGGCGATATAGAGAAGCCTTTGCGCATCACGGCTAAATTAAAAGATAGATTTAGTTTACTTTGTGGTGATGATTCTTGGGCGATAGCTTATAATGCAAATGGTGGAGCTGGCTGTATATCTGTTGCATCAAATATTATACCTGCAACTTGCAAAGAAATTCAAGCCCTTACGCTTGGAGGAGATTTTAAACAAGCATTGCAGTTACATTTAAAATATATGGATTTATACAAGACTTTATTTATCGAGAGCAATCCAATTCCTGTTAAATATGCCCTTAGCCTAATGGGGCTTTGCAGCGAGGAATTACGACTGCCACTATGTGAGTTATCAGCTGGAAGCAAGGAAGCTATGAAAACTACAATGAAGAATCTAGGACTAATATAATGGCCACCGCTGAACAATATAAAAGAATAATTGCCCAGAATAAAAAAGCCTACCACGATTATTTTATTGAGGAGAAGCTTGAAGCCGGCATAGTCTTAACCGGTAGCGAAGTGAAATCGCTTAGGGCAGGAAAGGCAAATATCAACGATAGCCATGCTGCAGAAAGTAAAGGCGAAATATTCTTGTTCAATTCACATGTCGCTGAATATGAAAAAGCTAATCGCTTTAACCATGAAACACGTAGAGCTCGAAAATTATTATTGCATAAGCAACAAATAAGAAAACTAATAGGCAAATTAAAGGTAAAAGGATATACTCTTGTGGCCCTTACAATATATTTTAATGACAAAAATCGTGTTAAGGTTGAGTTAGGCCTTGCAAAAGGTAAAAAAGAATATGATAAAAGGCAGACCATAAAAGAAAAAGAGTGGAAGCGCGACCAGGAACGCATCATGAAAAATTATAAGTAAGATATTAGAAATGTTAAGGAGTTGATTGAAATATGAGCTTACCGCCAGAAATTATAATGGAAAGAAAAAAGAATAGGAGTAAACTAGCCTTGTGGCAGTTTGGCGCTATTATAGCTATAACAGTCGCTGTAGCCTCAATCTTTGGCAACAAAGATTTTAAAGCCATTACTCCTAGCGCAATAACTACTAACTATATCGCCTCTATAACTATTGACGATGAAATGATAATAGAGAATGATAAGCGCGATAAGATTATTGCAGGCCTTAAGGATGATAAATACGCAAAAGCGGTCATTGTTAACCTTAACTGTCCTGGTGGCACGGCTGTAGGATCTGAAATAATCTATAAGATTCTACGAGATATTGGCAAAGAAAAGCCGGTAGTATCCGTTATGAATTCTATTGCAACTTCAGGTGCATATATGATTGCTCTTGCAGGGGATTATATTTTAGCACATAATACGACACTCACCGGTTCAATTGGGGTACTGATTAGATCTTTTGAAGCAACAGAGCTTGCTGATAAAGTCGGTATTAAATTTATAAATTTAAAAACGAATCAGAATAAAGCTGCCCTCTCCCCGACTGAAAAGCTTACTCCCGAAGTAGAAGCAGTAGTTATGGAAAGCTTGCTGGATACTTACGATTATTTCACTAGCCTTGTTATAGAGCGCCGTAAGCTTTCACGTGAAGAGGTAGATAGAGTTGCTGACGGCAGGGTATTTACCGGTAACCAAGCTTTAAAACTAAAGCTTATCGATGCAATTGGCACTCAGAAAGATGCGGTTGAGTGGCTGAAAAAAAATAAAAATATCCCAGCAACGCTCGAAGTAAAAGAAGTCTCCTTAAGAGTTAAACCAACAATTTTAGAAGAGCTGCTAGGAGAAATATCAGGTAAAATCAAGACGCAATTCTCTAGCTCTGCTAAAGGTTTTTTAATGATTTATAACCCTTAATCTAGTATAGAATTATAAAATGGCTACGAAAAAAGATTTAGAGAAATTACTTGAAGCGAAATATCCCGACCTTGAAAGCGAGGATTTAAGCGAAATAATCGATATTGTTCTGAATGATATTGCAGAAGAACTCAAAGCTGACAACCGTATCGAAATTCGAGGTTTTGGTACAATTTCAGTGCGCATTCGCCCTGCCAGGTTCGGAAGAGATCCGCGAAAAAACGAAGAGATTGAAATTCCTGAGCGCAGGTCAATCTATTATAGAATGGCTAAAGGCGCGCTAAAGAGGCTTAACCCTGACTTAGAGGTTTGATTTCCTATTTTAGGCAGGGTTTACTTCATTACAAAAGATCGCCAAAGCGCCTCGTTGCAATAGACTTCTTTGAGAGAACTCGCTTATGGTCGAGAATTTGAAGAAGACTTGGAACGCAGAATCCCAGTAAACTTATATGTACATGAGTATTTGCGTGCCGAATCTATGTACAAATGAACAGCAGAAGTAAAGTTCTCACAAAGAAGTCTATTCTCGCTGCAAGCTATTAGTATGAAATTCCTATAAATCCCTCCGCCCAGATGCGGTCTCAACAGGAATCGCTATCTTCCACTATTAAAGATTTAAAATGTTTTTCTACCGCACAAAACATGCTATAATAGTGGTTAAAAAATGGAGAAAGGTAGATTTCTGTCGTAAAGACAATATCTTATGGTGATAAACATAAGATAATAATGGTGAAATTCTACAGTTGAAGAAGTATTATAATTTTATCTATATAAGAACAGGTTATAGATATGATAAAATCATTGAAATTAGTAGCGGCAAAATTTGCTAATATAAAAAAATACTAAAGTAATTATTGGAAGTAAAAATTTTAACCATTGGAGCATTGAGATAATATACTAAAATTACCCTTAAAAAATAGGGGGGTGGACCAGATAACCGTCGCTGCGAACGAGTGAAATGAGTGTGGCAGTCCACTAAATCATGCAATGCTTGATAGTATAATGATTAGTTTAACTGCATTACTTCGAATTGTCCAAAGCCAATTCTGGTAGTACCTATTATACTTCAAAAAACAGGGGGGGGGTCAAAAAATACTACTCTGGGTTGAAGTTTGTAATATAGGTTAATATCTTAGCTTTTTTGTCGTTTTTCATGAAGCTTTGAAAAAAATAGGGGGGGTCAAAAATTATAACCTAAGGTTGAAGCTTCGGGAAGCCACCCTCCAGCCTGCATAAATAGGTTGTTTTGGCTATATTTAAACTGGATTATATAGACTCTGCCCCTTTAACGCTGACCCCTTCGCACTAGAACAGTAATTCGGTTTAAACTTGTATAAAAAGACATATAAAGCATCTTGCTAGTCATTGTCGTAAAGACTTTCGCCGTTTATGTGATAGAGATATATTTCGCAAGCGTTATAAATATTAATAAGAGATGTATTATAATAATTAGCCAGATCCCAAAAATCTCTTGTGAAGGTCTCGAGGGATTTATCGTTCTCTTCAACCGTAATATATCTATCATACCAAGCTTTACAACCATATTTCAGTAATTCTAGGCTCCCCTTTAATGGTTTATCATTAAATACTTCTTCGTTTGCATCATTATCCATATATCCACTCAAAATTAATTATGTGCATTATGGATAATTATTACCACAATAAAAGTCAACAAAAATTGACTAAATTAAGTTCTCAACGATACCTATTAATAGTAATAATCTATTAAAGAGATGCTTTGTTACTACAGACGCTAAAATAATTTTCGTTAAAGAGCGCTGCTTTACATTTTTAGTCCATTATAAACCTTAACTAGAGTAAAATAAGGTAAAATGAATATTGGGCTATGACGGAAATTTATAGTTTTATAGAAAAAATTGCTAGATGCGAAAGCTTAAGCGAAGCAGAAGCTTCTAGGCTGATTCAAATTGTGCTTTTAGGAGGAGCTTCGCCTCCCCAGATAGCAGCAATATTACTTGGTCTTCGTGTTAAGGGAGAAAGCGTAGAAGAGATATATGGCGCTTATAGAGCATTAAGTGTTAAATTTCAGCAGCATATATTAGGGTATGATGTTTTTGACGTCTGTGGAACGGGTAGCGTTAATTATTCAAATTTAAATGTATCTACTGCTGTTGCCTTTGTTGCTGCTGGCGCAGGAGTGAAGGTAGCAAAACATATTGATAAAACATCTGTGACACCAGCGGGGTCGACAGAAGTACTTAAAAAACTTGGGGTAAACATAGAGGTAAGTTTACAAACTTCCTTAAAGGCGTTGGAAGAGGCGAATATCTGTTTAACTAGCTTTCCAAGATACCATAATGCGATGCGAGAAATACTACCAGTTATCAAGGATTTAGGGATAAAAAATATATTTAATTTGATTGGCCCACTAGTTAATCCGATACATTGTAATAATAGGCTGATTGGCGTTTATCACCCGAATGTTGCGAAAAAAATAGCTGAAGTATTAATCAAAATTGGCGCCAAGTCGTGCTGGGTGGTATGCGGAGAAGATTATACTGATGAAATATCAATCACGGGTGAGACTTCTATTGTAGAGATTCAGGATGGTGTGATAAAGGAATTTACTCTTCATCCATCACATGCTGGTTTTGAAGTTTTAAAGGAGCGTAGTGAGCTTGAAGGTTATGACCCTATTTATAATGCAAGTCGCCTGTATGATTTGTTGCGAGGTGAACAGAGTGCTTTTAGGGAGATTGTGCTCCTTAATGCTGCAGCCGCATTCGTAATCAACGAAAAGTGCCGCGATTTAAAAGATGGTGTAGAGCTTGCTAAGAGAAGTATCGATTCTAGGGATGCCTATAAAGCTCTTCAAAAATTAGTTGAAATAACCAACCAAGAAATGGATAATTAATGCAAAAATATATTACCTATATAGTAGCTGGTTTCATAATTTATAGTATATATGAGAATTCCCAAGTAGCGAAGATCAATATTGAGTCCCCTGCCGATAAGGTTAGCGCAATTCAAGATAAGGTAGTTAATGAGGAGAATTTCGAAGGTAGTTGGTTTGAGAAAAAAATTTCACGCATAATGGCTAATGTAATTAAGACACCTGAAGGAGAAAAGTTCTTTAAAAACTTAATACAATATAAGGATAGCGGCCCTGAAAATGAGAATAACCTTAAATTTGTTAACAAAGACGTTATAGCGAATATGTTCAATATAAATACCATTCAAGTTGGCAGTGGTAATGAGGCTATATGCGGAAGTAAAGTCAAGGTTTATTATGAATTGTACGATATCCAGAATGGCTTAGTCAAAAAGGAGGATAAAACTTTTGTTCTAGGGAAGGGAACCTTTAGTAGAATTATGGAAAATAGTGTAATTGGTATGAAAGTTGGTGAGGAAAGAGAAGTAACTTTATATCCTAACACATTAAAAGATAATTTTATTAAAAGCACCCTCAAAGCAAAAATCAATTTAAAGTCTTTAGAGGGCGGTGCGGATAGCAGTGATATAAGATTTTTTGATGATATTATAAGCTTTGAAAAACCAATTTTGTGCAGTCAGAGCGTAAAATTTGACTTAGTTATAATGGATATTGCTGGTAAAATAATTTTCAAGCAAAACGCTATTAACGTAACATTAGGAGATGATGGCGTGCCTACAGCTATTTCACACGGTTTATTTGGTAAATTTCAAGCTGGGACAAGAACGCTTATTGCAAAGGGCAAAACTTTGATGGGTTCTCATGCTATGTTCGCAAGCATAAGTAAGCTTAAAATTAATCCGGGTAATTTTTATATTATTGAGCTTAAAAATACAGAAATCGTGGTTGAATAGTCTCTGGGTATTAAATTTTATTAAAATAGAGCTGGATTTTTTGTCTAAAATAGATTAAAAGCTTTGAGCAATTCTAATATGATTACACCTAAGGCAAGTATTAAGCCAACTCTTTAAATTTTAGTAATATGAGTAACGTAACAAAAAAAACTACTTCTCGTTTAGCTGCTGTGCAGGCTATATTCCAGTACGAAATTAATTCGAAAGAACAATCTATAAGCGATATAATAGATTCTTTATTAGAATTCTATGAGAATAAAGCCACTTTAGAAGATTTTGATGAAGATCTGGATAAGCCAATTAAACTAAATCTGAACTTTTTTAGAGAACTTGTTTTATATATAGTAAATAATTTGGCTGAAATTGATCAAGTAATTGAAAAGTATTTAAGTGAAGGTTGGTCTTTGGATAAAATAGATTTAAGCCTACTTTCGGTCTTGAGAGCTGGTGTTTGTGAGCTTAAATATTTCCAAGAAACGCCTTACAAGGTGGTAATTAATGAATTCACTAATATTGCCAGTGACCTTCTTAAAGAGAAAGATGTTGGCTTTGTAAATTCCTTACTTGATGGTGCTCGTAAGGAACTTAGATCACAAGAGTAAATTTTAAATTTTTTGTCTTAGCGCTTATTAGTCTATAATATATAATAATTTTTATCCATATTTAGTAAAGCTATAAAATATATGGGTATCTTATTTAAAGAACTATATTACCTCCTCCATTTTAGAATAGGATATTCAATATTAATTAATATTGAATATCCTATTCCTCTCTTAATAGCGAAAATTTTTCTTAATTTTTCAAATATCATTCAAGCATAACTCTAAGCTGAATGAGTAAATAATTTATTAACAAATTATTAACCTATTAATTTTATAATTACCTTAAAAAGTGCTTTTAACTCATATATGGAACAAAAATATGCCACCAAAAACTAAGGTAGCTCCAGCGAAGAAGGGGGAAATCGACTTAGATCATACATTTATCAAGTTATTTAAGGAGCTTGCTGAAAATTACGAGTATATGTTAACATCAGCAAAGGAACAGAGAATTGAAATAGATGAAGAGGCTTTTGATAAAAAGTGGAAGCAACGAATAGAAAGTAAAATGAATGATTACATGCAAACACTAGGATTAAAGTTTGAGTTTAAAGATTATTCTGCAGTTTTGAAGAGTAGTATAGATATAGTACAAAAGGAATTAGATCAAAATAAAGATCTCGATATTAAGGTTCGTAATCATAAAGAGGCATACATTAGTCGAGCTAAATTTGTCGCGGAAAGCATTGATAATATGTATGGTAAAATTGATGCAGGAATTAAAGGGACAAAGCGAACTGTTAAAAATAAACTTGAGGGACGTAGAAATAAAATAATAGACTATTTTACGCCTATTAAGTATCGGTTAGCAGGAATATTAATTGCAGTTGTTGGAATAGGAACGATAGCGACGGCAGGTATACTCGCTGCATATGCTGTACTACCCGTTGGAATTGCTATACCAGTAGTGGGGACAATAATGGGGGCTGGAATGGTGATTGGGGTGCCAAATGTTATTGGAAGTATAGGAGATGCTGTAGGAAGAGGGCTCTACTCTATTTCTAGAAAAATAAAAGACTATTTTGTTAAAGATCAAACAGAACTGGAGAAAAGTCTTCGTATATATGCTGGCGACTTAAAGAGCGCAGCCGAGAAAATCAAAGGCATGCAAACAGATTTGGATAACAACCACCCAAACATGAAAAATGAGTTTAATAAAACTAAGAACAGTCATGTTGATGCGCTTAATCGAAGAAGAGCTGAGGAAAAAGCAGCTAAGGAAAATGGTAGTCCTGTAAGGAAATAGTTGTCAGCCTTATAAACTTCAATAAATAAAAAGCGCCGTTAACGAAATATTAACGTGAAGCTGTTAGAGTTAATTCAGGTATTTAATAAAATGAGGAAATTATGCCAGCTAAAACATATAAAAAATCAGAGCCAAATTTTGATGATGTAATGAACGGATTATTTAAAAAGTATGCTGAGGATTACGAGCAATTATTGTTGATTAAAAAGAAAGGCGCAGTCCCTGTTAACGGAGAAGAATTTGATGAGGCCTGGAAGAAAAGGATCGAAGTAGAAATAAATAAATATATGGAGAACATGGGGGTAGACTTTCAGCTTCAGGAATGTTCTTCTAAAATGAGAAAGCTTGCAGATGATATAGATGAAAAAACAAGAAATAATCCAAGCCAAGATCCTAAGCTCAGGCAACTTGAGGCTGCAACGGCGGTACATGCGAGGGAATTCGCTGAAAAAATTGATAATATGTATAGTAAAATTGATGAAGCGATGAAAGGAGCTCAAAATGATGTTAAAGCTAAACATGAGGGGAAAGGGAATAAAAAAACAGATTATATTAAACCTTTAAAATATGCGTTAGCAGGTGTATTGATTGCAGCCGCTGGAGTGGTTATAGGAGCGGCTATAGTAACAGGTGGGTATGTTGCAGCGCTCGGTGGTTTAGCTCTGCCGGGATTGTGGCCATTAATGTCAGCGGCAATGATGGTTGGTGGTTCGAAAGGATTTTTTGCTGGTGGTGCAGCAATTGGAGGTATGGTAAGTGCCGCAACATTTGGCGTTTTTTCTATTGCTAAAAACCTTAAAGACTATTTTTTTAAAGATCAAGCAGAGCTAGAAAAAAAACTACGTAACCATGCTAATGACCTTAAGAGCGCCGCTGATGAGATTATTAAGGACAGACAGGAACTCGCTAATAAGTACGGAATCGATAAAACCAAAATTGAACGACAAGCGAAAGGTGGAAGCTATGTTAAAGATCTTATTAATAGAGATGATAAGGAGAAACCAGCTAAGGATACCGGTAGTAGCGTTAGGAAATAATTGTCAGTCTTATAAAATTTAAGAAATAAGAAAGCGCAGGGGAGTTATTTCCGTGCGCTTTTCTTAATGAATGAAATATCTTAAAACTAATTAGTCTTGAGAGTATCTTTTTCTTTCCATTTTGCGACGTCTACGCTCAGACTCTTGTTCTTTACGAACACGTTTTACTGAAGGTGGCTCGTAAGCTCTCATCGCTCTAAGTGATCTAAATACGAGCTCTCTTTGCATTTTGCGCTTAAGGTCGCTGATCGCTTTCTCTTTATTTCCTGCGTGTACTTGAACTAAAATCAATTTTTTTACCCCCTTTCCATCTTATCTATAGGGTTGAAATAGAACTATATTATCGCTATAATAACATATATTGTCAAGGACTTTTAGCAGAGTAGAGCGTATGGACCAAAAAACTATTAAAGATTACTATCAAAAAGGCACGGATTCCTTTGAGCTTAAGGAGCAGTACCTTCATTATCTAAAAGAGATAGTGCCATTTGAAGGGTGGAATGTTAAGGCGCTTGAAGAGATTTCGGAGAAGCTTGGTCACTTGAAAGCCCATTATAAGCTTGCCTTTCCTAAAGGTGTAGAGGATGCGGTCGAATTTTATGAAGATTATGCGATTGCAGAGATGCTCTATAATCTTTCAAAACTTACAAAACCAACAAGTATTACGGCGCAGATAGAGCAAGCTTTAAATGTGAGAATATTTAACAGTAGTTTCTCCAAATTATTTATAAGAAAAACAGCCAGCTACTTTGCTTCACCAGCTAATGCCTGCCTAAGTCTTAAATACGCATGGAAGACTGCAAGTGAAATATGGTATTACGCAGGCGATAACTCTATAGATTTTAATTATTATACTAAAAGAAGTTTACTGGCTGGCATCTATCTTTCATCTTTGGCGTACTATTTAAATGACGAGAGCGAAGAAGGTTACAAAACAAAGCTATTTATCACTAAAAGCCTTGAAAAAATCGTGCATTTTGCTAAGATCTCGCAGCGAATTAAAATGTCTCTACCTAGCCTATCAGACATTCCAGTTCTCCGAATGTTTTTATAAATAATTATTAAAAAAGAATAGTTTATGACGTACCCTAAAGTAGATGTTAATGGGAATTTTCCTGAATTAGAGAGGAATATACTTAAATTCTGGCAAGAAAACAGAATATTTGACAAATCAGTAGAATTTAGACCTGCAACAGAGAATGGCAAAAACAATGAATTTGTGTTTTATGATGGCCCGCCTTTTGCTAATGGTCTTCCGCATTATGGGCATTTACTTACAGGTTTTATTAAAGATGCTTTTGCAAGATATAATACAATTAGGGGCAATAAGGTCGAAAGAAGATTCGGTTGGGATTGCCATGGATTACCCGCTGAAATGGGGGCTGAAAAGGAACTTAAAATCTCTGGAAGAAATGCTATTATAGAGTTCGGCATTGATAAATTCAACGCTCACTGCCGAAGTTCAGTTATGAAGTATACTTCTGAATGGCACAGCTATGTTACAAGGCAAGCTCGTTGGGTAGATTTTAAAAACGACTATAAGACTATGGATAAAAACTTCATGGAATCTGTCTTATGGGCGTTTAAGGAACTCTATAAAAAGGGTTACCTATATGAGTCTTATAGAGTCATGCCTTATTCCTGGGCTTGCGAGACACCTTTATCTAATTTTGAAACAAGGCTGGATAATTCATATCGCGAGAGAGCAGATAAAGCGATAACAGTTAGCTTTAAATTATTGGGGCAACCTTCTGTAATAACAGAAAAATATACCTCTTATCGAATAATGGCTTGGACCACTACGCCTTGGACTCTTCCATCTAATCTAGCACTTGCTGTAGGCGCTGACTTAGAATATGCGGTTGTACCTAAAGGTGGGGATTGTTTCATAATTGGGAAATTTGCATTAAGCCATTATGCAAAAGAACTAGGTATAACGCTTGAAGATTTTGATAATTTGCAGTTTATAAAAGGCAGGGACCTTAAAGGGCTTAAATACGAACCATTATTTAATTACTTCGCTGGTCATCCAAATTCGTTTGTCGTACTTGAGGGGGATTTCGTTGTTGAAGGTGATGGTACAGGGGTTGTACATCTTGCGCCTGGCTTTGGAGAGGATGACCAATTACTGTGCGAAGAGAATGACATTAAGCTTGTTTGTCCGGTAGATAATGCAGGCAGGTTTACCCAAGAAGTATCTGATTTCGCTAGTCTTCAAGTTTTCGATGCAATAGATAAAATCATTATAAAATTAAAAGAGCTAGGTAATTGGCACAAAACTGAGCAATACTTACATAACTATCCTCATTGCTGGCGTACTGATACGCCGCTTATATTTAAAGCTGTACCTTCATGGTATGTTGAAGTGACTAAATTCAAGGACCGTATGGTTGAACTAAACCAACAGATTAATTGGATTCCTGGGTATGTAAAGGAAGGGATATTTGGTAAATGGCTTGAGAATGCTAGGGACTGGTCGATAAGTAGAAATAGATTCTGGGGAACACCAATTCCTGTTTGGAAATCCGATAATCCAAAATATCCAAGAATAGATGTATATGGTTCAATCGAAGAGCTAGAAAAAGATTTCGGTGTAAAGGTGGAAGACTTACATCGTCCGTTTATAGATAATTTGGTTAGAGCAAACCCAGATGATCCGACAGGTAAGTCGATGATGAGAAGGGTAGAGGATGTTTTTGATTGTTGGTTTGAAAGTGGTTCAATGCCATTTGCGCAGGTACATTATCCATTCGAGAACAAACAATGGTTTGAAACGCATTTTCCTGCAGATTTTATTGCAGAATATGTAGCCCAAACAAGAGGGTGGTTTTACACACTTATGGTGCTTGGAACCGCGCTGTTCGATAAGCCGCCCTTTAAAAATTGTATATGCCATGGGGTAGTGCTTGATGCATCGGGTCAAAAATTATCAAAGCGTCTAAATAATTACGCAGACCCTATGGAGCTATTTGAACAATACGGTTCTGACGCTTTAAGACTTACCATGCTATCTTCGACTGTGACTAAGGGGCAGGATCTACTAATAGATAAAGAAGGTAGAATGGTAAGAGACGCGCTGCGCCTTCATATTAAGCCAATATGGAATGCTTATCACTTCTTTACGCTTTATGCGAACGCAGATGGGATCAAAGCTGAGCAACAGTTTACCTCAGATAATGTTTTGGATCAATACATACTGTCCAAGCTTAAAGATGCTGTAGCAACAATTGAGAATGGTATGGATGCCTATGATGCACAAGCTGCTTATAATGCCATCTCTAATTTTTTCGAAGTATTAAACAATTGGTTTATTCGTAGAAGTAGAATAAGATTCTGGAAGACTGAAAAAGATCAAGATAAGCAATCGGCATATAATGTTCTTTATACCTGCCTTGAAGTAATGTGCAGGGCGTCATCTGCGCTACTGCCATTACTTACAGAAGAGATCTATCTAGGCTTGCATGGTAGAATTCCAAATAATAGCGTGCATTTACAAGATTTCCCTGAAGTTTCAGCAGTAGTAAGCGATGTAGCCTTAATGGAAACTATGGATAGGGTAAGGGATATTTGTAGCGCTGGCTTGTTTATAAGAAATACAGAAAATATCAGAGTCAGGCAGCCACTTAAAAAACTTACTGTAGTTACACAAAGTTCGCAGGACTTAAGTAAGTTCATCAATTTAATTGAAGAAGAGGTAAACGTTAAATCCGTAGAATTTGCTTCTAACCTTGCAGATTATGCTGAGATAAAACTTAACCTTAATTTTGCGCTACTTGGTAAGAAATTATCCCATAAAATCAAGGATTTACTGCAAGCTTCCAAACAAAATCAATGGGAAAAAATTAATGATTCAAAGGTGCGCATAGCAGGTGAAGTGCTAGAAAGTGAAGAGTTTAATATAACCTTGCAGCCAAAAGATGCAAAAGGTGCTAAATCTTTATCTTCTAACGACGGTTTAATAATACTTGATTTAGAGATTAACAAAGAGCTTGAGGAAGAAGGCATTGCAAGGGATTTAGTCCGTATAGTACAGCAAGCGCGAAAGGAAGCGGGATTTGATGTCTCTGATAGGATTAAGATATCCGTCAGTGCGGATGAGTCAATCAAGCAGGCTATAGACAAGTTTACTACCTATATTAACGAGCAGACACTATCTGAGTTTGACAGTTCTCTAACCGATGGCTATAAAGTAGAAACTGAACTAGCTGAGGATAAGATTGCTTTAACACTTAAAAAAATAGTTTAGAGAAATTTATACTCTCTATCTTTACCCAGGCTGCTTGCTCTCAGCCTGGTTTTCAACTTTTGATTAACAATAAATTAACTACTTTGTGGTTTAATTGTGCTAAATAACATAAACACTTAGTAGATTTATATGCAAGACAATCAAGAGCAATTCCATAAGCAATTTCTTATAGCCTTAAGCAATGAAAATATATCTAAATTAGTAGACTTAATAAATAAACCAGGCTTTAGAGAATATTTAAAAACTGCAAATCAATATGGATTCTATCCATTACATACTGCAATAGAAAGCGAAAATTTTAAAGCAGTTGAACTGCTTCTAAACAATGGTGCGGAATTTTTAAGGATACAGGAAACAGTCGATACACCTCTACATTCAGCTGCAAGCAAGGGAAATTTAGAGATATTTAAATTACTTTATCAGCATAGTAAGGGCTCTTTCTCAACACCAAATGAAAATGGTGATTCCCCTTTACATTTGGCAGCAAGGTATGGGCATACAGAGATCTTAAAATATATAAATGAAACATCAAAGAAAAATGGATTAAGTTTACAGTATGCCTTTTCTTGTAATAGCTCAGACGAAGATCCTGTAACCCTCGCTATTCAAAATGGCCATCTTGAGGCTCTAAAAGTTTTAATTAATCTAGTAGATCATGCATACTTAAATAACCCAATCAATGAAATGGGTGATCTACATATCCACTTAGCTGCGAAGTATGGTACCCCAGAGATGATAGATTTTTTTATTACCAATGGATTGAATTTTCATTCAAAGAATAATGCAGGTAAAACAGCATTACAAGAGGCTGTAGCTAATGGAAAAACTGAAATGGTTAAAAATTTAGTAGAAAAAGGGTTTCAGCTTGATGTATATGATAACACTGGTGGCAGTTTACTACATTTAGCTGCAAAAAATGGTAATGCTGAATTAGCACAATATTTAATTATAAAAGGGTGCAATCTTAATGCGGTTGATAAATATGGCAATACCCCCTTACATATTGCAGCAGTGAACTTTAATGAGGAGTTTATT
>JAQSWU010000063.1 GCA_029266475.1 Rickettsiaceae bacterium | reverse complement strand
TATTTCCTGCTCTCTCTCATAATTAAACCCTCTTTTATTGGTTTTATTATTCTACTTCAATTTTGCTTTAATTTAAATTATTTTGTTAACACTTCCATAGCTAAAGCTTGGAGGCACCCATTTTAAACTTGCCGCTGCACTTCAAAATTGATTCTTCCGTATGAAGATCAATAGACTGCCGCCTGATCTCGAGGAGTATAGCCTAATCAATAGCACGAACTTTTCTATAATTGATGAGTTCCGCCGTAAGATCTTTTGCAGCTGATGGATCCATTTTTGCGAGAATCATAGCAAGCTTAGCTTCCTTCATAGTTGAAGAAACAGCAAGTAGCATAGGCATTTCTAATTTCTCAAATATTTTTGCTGCTTCTACCGGTTTCATCGATTCATAAACTTTAACCAAGCTCTTAATTTTCTCATCTTCTTTTATTTCGTATTGTGCTAACACATATTTAAGTTGCTCTTGAATTTCTTGAATCTTAATAATTTTTTTATTTATATTGTTTTCTATAACTATAAGAGAATTTTCTTTAGTTAGAATTTCTTTTTCTCTTTGATCTAGCTGATCTCTTCTGGCAGCTAATTCTTGCAATATAGAAGCCTCGGTTAGTGAAAAAGCGCATTTATCTCGTGATGGTTTAAATGTGGGAAGATCATTTAGCTTAGCTGTTTCTTCATTTTTAAGCGGAGATTCAGAGGCAGGTTTTTCTTTTTCTGCATCTTTACTCGCTTCCCCTTCTTTTTTAGACTCTGCTTCTGGCTTAGATTCCTTTTCTTTAGCAAGCTCTGCTTCTTTCTTAGGCTCATTATTAGCTTTATCACCAGAGTTTTCATCGGTCTCTGCTGCCTGTATTACCTTTGCTGCCATGAAATTTGGGGCTATATCCAATATCTCTAAAAGCTTGGTACCTATCATTATCACCATAAATATTATA
Organism: Rickettsiaceae bacterium; assembly: GCA_029266475.1. GTDB lineage: Bacteria > Pseudomonadota > Alphaproteobacteria > Rickettsiales > Rickettsiaceae > JAJFBM01. The sequence continues at coordinate 4,332 of JAQSWU010000063.1, read as the reverse complement.
AGTATTGGCAAAGCTCTTATCATTATTTAACAAACCTCAGGGCAGAGATTAGCTCTTCTTTTGCTCTACTAAAGCCAGATTTCAAATTTTTTATTCCCAAATTTTGACTAGGGCTAGGACTAGGGCTTGGATTTGTTGGCTCTATCTTTATCTCAGCAGGTGGATGCTTTGGTAGGTCATTGGCAACCTTATGACGATTGCTATATTCTGTCTGAAGTTTTTCTGCAACGTAACGCGCATCTGAGATATTTCTCTCCAATCTATCAGCTAGCTTAAGCGCTGTTTCATTCATGAAATTTAAATCGCTTATATATTCCTGGGCTTGTGAAACCAATCCACTAAGCTCTACCGCTGAATTTTGAGACATAACCTTGAGCTCAGATATATTGGTATTGGTTTTCAAAATCGCAGAGTCTAAAGTTTTCACTAGCTCTAAAAGATCTTTCCTGCCTGATTTTAGCTCGATAATTTTGTTATTGAGGCGCCAACAAAAGATTATAGTCATTACCAAAAGAAGTATAACGGCAATATCTATGATTATAGCGAACATAAGTTAACTTTTATATTTATTTAAATTTATTTCATCGGAAAGTTTTATAGCCACATTATCACCCATTTTACCGATTTTTCCTGATGTTATTTTTAATTTACCAATTGTGATAAATATATCTTCATCAGGTTCTTTATCAAGGATTATTGTATCTCCAACTTTTAGATTAGCTATGCTTTTTATTGTGGAGGTTATCCCATTTAAATACACGCTTAGGGTTACGGTAGAATTAGCAATCTCAGTATGCATGTGAGACTGCCAGCTTTGATCTTTTGATATTCTATCGCCTAAGAAAGATTTTTGCAGAATTTTCTTTATCGGGTCTAAGGATGAATGAGGAATTACTAAATCTATATATCCACTTCTAGATTCCATTTTCATTTTTAATCTTAATACGATAGCTATATCTTCTGGCCTAGCTATTGTAGCAAACTTAGGGTTGGATTCTATGCGCTCTAAATTAAAAGTAATAGGTGATATCGGGTCAAAAGCTGCGCTTAATTCATTTAAGAAGACATCTGCTATGCTTTGCACTATAGATTGCTCAATAGAAGTATGCATTCTTCCTTCAACTTTAAGGTTTGGCTCAACTTTGCGCCCCCCAAAAAGTATGTCTATTAACCCATAAGTCAAGGATTCATCAACTCTCAGGATAATAAAACTATTCCACTCTACAGCCTTTACTATACTTATTAAAGTAGGGTTTGGTAAAGTTTCAATATATTCGCCAAACCTCATATTTTGGTTAGATTCAATTTCAACATCCACAGTAAAAGAAGTGAATGATCGGTACGACGAAGACACCAAGCTTATTAGCCTATCAAAAATAATTTCCATCATAGGCATTTTGGATTGGGACGAACTCGCCCTATCTATTAGCATTTGAATGCCAGCGCCTTGATCCATTGATATTGTTTCCTCTACCATATTTACTGAATTAAAACCTCTTTAAATAAAATATCATTAACTTTCGCTGGATAAATAATCTTATTAATTCTAAGTAAGAGCTCTTCTCTCAAACGATAAAGGCCAGCTGATCCTTGCATTTCTGATGGGCGAACTTCCCGGAGATAAATTTGAAATACATCTTTTATTCTTGGAGTAAGCTTTATAACTACATCTAAATTATCCTTCCCTTGTATATCCAGGGTTACAGTTAGTTTTAAAAAGCTAACTGTTTTTCCATCAGTATTGAGATTTACTAATATTTCATCCATATCATGAAATATTTGCTGCTTATTTTCCTCTTGTTGCGAAGCAGCAGCTTCCATTTCTTTTTCTTTACTCTTCTTTAAAAACAGGCCAATTCCAGTGGCCGCCACTGCCAGTATTAAAATAGCTGCTATTAAGATAAGCTTCTTTTTTGTTGAGATAGTTGTAGGGTGGGATCCTTCTGTGGAATCGCCTTCTGGAGCTAGAGCCGCTGCATCTGCACCCTCTGTTTCAGGGGTTTCTTTTTCGGGAGCTTTTATTGAATCTTCAAAAAACATTATTGACTGGCCATAATTTGAATTGCTACTTATACCAAATCTCAATTTATTTTGAGGTTTGGTATTGTCCTTCAAATGTAGTGCTAATACCCACTATAAAACTTGAAGAATTCTAGGTAATATATTTACATATCAATGTCTTTTGAACAAGAAAAATTTATGGTGCCGCCGGCAAGAATCGAACCTGCGACCTCTTCATTACCAATGAAGTGCACTACCACTGTGCTACGGCGGCCTATAAAAAGCTGGTAGCAATCTTTTACATTATTTTTCCAGCAATACAAGTTTTTTGTATATATATTTTTAGCGTCCCTGACACCAACTGAAACCTATCTACCAAGCACAATATAATACTAAATCTTAAAATAAATAGAGCATTAAAGCTCATCTTTTGGCAAATTTGCTTAGTAAAAATTGATGAATATGTAGAATATTCAACTGCTTTTTCCCATCGTACTTTGCAAAAATCTGGCTTTACTATCTCAATTTATTTTGAGATTTAGTATAAGACTTAACTACAACTCGCCCATTATTTTAATATTTAGTGCAAAATTAACTTTTATGCAAAGTTATTATTGATAACCTACCTTTGATAGCATAAATTGCATTTAAGGCTAGTATCTCAAAGCACGCAGATGTTCCAATTAGAATTATAATTTATGGGAGGCGCCAAGATGAAAAGTACATATAGGCATAAATTAGAGCCCAAACTTCAATATCAATTTAGAAATCCAAATTTATTAATTGAATCATTAAGCAGAAAATCTGCGGTCAATGAAGATCCCTCCGTTACCATAGATAATCAAAGGTTAGAATACCTAGGAGATAAAGTCTTAGGTTTAGTAATAAGCGAAATACTTATGGAGATGTATCCGGATTATTCAGCTGGCCAACTTACTCAGCTTACTTCAGAATTAGTTTCTAATGATGGACCCATGATTAGGATTTCTGATCAACTAGGGGTAGCCAAGTTCTTAATAATGGGTAAAGGCGAAGAAAAAGAACGGAGAAATAAGAAATTATCAGTAGACGCTTTGGAAGCGATAATTGGAGCAATTTATTTAGATTCTGATAAAAATCTTAAGATAGTTAAGTCTTTCATCTTATTGCATTGGGAAGAGTTGGACAAAACGCCATTACCAGAGTTATTGAGTCGCTTAGAAAAAATGAAGCCCAAAAACGCATGCATTCATGATTGTTCTAAAGAAGCTATTATATTAAATCAGAAAATAGAATCTAAAATAAAACATAAATCATTTGTGATAAGCCCAGATGATTCAAAAGCAATTTTTAAATTCAATTGCATTATCGATCATGCTCCACATCTTTTCGAAAATTATAAAGATTGGCAAGGGTCTGTATTTTCGAGTCAAAAATTTGATGGTTATAACTTTAATGATGGTTTGGAGTTTGACTCAATAAATTTCAGCAATGCTATTTTTAAAAAAACATCTTTCTACAGCTGCTATATGCGTAAAGTTAACTTCACAGATGCTGATTTTGGCGAAAGTTCCTTTAATGATGTATCGTTCATTAATTGTAATTTCGATAACGCGCAGATGCAGAATGCAACTTTCACGTACTGCAGTATGGATGTAATTAGTAGAAGATCTTACCATAAAGCAGTAGTTGAAGGAAGGGCGAGAAAAGTTGATATTGAAATTAATAAATATGATTTAATAAATGCTGTTGAAGAAAGCAATTTGCAGGCTTTGATGGAGATGATTGGCTTCGGCGGTAAAGCTAACTCATTCAATCAGTATCATTGCTCTTTATTGCATATAGCTGCTGGAAGAGGGGAATTTGACATCTGTAAATTTTTAATAGAGAAAGGGGCAAATGTAAACGCTCAGGTGCTAACGATAGAGTATGATCCGCGCGATATTGCTTCAGATGGGTATACTCAAAGTTTTTATAGAATCGGAAAAGTTCCCGTAATTTTAGGGGGTTCAGGAGTTGGTGCTGCGCCAATTCATATTGCTGCTGGCAATGGGCACAGAGATATTACTGAATTATTGCTTCAAAATGGAGCTCAAAAGGATAATCCATATTGGAGAGGTCTAACACCAGCATTGATTGCAAATAAGCTTGGCCATAGCGAGATAGCAGATTTGCTCGAGAGGTATTAATATTAACCTCAGCTCGACGTAAGGAATTAAAAAAGAAGGAATGAACCTATTGTCTTTGTTATAAAATAACGTGAGTTATGGATAAAAGGTTGTAAAGAAGCAGGCTAAGTAATAGAAATATCTTTGCAACAAAACTTTCAAAACTTAGCCATGAAACAATATG
>JAQSWU010000031.1 GCA_029266475.1 Rickettsiaceae bacterium | reverse complement strand
TGTGCTGCAGCAAGTAAAAGCAATGCAAAAAGAAATAGAGGCTCAAAAGGAGAGGGAAGAGAAAAAATACGATAAAGGAGATCTGTTAGTGATTCAGAACTACGTAAATAAATTGATAAGTGAGTATGATGAAAAACCATCCGATCTTTCAGACAGCATTGCAGCATAATTTTGCTAATTTCATCCGTAAGTACTTTGAAACTATCAATCCAGGTATTGAGTATAAATCTAATTGGCATATTGATTTAATTGCAGAGCAACTTGCAGAAGTGCAAGAAGGTAAGATCAAGCGTTTGATGATAAATATGCCGCCAAGGGCATTGAAGTCTGTTTGTGTGAGTGTAGCGTGGCCAGCTTGGCTTCTTGGGCATAATCCAACGTTGCGTATCATTGTTGCAAGCTATTCGCAAGTACTAAGTATTAAACATTCGCTTGACTGTCGAGCAGTAATGGAATCTAGTTGGTACCAAGAGATGTTTCCAGCAACAAGCTTGAGTGAGGTACATAACACTAAGAGCAAGTTTTTAACAACTCAATTTGGCTTTAGGTTTGCTGTTTCAGTTGGTGGTTCAATTACAGGGGAAGGGGGTGATTACCTAATTATTGATGACCCACATAACCCAACCCATATTCACTCGAAAAAACAGCGAGAAAAGGTGAATACTTGGTATGAACAGACTTTTGCCACGCGTTTGAATGATAAGAGCAAAGGGGCTATAATCCTTGTGATGCAGAGGTTGCATGAAGGGGACCTTGCTGGCCATTTGCTTGCAAACTCAAAAAGGTGGAAGCAACTGAAGCTACCAGCAATTGCGCAGGAAGAATATGCCTATGAGGTTAATGGCAAACAACATTTTTATGTGCCTGGTGAAGTTCTGCATTCAGGGCGCGAGGAGCTTGAAGAGCTTGCCTTAATACAAGAAGAGTTAGGCAGCCATAATTTTGCTGCGCAATATTTACAAGAACCGATAAGTAATGCATCAAGCCTACTTAAAAAAGAAAATATTAGTTTTTTTAATGAGCAAGTCAAGTTTGACTATATTGTACAGAGTTGGGACACGGCGATTAAAGTTTCCTGTCAGAGTGATTACACAGTTTGCACCACATGGGGGGTGCAAGGGAATCGTTATTTTCTGATAGATATGCTGCGGGCAAAATATGAATATAGCGAACTGAAGAGAACTATAATTAGTCAAGCTGCTATTTACCGTCCAAAGTTTGTGATAATTGAAGATAAGGCTAGTGGGCAATCGCTGATTCAAGATCTGGCAATTGAGACCAATATTCACATTAAGAAATATAAGCCTGTGAGAGATAAGGTAACACGCTTTGCAGCAACAATTCCTTACTTTGAATCTGGGTGGATTGTGATTGCTGAAGGGGCTGCTTGGCTTAATGTATTTTTGCAGGAGCTTATGGCGTTTCCGGCTGGCACTAATGATGATATTATCGACTCACTTAGCCAGTTTATCGATGTTATTAAAACTCATAAGGATAATTTGCCTAGAATTAGGAATCTGTAATTTTCAGAGAGGCTATTTAGAAAAAAATGGGGGGGTAGCGCCTTGTCACTTGCTAAACAAATGCAATGAGTGAAGCAGTCCAGTCATCAAGCAAAGCTTGATAGAATAATGATTGGTCAAACTGGATTACTTCATGACGACTTTTTATACCTTCCATGCTTGTAAGAACTACTTAGCGGGGAGGCCACTCTGTATTAAATTATTCACGAAGATGAATAAACTTATAGCACGGTTGAAAAAGCCTGTAAAGTTTCAACCTTACAATAAATTAATTTCTTTTTAATACTTCAAAAAAAGGGGGGGTAGCGAGTCGTCACGAAAGTTTAGAAAAAAATGGGGGGGAGGGGTAGCGCTTTGTCACTTACTAAACGAACGCATGTGAGCGCGGCAAACCAGTCATCAAGCGACGCTTAGGGATATTGATTAGTTAAGGCTGGATTACTTCAAATTGCCCAAGGGCAATTTTCGTAATGACGATCTTCTGCGCCTCAAACCCTTGCAAAAACAACTGAAAATTACTTAGCGGAAAGCCTATCATACATTAAATTGCTCAAAGGTATGAATAAACTTATCGTACAGTTGAAAAGAGCTTTAGTGTTTCAACCGTACTCACAAGTGTTATAAGTGACAAGAAATAATCGTGGGGTATATCTAAGAGAGGCGGATGCTTAAATCTTCATAATTTAAGTAGGAATAAGTGTGCTAGTATGGTTGAGAAAGCCTTTCAAATTTCAACGGTACTAATGTGTTATAAAAAGTAACCGGGGGGATAATGTATCAAAGCATAACGTATGCTTAAATTTTAAGACATAAAAACAGGAATATGTCAGCTACTACGGTTGAAGAAGCATATAATTTTCAACCTTAATGTTTTGCCCCTGCCTACTTTACTTAAAAAAATAGGGGGGAGGGGTAGCAAGTCGCCACTTTCTAAGCGAACGCACGTGAGCGGGGCAAGCCAGTCATTAAGCAAAGCTTGATAGTATGTTGATTTGTTTGGCTGGATTACTTCAAATTCGCTAGAGCGAATTTTCGTAATGACGATTTTCTACGCTACCTATCCTTAAAAACACGGTAAAAACTACTTAGCGAGAAGGTAATTCTATACTAAGTTATTTAAGTATTGGGATACTTATACAACGGTTGGAGAAGGCTTTGGAGTTTCAACCGTGCTAACAAGTGTTGTAAGTGATAATAAATAATCGTAGGGTATATCTAAGCGAACCGGATGTTAATATTTTGAAAAATTAAGTATAAATGGGGTGGCTGGTACGGTTGAACAGCTCTTATAATTATCAACCTTAGTAATTTAAAACTGCCTATTATACTTCAAAAAAAGGGGGGGTAGCGAGTCGTCACGAAAGTTTAGGAAAAAAATAGGGGGGAGGGGTAGCGAGTGGCCACTTCCTAAGCAAACGCAGGTGAGCGCGGCACCGTAGTAGACTTATAAGCACATGATGATTCGATTAACAAATTGGCTATAAATATTACAGGCATGATTTGAGTAAAAGAAGTTCAATACATTTACCTAAATACCCCTTACTAAGTTTATATAACTAATAAGGGGTTATTAAATATGTGTAAGCTATTTAACTGATGCTAATTGTTTTTTGGTTTTTGTGAAGCATCTTTAAAATAACATTCGTTCCAAAGAGTGTTAATGAACTAAGAACATATGCTGGTATCAAGCTTGGTATACCTATAACTCTATCAAGTTCATATAATCTCCAAAGAAGATGCAAAGCCATTCCAGCAATCATCGCAGTGTAAAGAGCCGCTGGGCGTGTCCTGAAACCTAATAAGCCAAAGATCAAAGGAATTGCAATTATTGGTCCCCAGAATTGTTGTGAGAAAAGTATAATAGCAAGAAGATTATCGAAACTTAAAGCCATATAAATAGCTACAACCCCCATAACTAGAGTGATAAATTTTGATAATCCTAGTTCGGTCTTTTCGCTTATATTTACCAAAGGTTTTATTGAATCATGGACGAATGAAACCGCGCCGGCATTAAGGTATGAGTCAGCAGTAGACATAATTACCGATAGCATGCCAATGACTGCTACTCCCTTCATCCCTACTGGTAAATATTGATCAATAATAAATATAATGGCGTGATTAGAGGTGAGTTCAGGATTTAAAGCATATGCCACAAGGCCAATTAGCCCCGCAACCAAATGATATCCCATTAAGACGAAGGCTGTAATTTTGAAGCTTACAGCAATTTGTTCTATATTCCTTGCCATCAACATCCTTTGCATTAAAGGAGGATTGAAGGTTGGAATAGTGAAATAGATCATTAAAGGTAAGAATTTTATAATATTCTCATGCGAAAGTTCTATAGTCAGCATATGAGGCGGTATTTTAGCTATTAATTCGTTATAACCGCCTATGATATCTACGCCTACATTTAAAACCATTGGGATTGCAACTGTCAGGGCAATAAATTGCACAACGTCCGTATAGGTGACTGCTCTAACCCCGCCAATAACAGAATACATAACAGTTATAAGTGAGCTAATTAATACCCCAGCAAGGTTATTTATACCTAGGAAGTAAGATAATACAAAGCTCATAGCTTTTATTTGAGCTGCTATGAAACCAGCGGAAAGTATTAAGCCAGCGATTCCTGAAATTATTCCACTTGGCTTTCCATAAATGGAGGCCATAACATCGCCAACGGATATACATTTTTGCTGGAATTCTTTAAGCCGTGGCGCAAAAATATATGCTACTAGCAATTGCCCGATCGATTGGGCAAAAGTTATAACGATATAGATAATACCTACTCTAAAAACCTGCTCTGAGATATTGATAGTACCGCTTCCACTTAACCAAGTAGCGCATATTGTCATTACTAGAACAATAGTAGGGAAATTACGATTACCGACTGCATACTCCTCTAGGGTTTTGGCTTTTCGGCTACTCCAAATACCTACTAGCATCGTAACTATTAAATAAATTATTACAAGTGTAAGATCAAATTTATGCGCCATGATATCTGCTCCTAAAAACTTTGGCTACTATTGACAGATAAAACTCTATTAAAAGATATAAAAAATATACTAAACTTCGATATTATGCTTAGCGGAATACGAAAATAAATTATAATTAATTAAAAACAAATAAGCGAAGTTCAATTATAAATTACTTTAGATTTATAATTTGTTCAAGACGAATTTTTTAGTTTGTTTTAGTAATTTATATTGCAATTAAAAGATAAGTAGATTTAATCTACCAATAATGTTAATGAAAATATAATAAGTTAACTATTAAAAGGAACGTAAGATTCGGATGATTAGTTAAATATTTATTAAAAAATAACAATAAAAAGCCAATGACTTTAGCAATAAAATATTTTCAATTGAATTTTTTATGCTTTTTATCGATTTCTATTAATAAATTATACTTGAAAATCGTAAATTGATTTGTTATAACCAAAGGTAGAGTATTAATTCTTTTGTAAAATTCCTGAGGATCTTGGTAGAAAAATGGTTGATAAATTACCACCTAAAATATTAGTTATTGAGACGGATGAGGTTTTGAGAACTTCTGTTAGTAATACAATTGAAAGATATTGGTTTACTGTTCATAGAGCAGGGGATCCTGACTCTGCAATTAAAAGCGCTGTAGTTAATAAGCCGAATGTAATAATAATAAGTTCCCGTATACAAGGAGTAACCGCGCTTGAAATGGCTGTAAGGATAAGGAAATTATCTGGTGCTTCTAATACTCCAATTGTCTTCCTTGTAGATGAGGGTGAGTCAATTGAAAATTATAAGACTATAGATAACGGCTTAAATGAATATGTCTATAGACCTTTTACTCCTAATGAGCTTATGACTGCTATAAAATCTTTACTGAGAAGATCTAAGCCGGTTTTCCAAGATAAAATTATAAAGTACAAAGATTTAAGCATGGATCTTGCGAAATTTGCCGTTTATAGAGGGGTGAGGAAGATACATTTAGGGCCTACAGAGTTTAAAATCTTACAGCTGCTACTTCAGTCTCCGAAGACAATTTTCTCTAGACAGCAAATTATTGATTATGTTTGGGGGGCTAACTATTCTATCGAACCAAGAACAGTCGATGTGCATGTAAACAGATTACGTACGCTCATAAAAGAGCCAAATGACCCTATGCCTTTTATCAAAACAGTAAGAGCTGCAGGTTATTGTTTGAGCTTACCAGGTGAAATAGACTAATCAAGGTTGCTTCGATTATTTTATACTTAAGCTAACTGGCCAAGCTTTTATTGAAGTTTAAGTTCAATTTGTTCTTTCTTTATAATTCTAATAAAGGATTAATTGAGCTTTCCTGCGTTCTATCAAAATAAATTCTTATAAATTTCTTCAAGAAATTATTTATGGTAGAAAATTTAAAAGACGTGAGAGCGTCGGTAGGTTTACACTAATACTAGAAAATTAGTTGTCTACAACAATAACACATAAGTTACTAGTAAAAGCTCAGCTAAGAAAGAGTTCTAATGTTTATCGATCTTGAATCTGCATTTAAAAATTTTGAATATTACTGCCATCTATATAATGAATATGAACACGTATCTTCTTCACGAGAACAACTAAAATCCAAAATAATAATCTCTAATGACGTTTATGAACTTGAGTATTATTTGAATTCTCCTGTTAATGATAGAGTATTCTTGTTAGTGCCATCACTAATAAATAGTGCTGATATATTTTTAATCGGCGGAGTTAATAGCTTTGTAGGTTATTTAAGTAAGCTTGGTAGAGTATATTTAATCAATTGGCGAGAGCCTAGGGAGCCGAGTATAGATTTTAACTTAAACAATTATGCAAGTGAAGCTACGAATATTGCTCAGCTTTTACATGATGAATGGGGGGAAAAAATTGACTTAGTAGGTTATTGTTTGGGAGGTAATCTTGCAATTGCATCGGCTGCCCTTTTGGGCGAACGCGTAAAAAGCCTACTTTTATTTGCGACGCCATGGGATTTTAGCTACCTCCAAGCTTTGAGATCCTTATTAAAAACACTACAAATTGAGCGAGCAATTGAGACTGTATCTACTGTCCCTATAACTTACATGCAGATATTATTTTTCCTTATGAATCTTGAAAAATCTTTTAATAAATTCTTTCATGATTTCGATATATCGCAAAACGAAAATTTAGAGACTTATTTTGCTGTTGAAAAGTGGTTATATAATGGTAGAGATATAAGTAAACCTTCTTATAGCCAATTAATGATAGAGTTTATTGAGAAGAACGTTACTATGGAAAATAAATGGTATATTGGAGATCAGTGTATTAATCCCACAGAGCTTAAAATTCCTGTGCTCTCTGTACTGGGGCTAAGGGATAAAATAGTTGCAGCGAATGCAGTTAGAGCAATATATTCTAAATTAATGAATTGTAAGTCTATAGAAATCAATTCAGGTCATATTGGGTTTTTTGTAGGACGTCATAGAGATAGATTATACAAAGAGATTGATAATTGGTTAAGAGGGGTAAATGAGTAAAGCAGTATATATCGTATCGGCTAAGAGAACAGCTATAGGATCTTTTTTAGGGGGCCTATCAAGTTTATCTGTGGTAAGTCTTGGAGCAGAGGTTATTAAAGCGCTTATAGAGGAAACTAAAGTTGTGCCAAGTGAGATTTCAGAGGTGATTCTTGGTCACGTATTAGTAGGAGGCCTTGGCCAGAATCCAGCAAGACAGTCTGCTATGAGCGCAGGATTACCTATGGAGGTACCTGCTTATGGCGTAAGTCACGTCTGCGGCTCTGGCTTAAAAGCTGTTGCACTTGGTATGCAAGCTATACAGAACGGGGATAGTAAAGTTGTTATAGCAGGAGGGCAGGAAAGCATGTCTAACGCAATGCATGCAGCATTAGTACGTACTGGAGTGAAGATGGGCAATGGGACACTTGTTGATATGATGCAGTATGATGGACTAACTGACGCATTTTCAAATGTTCCAATGGGTATAACGGCGGAAAACATAGCTAAAAAATTTAATATTTACCGCCAAATGCAAGATGAATTCGCATATGGCTCGCAACAAAAAGCTTTTGCTGCGCAAAATTCAGGTAAGTTTAATGATGAGATTGTACCTATAACGATAAAGTCACGTAAAGGCGATGTAATATTTGATAAAGATGAATTTATTCGCCCGGATACTACACTTGAGACCTTAGCAAAGCTTCGTCCAGCCTTTGATAAAGAAGGTACCGTGACCGCAGGCAATGCTTCTGGAATCAATGATGGAGCTGCTTGTGTGATGCTTGTTAGTGAAGAGATTTTAAAGACTTATAATCTTAAACCACTTGCCAGATTAACCTCCTATGCACAGGCAGGAGTGGATCCAAGTATAATGGGTACTGGTCCTATACCAGCAGTAAAGAAAGCGCTTGATAAAGCGAATTGGAACATCCAGGATTTAGACTTAATTGAAGCAAATGAGGCTTTTGCAGCGCAGGCGATATCAGTAAACCAGGGTCTTGGTTGGGATATATCTAAAGTCAATGTTAACGGCGGGGCTATTGCTCTAGGTCATCCCATTGGTGCAAGCGGAGCAAGGGTGCTTGTAACGCTCGTGCATGAAATGCAAAAAAGAAAAGCAAAAAAGGGCGTCGCTACACTATGTATTGGCGGTGGCATGGGCATTGCTATGTGTATTGAAGGGTGCTAATTTAACTTGGGTGGTATCATCTCAGTAGCAGGTGATACCGGTCAATTATAATCAAATATTGTATTAAACCAAAATAACATTACGAGATATTAATGTTGTGAGCTTCGATATTCCCCAAACTATCTAAAGTACAATCTTGACCATTTCCTGTAACTCCCTCAGCATAAGCATAAGATGGTGATAGCTCAGCTATGATATCATATCCATTTAAAGATCGCTCAATACTTTCTATAATTTCTGCATCACCGATTTTCTTTGCTAATTCATATTGTGCTTTGCTAGGTTTCTCTCCATGGAGAAGCAGTAGTTTAATCATTGAAGTGGACTTTCTCAAAATAGCAATGTTAAGGGGAGGAAGGGATTTATATTCTGTTGCCTCTTTTATTTCTTGCAGTATTCCTTTTGCCATAAAATATTGTACTGCTATTTGGTTATCCATACTAAGTTGCTTATTCAATAATAAGGCCTTTTTAGAGGCTGACAGATTGTCAAAAATAAAATCTTTAGCAAAAGGTGAGTTTTGGCAGCTTATATAATCATCAACCTCTAGCTTTTCGTTTTTTACTGCCTCTGTAAGTGTGGCTTTGAAGCCTTTAATAATTATATCCTCGATAATAGAAAACTCCTTTTTTTGTAAGGCTTCCCTTGCAATAAAATAAGCATTTTCTTCAAGTAAGATTTTTGTCACCCACCCAGACTTTTTCTCTAGAGCAATTTTATAAGAGCGTAGGTTTACTAGCCCAAGTGAGATAAGGGTTTTTGAGGTCTCTCCGCCTTTTTGATGAATGATTTTTCCTATTTCCGATAGGGTTCTAAAGTCACTCGGAATAAGCTCATGATTATTAATCAAAATATTTATTACGTAATCAAGGGTTGTTAAATTTTTTAAATACTTCTTGTTGAATAGTTCTCCAATAGTTATAAGTTCCTTGTTATACTCTGCTTTAAAGCTTTCGCTTTCAACAACTGCAAGAGCATAATCATACCTATATAATTCTAGATAGTAGTTTAACAAAGTCGTGGATACGTTTTCTTTAACAAGCTTCAAAGAGCCACCTAAAGTCATATATATGTTAAACTCGAATAACTGATTTACGTCTCCACCATAGCTATTTAACAGTTTAAACAATTCGATGTTACCATAAATCGCTGTAAGAGAAACTATATTTGCTTTTACGGGTTTACAGAAAAGAGTAAGCTTTCTCTCGTATGTGTTATAAACTTCTAATCTCTGGTATTGATCAATCTCATAAGCATAAATTTGTTTATCAAGTGTTTCTTTTAAAAGAGAAGAGTGAGTTTTCTCAAAGCTTCTTAAGATCGCTTTATAAGTTAAAAGGTCCTCATTGTTTAGTCTCTGAGGTTTTGCGCTTATGAGAGACTCGAAAATATTGCCGGCAGCTTTATTTAGCTGTACCATATTTAAACCTCGGATGATCAATAATCTGAAGAGTAGTTGCCCGTTATCCGCTATTAGCATCATTCTAAAGAAAGAGGTTATAATTCCAGGCTTATCAACATAGGTAAGTGCATTAGGATCTTGTGTTAACAAGGTGAACATTTCATAAAGAGAACTAGTTTCCTCTTTAGAAGAATTATAGAAGAAACCTCCATTAGTAAAATGATTTATATCCTTAAATTTCATGGCTAAGGATTTCTGTTGTAAAAACTTCTTATGAGAGTTTTCAAGAATTTTAAATATTTTATCTCTGTTAAGGAGATAATTACTAAGCTCGGATGATATTTCAAAGGTTCTTTTCTTAAGTTGCACTTCTTTAATACAGTAATCTAATAATTTTTCGTCTGAATTAGAGGAAGATAACTTGCTATGGTTATAATTTTTTCTCCCAATTTTCTTAGCTCCAGTTATAAGATTTTCGCTATTGTAAACATCATTTAAACTATTTTCATGCATCAAATTCTTTGATTGCAAACTAATATCAAGGCTATTTTCTGGTTGATCAATATTCTGAAAGATAAAAATGATTTTCGTTGTACAATTTCTTAAAGCTGCATATAGAAAACTATCACCATTATAGGGATGGAGCTGGCTATAACCCTCCATTATCCGGCTTCGGTAATCCTTTGTTATATCCTCTGAATGAGCTATATTATTACGAAGTTCCTTAAGTTGGTGTAATGCTATAAGATGTTGTGTTACTACCCATTCTTCTCCAGTATAAAACTGTAAAAATTGCTTGAATGCTTCCGTCGCTGCTTGAATAAGCAATTTATGACAACAAGTATACTCAAATATATCTTTGCTGCATCCACTGATTTGCGCGATTTGTTCGATTATTAAACCCTGCTTGTGAGCTAAAATCAAATCACTATAGTGAGCTTGATTGATTTTACTAATTTCTATAGCTTTCTCCGTAATCTGAGTATAAGAGATAATATGGCCTTCGATATCGAAAATCATTATATCGTTAATAGCAAACAGCTCACTAAATAAATTTTTAATATTATATAATAAATTTTCTAATTGAGATTTTTCGAAGAATTTTTCATTTAAGAATCCCTTATTAGTTTCATAAAACTTCAAAAAATCTTTGCAATGGGCAGTAGTCAATCTTTCATTATTAAACCAAGAATTATTTTTTTTGTTAGGAAAACAGGTATCTATCATGTTTTTAAAGAAAGATGATGCTTGTAATAATTTTTGTGCGAGAGCTTCATCGAGTTGCAGATTATTTGCCTCTAAACCTGTGAACTTTCGGGATAGAGAGTTTATGTTATTTGAGGTAACTTGCAAGCTATAACTAATAATAGAAAATTCTCCAAGGCTAAGATCAACTTTATTAGAAGATTTAAGTATGTAATCGATTAGTTTTATATTGGAATACATATTTACTATCTTTAAAAGATCCGCTTTGAACGGAGCTAAAAGAGATTGGGCTAATCTATATTCAATAATTTTTTTAAGATTATTATTAATTGTAACTTTCATGAAAATGGAATAATTAAATAAACTTAAGTTGATTAATATTATATAAAAATTTTTAATAAGGCTAAGAATGTTCGTTATCTTAGATACAAAAAAGATAAATATGTCAAGAATTAAATGTATCTTGAAAAATAATTTTATAAAATGTTGTAAATAAAACTTTACTGTTAGGTAAACCGTATGCTAGCATGAAGAAAGTGTGTGTATTCGGAGATATATCCGTGTTAACGCTTAGAGATTTAAAGCGTTTTGTTGCATACTTTTCTAAAATAAATGCATAGATTAAGGAGGAAACTATGGAAAATATCGGACAAGTTACAAACAATAATAAAATACAAGATGAAGTGAAGGCTTTGAAAAGCGATATTCAGAATGTCCTTTCTAGACTAAGTACATTAAAGACTCACTCAAAGGATGTAGTTGCAGAGCAATTTGGAGACTTTATTTCTAAAATGAATGATTTGAGCGATCAAGGGGTAGAGAAAGGTAAAGAATACTTTCATGGCATTGAAGATACTATAAAAAGAAGGCCTATGATGAGTACTCTTTATGCATTCGGTGCAGGAGTGTTGCTTGCAGCTATCTTAAAAAGGTAACGATCATGCTTATGAACTTATTAATGCCTATAATGCATAATTACTTAAGCGTACCCCCTAAGCCATACATGAGGCTTCATACTTTAGTTAGCGGTTTGGTAATAATTGGTGCATTTTGGATAAGTGTAGCTGTCTATCTTTTTTACGTAATGGATTATTATAAGGCAGTAGGAGCATTAATCAGTGGAGTAATTTGTCTTTTTATGGCTTTAATAACTTCAATGATCGCTTACTATACTCGTAAAAAGGTAGCAGATTCAGCTTTTGATGTAGCGCTTAAAGAGATTGGTCCAGCCGTAGGAGAAATGTATTCATTACTGAACTCTAATAAGGTAAAAATGGCTTTACCACTCGCTGCTCTTGTAGCTGGATACCTGATGGTTAAGAAAAGGTAAATTAGGCGAAATTTACAGTTTATGTCTTTTTAACACTTTGAAAGTTTACGGTGTGGAACTCCAGATAAAGTGGCGCTTCTTGGATACGGAACAGTATTCTGGGGTGCCCGCCACTTGTTCTCATATCTAACTTTTTAAAATAATAGAACATATTACTGCCAGCCTCGCTTGCAAATGTATAAACAATAATCAACCTCAATAAGTTCATATTTAAGAGTTGATAACAGTATCCAGTGGACTTAGTTTCTGAATAAAATTAGATTTTTTAGCTTTACTTTTATTAATATCTTTACTCTGAATAACATATTCTTCGCTCGAAGTAAGTTTACACCAAACCTGCTTTAGCTCCTCATCATTGGTAATTTTATAAAACTTTACATCAGGATATGCATCACGTAGGGATGCTATTTTTTCAGCTACTCTCTTATCGAAACCCCATAAGTATCTGAGTAATTTTAAAGAGATCCCCTCTTTACAATTAGGAGCTCGGTCATCAATGCTATAGTCTTTTGTAAAGAATCTTTTCATGACTCTCCAAATGCAGGTAAATCTTGGATAAACCATATATATGACTATATCTGCTTTTTGATAGCGCATATGTAAGGATCTTGTTGCATTTCCATCGATGATCCATTGGTCTTGATTTAATAACTGTTGCTGAATCTCTATAAATTCAGCTTTATCCCTTTCAACCCAATTATCTACAAAGAAATATTTATCAAGATGGTGAACCGGCATAAGTAATACTCTGCTTAAGGCTACTGCTAGTGTTGTTTTGCCGCTTCCCGGTCTACCAAAAATCATTATTCTACTAAGTGGGTTCATATATTATTCATTCCTTTATTTTATGAATTAGCTTATCCATATCCTCCGGTAAATCACTGCTGAACTCTAGGAAACTTCCTTTGATAGGGTGATCGAAAGCAATATAAGCAGAATGAAGGGCTTGGCGTTTGAAATTCTCAAGAGCAAGTTGTTGATCACCGGTAAAATATTTGGTAATTTTACGTTGATTGTGACCGTATACTTGATCGCCTACAACTGAATGCCCAATATGGCTCATATGTACCCTAATTTGATGTGTTCTACCCGTCTGTAATCTGCATTCTACTAAAGATAATTGTCCTGAAGCTAATATTTCCTCTACTTTATAAAACGTTATAGCTTCTTTACCTCCAATCGAAAGAACTGTCATTTTAGTTCTATCGCTTCTTGAGCGCCCAATATTAGTAGCTATTTTTGACTCTAATGGAGAAGGCACTCCCCATACAAGCGTTTTATAAATTCTCTTTAAATTTCTATTTGAAATTTGTTCTGATAGTGATGCGTGAGCAATATTATTTTTAGCCACCACCATTAAACCAGTAGTATCTTTATCTAAACGGTGCACAATACCTGGTCGTTCAGTGCCGCCTATATTAGAAAGCTCTTTCCCAAAATGATAAATCAAAGCATTCGCAAGTGTATCACTATAATTCCCTGCTCCTGGATGTACGGTAAGCCCGGCAGGCTTATTTAATACCAGTAAATGCTCATCTTCATATCTTATATCCAGTTTTAGCTCGAAGGGATCCATATTGGTTGCCGGTGTAGGGGGAATATTTATATTAACCAGTTGGCCAGCTTTAACCTTATAATTTGTATCATTAACAGTTTTGTTATCCACTCTCACAAAACCATTCTCTATATATTCCTTTAATTTTGTTCTTGATAGTTCGCTAATTTCAGCAAGGGCTTTGTCCAGCCTATAATTCGCTAGATTTTCCAAAATAATAAATGTATAATTATTCTCAAACATAAATGCATCTTTGTAATAAAAAATAAATTATATCAATTTAAATGCTAATTGAGAAGAATAACTTATATAACTTAATAAGTTGGTATAGCGAAATGGGAATCGATGACGTCACTGCAAATGACCTTAAAGAAGAGATTAAACCTAGGAAAGCTACTAAGCGTAAGGTTATTGCTGAAGTTAAGGCGGGTAACGATAAGGATAACCCAGTAAATTCTATACAAAAAAATATTAATTTTAGCTTAGAATCACCTTTTAAAGCGACTGCAGAGGCGCGTGTTCTAGCCGACCAAGTACAAACATTAGAGGATCTTAGAGCCGCGGTAGATAATTTTGAAGGATGTCAATTAAAGAAAACGGCTACTAATACTGTATTCGGTGAGGGCGTTACTAATGCAAGCATTTTGTTTATCGGAGAAGCACCGGGTGCAACTGAGGATGCTGAAGGAAAACCTTTCTGTGGCGACAGTGGTAAGCTACTAGATAAAATGCTTGCTACCATAGGGCTTTCTCGTAAAGAAAACTTCTATATTACAAATACTGTATTCTGGCGCCCACCAGGTAATAGACAACCCACTCAACAAGAGATAGAAATTTGTAGGCCTTTCGTTGAGAAGCATATTGCTCTTATAAACCCTAAGCTTATTGTGCTTGTTGGGAGTACCGCTGCCACAAGCCTAATAGGACCTCATGTGCAAATTACAAAAATAAGGAAGGAGTATTACCAATATAAAAATCCATATCTCAGTAATGATATTCCTGTTACAGCGGTGTTCCACCCAGCTTATCTACTACGTCAGCCGTTACAGAAAAAAACCATGTGGTATGATCTTCTCCACTTACAAGATTATATTAGAGAGAACAAGCTTTTAGTCCTCTAGGAATTATATTTAAATATTGATGCTCCATGGTTACTTAGTTGAGCTCTTGCTGCCGTACAGTTACCACGCAATTCTTATACTTCATATAAGGGCTATCCATCTATCTAGCAATTACTCATATATACTTCCAGTGTACGAATATAAAGGGAAGTAATGAATGATATGCTCAAAGCCAAAGGTTAAGGCTGCTTGAGGGCGATCAAGTATGGAAACAATATTGGGGTTGTCAAAGCTAATAGAGGGAATAATAGTTAATGCGTTAACCAATATTACAAAATTTCAACCTTAGGTAGTCATTTTTGCCACCCCCCCCATTTTTTGCAAAAAAATTTTTTAATAGTGCTCCATATTTTTCTGTTAAATATATGAATATTCAATTGTCCTAGTATATTTTGTAGTGTCAACCGTAGTAGGACCTAATGATTTCTACTTGCTTCAAGGTTATATAATTTTTTATAGAAATATTTTAATCTTGTTATATTTTCATTAAATATATTTATATCGATACTAATATTGAAACCCATAAATAATCTAATATAGAGTTTACCTTCCGCTAAGTGGTTTTTATCTTAATTTTTGACAACGATAGGGAGTGCAGTTATCATTATCAAGAGAATTGGCATCTTACTACTCTCAGTGAACCCGTCAAATAAATTATTTTATGTCATGGTTTCCTTAGTAACTAGTTTTACTGCGTTTAATAATGCTCGCTTAGTAAAAATGATATCTTTTTACTTTGGGCGCGTTCTTTTTGATTTTTTGTTATATTCTAAATTAGATCGAAAATACCTTCTGCTTTCGCAGTGTACATAAGGTTCCCTGGAGTTTGGTAATCAGGATGCAAACTATAAAATAATATAGCCTCTTCCAATAGTGGAGCTTTATCAAATTCTTCATGATGCTCATACATGCCCTCTAGCTTCAAAAGATCTAAAAATAGTTCCTTTATGAGAGGTAGCATCTCTTTTGGGATCTCAGAAGTATTATGCTCGGGATGGCTAACTATATAAAATTTCTTATCTGACAAGTAACTCTCAAAAATTGCTTTAAGCCTATCTAGATGTGCAATTGCATTAGGCTCGTCTTTATGATTGTCGTAAATTTTTAAAAGCTTTCTGCAAAAATCGTGGGTATTATCACCTTGAAAGTTTGAAAATTCGATAATATCTTTTAGTGATTGGGGGAAGCTTAACCCATAAAATCTGGCAACTAGTGCATCGATATCAAGAATATTATATTCTACAAATTCATCTACTTTAGCTAGAACATTATCTACTATAGGATGATTTATTTTATAACCCTCCAAAGTTGATTTTAGCTCTCCTAACTTTAATTCGTCCGCCTTGAGCAGAGCGGTTAATCGGTTATACACTCTCGTTAATACAATCTCTTCCATCTCTGGAGTTAGATATATTGCTTCAGGCTGCCCATTTTCCAGGATATTATCTATATATATAGAAGCTTTGAGCATACCCCAAATAGACGTATCTGTTGTTCCACTTACCTGTTCCTGTTTTCCGTCGCTTCCATTAATTGCCGCATTCGTAACTTCTTCACGCCCAATAGCAATTACATACTTAAGAATAGGAATTTCAGCAGTAACTTTTGCTCCATGCTTAAGGAGAAGTGAAACAATTGCTTTGTGCCCATTCTGTGCAGCAGAATAAAGTGCAGTATAACCGTTAGCATCTTTAGCCTCAATGTCAGCTCCTGCTCCAATAAGGTAGGAAACTGCTTCAACACAGCCATGGGCAGATACTTGTTGCAGAACTGAGGGCTGACTGAAAAAACCTTTGGAATCAATATCTATTACATGCTGATCGATTAGGTGCTTTATACAATTAATAGCCCCTTTATAACTCGCATATTCAAGGGGGCTGAGGATGGCCACACGTGATTCTTTTTTGGTTCTGAATGGTAAATGTTCAATATTCTCTGCTGACTCAAGTAGTCGATTTAATAATTCTACGTTATCTGTATCAAATGCTAATTTAAAATCTTCTATAGGAATTTTGTTTGCATCAGCGATCTTTTTTGCTTCTACATAGAATATACCATAATTAGTCCAATTATAAGTACGCTGCATGTTTGTTCTTGATTATATTTTATAAATATTATATATGGTTTTAACCAGAAGTAAAGTAACTTTAACGCCTTTGCTAAGTTTCTTACCTAGCATTTAAAATTAAGTAAACTCCCGCCAACTATATAAGAAATTTTAAGCTTCTGTAAATTGATAATGTATTAACATTTGCTTGGTGTTAAATATCCATTGACAAGACATAAAACTGTAATATGTTAGCCAGATCAACTATAATGAAGGAAAAATAAGCCATGACTACAAATGATAATACTTCTTCCGCGCAAAATACGCAGAATCAAACCAATGCTCAAAACACACCTCCTCTTGATTTTGAGGCAATTATATCTGAAGCTATAGGATTATTAGAATTGTGTAGACAAAATGCCGAAGATACATTTGAGCAGGAGTATCATAGCGCTTTAAGCAATAATATTTTAACAAGAATTCAAAATATTATATTAGTTATGAATGCTCATGGCGATGACAGCCCTGCTATGCAAGGAGCCCTTCAAGACTTAAACAATTTTACTCGAAGCGCTACAGAATATGTATTCGAAAACTTCAGCCTTAATGGATTGCTAGGAGAAGAGCCTGATTCTTTAGGTATAGATGAATAAATCCTACTTCCTTTTGATTAAACGTACTCGAAAGTAAATCAACACAAAAGCTTAAACTTTTTATAATGCAAAGTGAAAAGCTTATTCAAATTGAGTAATCCGATTTCTTAGAGTCCAAACATATACCCTACTTACAGAAGGTATATGTTTGGTTAAAGTTAGAAATTTATTCGTAGCTTGAGAGAGCCGTTATGAGAACGGAACTTATCTCTCATTACCATATCATAATTTAAACTAACCTCCATTTTGCTTGATGAAACCAGCTTTAGGCCTGCGCCAACAACGTAAGTTGTTTTTCCGATTTTCTTTTGAGGCAAAATGTCTGAATCTGCAGTCTCATTTAGGGTTGTAACTTTAATAGTTTTACCCTTGTTACTTATAGAGTGTTCTATACCTAGATGGAGATGGGGGACTAAGCTTGAGCCTTCCATATAGATAACCTTTGCAAGATCGATTCCAAATAAAGCATTTAACCTTCGGTTACGCTTAGCAGAAACTTCAACATCCTCTTTAGTGCCTTTTTCTCGAAACCTTCCTAGCTTGATTTCGTCGTATGCAAGGCCAATGGTTGGAGTCATCACTACAGCATTGTCAAGCTTGATATCGAATCCAAGTTCCTCACGGATACCAAAAAGAGCGCCTTTTGTATTCATCTTGCTATCACCGCTATTTTTGAGCCTAACTTTACCGTATTTCAATTGGCTATTAAGAAACATCGTATCGGTGAAGTAACTAGATAAATAGCCGGTAAGTATATTAGCATGCATTCGACTTTTTGCATTGAAGTTGCTGTACTTAGCCTTCATATTTACATGCGAATAAGCAAATCCTAGTAAGTTATAGTCATTAAACATAGAGTCAATACCGATTATACCTCCTCCATGACTGGTCTTGAATCCAAGGGAGTTTTGAGTAGCTTTCTGCTTGCCTTTACTAATAAAGCCTTTTAACCATAGATTTACTGGTTGGCTAAAGGCTTCTCCAGCAGCGCCCCCAGCTCGCTCTGCTGTAGCAGCAATCCGGGAACTAATCTCTAAAGAAGAAGCTTCACTAATCTTATCAATGACCGATACAGCTGCATTCGCTATCTCCGTGGCTTTTTCTTTCACTTTTTCAGTTAGGCCTTTAGGAGGGGTATCCTTTTTAGAGTCCTCGATTTTGTATTTGACAAAATTTGTTTTATCATGGGACTTATCTTTGTCGCCATAGGATGTATTATTTTTGCCTTTTTTACCTTCCTGCTTATCACTTTCATCTCTATCGTTTTGCTCTACAATCTTGATTACTTCTGCGTCATCTTCATTTTGAGCTTTATTATCTGTAGATGTTTTTCTATCTTCTTCAGGTTCTTCGTTGTTAGCGTTAGTTTGAAGAGGCGTAGTTTGGGTAGCTTTATCCGCTATCTTTTTACCTTCGTCTCCTCCGTCTGGCTCTTCAGGAGTTGGGAAAGGATTATCAGGCTTTCCTTCTGAGTCATTTTCCGCTGTCTTCTTACCTCCGCCTCCTCCGTCTGGCTCTTCAGGAGTTGGGAAAGGATTATCATGCTTTCCTTCTGAGTCATTTTCCGCTGTCTTCTTACCTCCGCCTTTTTCTTCTGGCTCTTCAGGAGTTGGGAAAGGATTATCAGGCTTTCCTTCTGAATCATTTTCCGCTGTCTTCTTACCTCCGCCTTTTTCTTCTGGCTCTTCAGGAGTTAGGAAAGGATTATCAGGCTTTCCTTCTGAGTCATTTTCCGCTATCTTTTTACCTTCGCCTCCTCCTTCTGGCTCTTCAGGGCTTGGGGTAGGGTTAACTTGCTTATCTTCTGGGGTAATTTCTGTTGTATCCTTACTTTCGGTATCGCTTTTAGTTTGAGTGTCTTCTGGATTCTGGAATTTAGAATTATCATTTACTCGTTCTTTTGAAGTACTCTTTTTGAAAGTCTTAAAAGCTTTTGATGCAGCTTCAGATAATTCGTGTGTTGGTCTTGGTGGATTCAAGGGGTCTAAATTTGTTGAATCATTAGACCCGACTCCAGAAGAATTAGTTGAGGCGCCAGTCGGCTCATCATTTTTGTCTGTATTGTTGCCAAATATGCTGCCAGATTCTTCAGTATTTTCATCTACTCGTTCTTTTGAAGTACTCTTTTTGAAAGTCTTAAAAGCTTTTGATGCAGTTTCAGGTAATTCGTGTATTGGTCTTGGTGGATTCAAGGGATCTAAATTTGTTGAATCATTAGACCCGACTCCAGAAGAATTAGTTGAGGCGCCAGGCGTCTCATCATTTTTGTCTGTATTGTTGCCAAATGAGCTGTTAAATTCTTCAGTATTCCCGCCTGTTCCATTTTGATCTTCAGCTGCCCCATTGTTCACTTGTGTTGGTGGTAAATCTCCTGTAGCAAAAACGCTGCTGGCTAAAAATGTTGCTGCTAAAGCGGCAATGATAAATTTTACTTTACTTGTACTACTCTTCTTAAATATATCAATTCGATTCTGCATATATGAATACCTCCCAATATTAAATATATGAATTTGAATATTAAAAAATTTATAGTGCTATATATTAAAGCCTGAATTAGGTTCAGTTCCTAAAGCTTAATAGAATATTACTTCAGTAACATTTAAGAATTCTTCCAAAACTTCATTTGACTATTTGTACTGTTCTGCGAGTATATTAAAGGTTGAACATATTTCATGATTAATATATTACAAATTTAATTAGTAGCTCATAATATTTTGTATATCAAGAGTTAATATACAATTTTCATAACTTATATAATAAATATTTACTTAAACTTTTGTAGCAGCGGTCCAAAGCTTGTTTATTTAGGGGGGAGGTTTTTATTCATAAGCCTTAAGAATAAAAAAAGCGACCTCATTTCTGAGATCGCTCTTAATGAAATTAATAAGATTTTATAGTAAATCTATTAAAACATGATTAGAAGTTTACGCGTAATTTGATAGAGCCGTTGTGAGAAGTGAATTTATTTCTCTTAACCATATCATAATTAATGCCGACTTCCATTTTGCTTAGT
>JAQSWU010000062.1 GCA_029266475.1 Rickettsiaceae bacterium | reverse complement strand
ATAGATACAGATTTGGAAATTACCGAATTATATATGAAATCGATGGTAATGAGATTGTAATAATTAAGATAGGACATCGTAAAAATATTTATATCTAACACTAAAAATTGGTAATGTTACGAAAAATCTTTATATCTTGATCAGCTACTGTATTACAGTATGTAAAATTTTCATTCCTCTAAAAATATACACAAGAGAAGCAAGGATTTCCATATTCGCAGCACTATACTCTGAGAAGGTTTTTAGACATACTCTCAAGCACACCGAAGAAGTCCAAACTTTCAAAGGATTCAACTCTTTAGAAACATTTAATATTTTAAACCGCGCCTTGAAGAGAATATTAAATATTAGAGTGGATAAGAAACCTATTTTTACAGAGATTAATGTAATTACATCATTAAATTGATTCTGAGAAATGTCGGCTCTATTATTACTTTGGGTAGTGTTGCGAGAATTTATGTATAAAGTACTAGGTTATTTTATTGAAGAGGGTTTCTATGGTTTTTTAACAAATTGAAACGTCTAAGCCGAATTGCCTCTCAATAAAAGATTTAATTGTCTCATATATTTTATCGAGTCAATAATTTTGGCTTATATTCTCTTTAGTGATTCCCTGAAGTGATAACGCTATTGCTAATTGTAACTCCTCTTCTATGAATTGATTCGTGTCATCTTGAGTTTGGTAAACTGCCTCAGTAGGGTTAATCGAGCTTTGTAGGTCTTTATGCATCGAATACAATTGAAGCTGTTTGGTGATTACGTTATCCAACTCTAATACTATAGCTGGATCTTTACTCGATATCTTTATTAGTTCAATATTTAACTGAATATTATAGTGCGACTTCAAATCAGAGTATCCCTTAATATTATCCTCTAGTAAATAAACTGTCGCTAGATCATTTATAGCTGTTTTTAATTTATCGGAATCATCGATGATTTTGTGATTATTCATTTGGAAAAGCTTAGTATAAATCGATTCAGCATCGCTATACCTTGCCTCCGATATCGCTAACAGTGCAGCATCTTGTAGCTTCATAATGAGCCTTTCTAAGAATGCAGGATCTATTGCACCTAAACTGCTTTCTAAGGTCTTCTTCCCTGCGATTATATCATCTATGACTAATAATAAAGAAGCATACTTAGAATATTCCATTCCAGACTCTACCTTCCCAACGGACTCGTAGGCATCTGATAATAACTTAAAGGAAATTTCGTCAGATCGTTTATCACAAGCTCTAACGAAATCTTTAAAATAATCTTCTAGGGTATCGCTCCCTGCAATATATTGAGGATGTTTAATCAATAAGTAATAGGCAAGTATCTTAGGCTCCACCTCAATAGTGCCATTCTTTTCTTCTATAATACTCTTTAAAATACTACAAGTAGAGTTTTTATCTAATTTACCATATGTTAGATGCCCATCACTTTCAGAGTTTAGAGCAGTGTATAAATGATGAGAAGCTTCTTTAGCATCATTATTTAAGCCATTTTTATTTAATATTAAGAACTGAGCATAGTCTACATACAAACTTGCTTTTACTGGATAGTACTTTTGGTTTATTGCCTTTATAAATGTTTCGTTTGCTAACTGCACTTCACCCTTACAGCTATAAAAGCAGGCTAAGTTATGATAGTGATTATCAAACCTTAGCTGAGGATCAATTTTGACTAATACTAACTGACTATTTACCGCTCCATCTAAATAATTATTGTCGTAAGCAAATTCTAATTGTTTATTTATTAATTGGATAAAGTTTACAGAATTAAAATCTATATTATACAATTTATCATTTATTTTTTTATAAAAGTCTCTAGCCTTTTCAAGTTTACCTTTAAGAATCTCTAAATTACCCAACTGGGATAAAGCATAATTTTGTATGATTTGTAAATCTTCTATTTCACTTTCATGTCTATACTTAGAAAAAATTTCAAAAGCTTTTGTAGCATTCTCATAAGATTCTTGATATTTGCCTATCTTTGAAAATAATTGAGATAATTTATAATAGCTCCAAGCAATATGTGTACGATTAAAGCTGTGCTCATAGGTTTTACTTAGTATCTCTATTGCACTCTTATAGTACTTTATAGCTTGATCATAATCTCCTTTATCGCTAAATGCTATCCCTAAGCTGTAATGTGTGATGGCAATATGAGGATGATCATGGCTGTGCTCATATGCTTTAAGTTGTATCTCTAATGCTTTGTTGTAATATTCTATTGCTTTATCATAGTCTCTTTTTTCACTGTATGCATTCCCTAAGCTGTGATGTGTGATGGCAATATCAGGATGATCATGGCTGTGCTCATATGCTTTAAGTTGTATCTCTAATGCTTTGTTGTAATATTCTATTGCTTTATCATGATCCCCCTTGTTCCTATATGCATTCCCTAAACTATTATAAATTAACCCAGTATTAGGATTATTAGGGCTGTGCTCATATGCTTTAAGTTGTATCTCTAATGCTTTGTTATGATATTCTATTGCTTTATCATAATTTTCCTTGTAGTTATATACACACCCCAGGTGGTAATAAGTGAGAGCAATACTAGGATGGACAGGGCTATGCTCATATGCTTTAAATTGTATCTTTAATGCTTTGTTATGATATTCTATTGCTTTATCATAATCCCCCTTGTCCCTGTATGCAATCCCTAAGCTATTATGACTCTTCGCAATATCAGGATGATTAGGAATATGTTCATAAGCTTTACATCGTATCTTTAATGCTTGTCTATGGTAGTTTATGGCTTGTTCATAATCTCCCTTACCTCGGTATGCAATGCCTAAATTATTATAACTCATTGCAATATCAGGATGATGATTAGGCCTATGCTCATAGGCTTTAAGTTGTATCTCTAATGCTTGGTTATAGTAATTTATGGCTTGTTCATAATCTCCCTCATCATTGTAAACAGCCCCTATATTATTATAACTGTGCGCAATAACAGGTTGATTAGGGCCATTTTCAATGATTCTAAGCTTTATCTCTAATACTTTCTTGTGGTAGTTTATAGTTTGTTCAAAGTCTACCTTATAATTGTAAGAAGCACCTCTATTATTATAACTACTAGCACTCTCAGGGTTATTAAGGCTTTTTTCATGTGCTTTAAGCCTTATATCTAATGCTTGTCTATGGTAGTTTATAGCTTGCTCATAATTTCCCTTGTAGTTATACGCCTCCCCTATGTTATTATATATACCACTAATATCAGTGTAATTTCTATTGTCTTTATATGTAGTTTCTGCTAAGACAGTCATTTCCTCACTTAACAGAATTGCTTTTTTTATGTTTCCAGCTCTGGTATAAAGGTCAAATAAAGTATAAAATAAGCTTAAATCCTCTGGCTTCTTTTGCCTTGCATCCTCTATTTCTTTTATAGCTTTATCGTATTCTAAGAACCTTGCATGAACCATTCCTTTAATATAGTTACTGTCATCAAGTAAAGCGTCTCGTTGAAGCACTAACTCGGATAAAGTACTATATTCCCTATGATATAAATAATGAAAAAGCTTCACTAACTGCTGCACCTTTAGCATTACATAATAAAAACGATGCAAAATGTTAGTCTCCTTAATGTAAAACGTTTCCTCTAATATCAGCTTTCTCAGTTTCTCACTTAAGTGTTCTACCGCTGGAACATACGTTGACACATTTTCACTTTGCCCTTTATTATGACAATAAGTAGCAATCCTAAGTTCAGTTGCAATACTTATTGCCTCTCTTAAGTGTTGGGCTCCTTCCTTGCTTAATATTTTTAACTCTTCCATTCTATCTATGGTTTGCCACACTGATAAACCAGGTTGGCCTCCCTTTGCTGCAACTCCATAATAGTAGGCTAAGTCATCTATTATTCTATCGCCAATCCGAAATATATCCTTTTTAACATCAATAAGCTTTCCTTCCTCTTTATCTCCTAACTTCAAAGAAAATTGGCTTAAATCCTGTTGGAGTTTATCTAGTGCTCTGCTTTTCACTGTTTTATTATCCGCAGCCTCGGTTATTTCGTATCGATATTTATTTAATAAATCTTGGCTTCCATCAATTAATGAAACTAGCCTAAGGGCTTGCACTAAGAACATATCTGACTTAAACCAGCTTTCTTGAGTTAAGTTAATATTTCCACCATTAGAAGTCTGTTCAGCTTGGAAGGCAGCCAAGTGTTTCGGTGTAAGAATAAGCTCAAAGTCAGGTTTAGCGACTATGATCTCTTCCTCTGTACCATTCTCTAATTTGCGTTTCTCCTTAGCTTTATATCCTCCTTGTCTGCCGAGAGGCGTCTTACAAGCATGCCAATCAGGGCCGTCAAAGCTGAAACCATTTGGCAACATTTCATCCCAAAACCAGTCATCTTCTTCTTTCGCAGATCTAAAGTTATTTAAAGCTTCTACACCCATACTTCTAAGTGGAGTCTCTCCTAGGTTCACTACCTTGATATGCATAAGCTTCGTTAAGTTTTTAAAGTATTCTTTATACTCTTCTCTGTCTTCATTGATTAGTATAGCAAACTCTAAATCTGACCATGGTGTCATCCTTCCGCCAGCAAGCGAGCCTAGCGCTATAAAACTATATTCACATCCAGTAGGAATTGGCCCTAATTGGACAATACAGCTTCGAATCACTTTTTGTACTAAGCCTGGATTTTGTTCTTTACTAGAATAATTGCTCACAAAAGAGCTTGTACAGTAATTGTATAGCTTCTCTACCTCCCTCGCTCTTTCAGCAATCCTCTCAATAGTTATATTATCTATCTCAACAAGCCATTCCTTACAAACCGCCCTTAAGTTTAACAACTCTTGCTTATACTCTTCTATTTCTTTTGCACACTTTGCTACTTTATCTTCAATAGATTTTGTATCGCTTACTCTACCTATAGAGTTAAGAAAATGTGCCTCTACAGTATAAGCCTCCTTCTGCAATTCTATCTTATTCCCATCAGATTTATAAATGGTAACATTATACTTTTCGGCAAATGCTGCGCTGTACTGAAATATCGCAGCTGCTTTAGCATAATTATTAAAGTATTGGGTACTTGATAGGTATATCTTACCTAAGTGATACATTGCATTAAGTACTTCTTCCTTATAATCCTCTACGCTTACATATATGCTTTGCATTATAGTCTTACTTAATACTGGCTTTAATACTTTAACAAACTCTTTCTCCGCTAAATCAAAATCTTCTCCTAAAAAATAGTTTAGACCCTGTTTATAGGATAAATTTATTTGGTCTAATATCTTAGCTCTTTCTTCGGTGGGATCTTTATCTTGTATAGTAG
>JAQSWU010000002.1 GCA_029266475.1 Rickettsiaceae bacterium | reverse complement strand
TTGCAATATCATAAGTGGGGCTCTTATCCGTATTGATAGAGCTTGGATGTGCATATTCTGGAATGGATTTTAGTGCTTTACTTAAGAATAGTTTAGCAGACTTACTATTACGAGTTCTTGATAGGTAGAAGTCAATGGTGCTACCATACTTATCTACTGCCCTATAAAGATAAGCCCAATCACCTTTAACCTTAATATACGGGTGAGTAGACTGAGGGAGTCTCACCCTCAGCCCCTCTTAGAACCGGACGTGAACTTCTCAGCTCATCCGGCTCCCACCACTTAATCTTTCAATTGCCCCTTATAAGTTTCCAATGAATAAATAAAGAAGGGTTCGCCCTTATTAAGCTTTGCAGATACTCATATGCTCTTCTCTTATGTCTAGCAAATCTCTTAAACTTCCTCCTTATCCATTGAATAAGGTATCTATTAAAGTTAAACCATACATATTGAAGCGCTGAGGAATAAAATAATCCATAATAATTGTACCATCCTACTAGAATTGGATTAAACATCTTCGCAAGCTCAGCAATAGACTTGTCGTTCTTCAATGGAATATGCCAACTCCTAATGCTTCTATTAATAGCTTTCTTTGATGTTTTGCTTATCGCAGGAAGAAAATTTGGGTGAAGCCGACCAAGCTTATCAATACATCTTCTAGGCCTAAAAGTGTAGCCCAGAAAATCGAAACTTATGTCCTTGTATTCCTCTTTGCGATTCGCATCCTTACAATATATTATTTTAGATTTCTTTTGATGGAGTTCTAACCCGCAAGCCTTAAACCTGTCTGTTATACAGTTCAGTATATAACTTGCTTGTTGATAACTATCAAAGTGTAATAAGCCATCATCTGCATATCGGCAGAATTTAATACCTGGTAACTCTCTTTTTACCCATACATCAAAAGCATAATGTAGAAATAAGTTAGCCAGTAATGGACTTATTACCCCTCCCTGCGGTGTTCCCTTCTCACGTGCTTGTATCGTACCATCTGTCTGCTGAATAGGAGCACTAAGCCACCTCTTAACATACAGTAGTATCCATTTACAATTACAATGTTTATAAAGTGCTTTCAGAAGCATACTATGATCAATATTGTCGAAAAGACCTTTTATGTCAAATTCAACAACCCAGTCATACTGCCAGCATCTTTTTCTTGTCACTTTTATTGCATCGTGAGCAGATTTACCAGATCGATATCCATAAGAATCCTCTACGAATATTGGATCTAGCCTTGGTTCAAGTACTTTCTTAACCACCATCTGAGCAACTCTGTCCGTTACAGTAGGTATACCTAGTATACGAGTACCACCGTCCTTCTTAGGAATTGCTACAGTCTTAACTGCTGACGGAAAATATGTACCTGATGAAAGCCTATTCCAAAGTTTGTATAGATTGTTCTTAAGATCCCTCTCAAAGTCTTCTATAGATTCATCATCTATCCCTGCAGAACCTTTATTAGCCTTAACTTCTTTATAAGCTTCAAAAACTAATTGTTTTGCAATATTAAAAGATTTCGCTGTCTGCAAAAGTTCCTCCTTATAATAACTTTATATAAGTTGACTGTTTACAGTTAGCCTAAGTGGCCAAGCTCCTTCACTCCATTGCCATTACAGCAACTTCATCATTACTACAAGCTTGTCCGCCCCAGCACCTTGCATCGGTACTCTCATCCTTATAGTATTGCTACTTGGATTTCTCCCTTAACATCAAAGTAACAGGTTCCCGTAGTTCAATATATAAGCCTAGATTAAGATCACGCCACCTCTATGCCGGATGCCGCCTTGTCAGTAAACAGGTTTCCACAAGGCTTATCCCAGGACAACGAAAATCCTTGGTTTCGACATCATTTACACGTTTCGACACTTGAACGATGGTTCACTGTTGTTCGTCTTCTTAATCCTCACCTGATACTTTAGTAGTACCTTTTCTGTAACGCTCATGACCCTTGCTCTTAACAAACGCCACATACAGTGGTTTGTAGCCTGTTCCTGTAAGCCGACTACGGAAGACCTACTTCCATCTTATACACCGCTTGCTACGGCACACTCTCATCGACTCTCCAGCTGTAACCGATTGTAGGCTTCCAATACCACTTAAGCTTCTCAAGCATCTTTGGCGCGTAAATCTGTACCCACCGGTAAATAGTTAAATGGTCAACATTTACTCCACGCTCTAACAACATCTCTTCAAGGTCACGATAACTTATACCATATTTACAGTACCACCTCACAGCCCAAATTATTACTTCATAAGTAAAATGACGTCCCTTGAATATTGACATAAATACCTGCTTCAAATTTAGTTCAAGTTAAAATTATCCCTAAACTAAAAAATTTGCAACAGCGCCAGGTGAAATCCGTATCATCACCGATAACTTCCTCGCCTGTTAAAAATCTCCACTTTCTTACTAAAATTACATCTCACAAAAATTTTGCAACAGCGCCGTACCATATTTTCTGCTTAACTATTAACTTTGAACGAGTTGAATTTGATTTAATTATATACTAATATATTAAAATAGATGTATGCTAATTTACTGCTTCGTTGCAGACAGAGTAGTCAGCAATAATGATTATTAGATATATAAAAGCATAAAATAAACTGTTTTAAGTATAATAATTTTAGTTCATATGCAACAGGATTAGAGGGAATGAATCAGTTTAGGGTAAATTTGTTGTAGATTTAAAGCACACTAAAAATTGTTAAAGATGCTAATATAATTATGGTGACAAGCGCTGAAAAATTGTTATTGAAGCGTCTAAATAATATTGGAAAGGAATATAAGATCAATATTCCCCTTATAGAATATACTATTAATTTTATCAAAAACCATCATGGCTTACAAAGAAGGCACTCAGGAGAACCATTTTATAACCATCCGATTGAAGTTGCTTATATGATTACGGATTTTTACATTGATAATGATACTATTATTGCAGCTTTACTGCATGATGTTGTAGAAGATACTAGAGTTTCTTTAAAACAGATAGAATTTATATTTGGCAAGAAAGTTTCGCAGTTAGTTGATTCTGTTACAAAAATCACAGTAAATTATCAATTATCGAAGCGGGAGACTATAAATAAGATTAACGAAAATTGTCAGATAAAGAAGGAATCAATAACCATCAAAGTTATCGATCGCCTACATAATATGCGTACTTTAAAATATATAAAATCTCTTGAAAAGCAAAAAAGAATTGCTCAAGAGACATTGGAGATTTATGTTCCTTTAGCAGAAAAAGTTAGTCTTAATAATGTTAAACAAGAGTTAGAAGCGCTGGCTAATCGAATCTTAAGCCTCTAATTGTCGTATCTCTTCAAAAGTTAAATTCGTTATTTCAACAATATGGTTATAATCAATTCCAACTTTTATTAGCTTCCTAGCTGTATCTACCATTATTGCTCTTATAAGATCCTTGGCGCTATATAAGCTTTCAATTTGATCATCCGGTAGATTCATCTTTTTAGGCCTAATATGCGTAAGGTTACTCGGAATAGAGATGATATAAGTAAGATTATTCCTATCATCTAATGTAGCCTCAATTTCTCCATAATGCGCAACAAGTATCTTATTCGCTTCTATAAAATCAATACTGGTAGCAATTATCTGCTTACATTTTTCCAAGATCTGATTATTCTCAAATATAGAGTGATTGGGGCTTTCGAAGGTTAAGCGAATCTTTACAGCATCTCTAATTAACTTAAGATGGCTTTTATGAGAGGCTGTATATTCTATCATACGATCCTCAATGATAATCTCTACAATATCTGTACTAATACTATTAAGTCCTTGGTCAATACAAACGAAAAGAACTTTTTTTATTAAGTTTGGATCAATTTCTATGCTTTCTAAATTAGTTTTAATATCGATAAAGAAATTCATATGGCCGGGTACGTATAATACCCTTAACTCTTTCGATATTTCATAAAAAAACTTTTTTAGATTTACTCTTAATACATTAGGTTTTATCTTAGTCTTTACCTCCCAAATTACTTCTTCTAAGTATTCTGCTCCCGATTTAAGCTTCTCAGCAATATCAATCATTAGATTAACTTGTCTGCTTTTAATGTTTTTATTTCTAGAGCTCTTTAATTCTTTTTCTAGCTGGAAAATTTCGTCAAACATTGACTTAAAAACATTGATGCAATCACTGTTAAGTCGATTAAAAAACTCTTCACGATAATGCGAAATTTTAATAAGATCTAACATTTTCTTATTATTCTCCTGTTTTAAGCTTTCTCTGATTAACTCTGATTTTTGTTCGCTCTGCTGTTTTGGCTTAATAAAGGCAATCAAAACAGTGCTAAACAAAAGTAAGGAATAAATTATTTTGAACTCTAGTTTAATGGTATTTAGTGTTTCATACGAAGTCACTATGCACAGTTGGTAGAACTTTATACTCAGGGAAATTCCTATAACTAATATAAGCAAAGATACCTGCCACCGAAGGAGCAAAGATACGGTGACTAAGCATGACATTAGAACAGTAAATTGTAAAGAATTATAGTTACTCATAAGAACTAATAATGCGTTTACGAAAATATAATAAATAAGAGAAAGACCCCAATATATGGAGATTAGAAGATTATTTTCGTATTGTTGAAGCCAAACTGGATAAATTATAAAACTTACCGAAACTATCGACATAGAAAGGTAAATAATATTCAATAAATTATTATTTACTTCATAAAGGGCACTAGGCATAGAGTAGGCATTAGAAAAGGTTGTAATTATTGAGAATATTCCAAAATATATTAAAATATAAACCTCTTTAGGTTTATTATCTTCTAAAAATTGTTTACCACTGAAGCTCCTTAAATAGTCGATGAAAAGAAATACTTTTTCTTTGCACCTGTACGTTAAAGCATTAAAGCGTATATTTTCTCCAACAACCCAGCCACTTTCTTCACTTAATAGATAATGTGATATAAACAGAAAAACAAAGTTTGCTAGCATTCCTGGAATCAAGCTATCTACATATGGATATAATTTAAGAGTTATCACAGTAATGAAACCTGCGACCATACCTATAAAAACAGCTTTGCTTGAGATTCGGAACCCGAATATAGCCAGGAGTAGAGGAACAGATACTATAGGCATGTAGAAACTATAACTATGTAAAATAAGATTCAATAAATTTTTTGAATATAAGCTTAATCCTAGGGCGCATATACCAATGAGTAGTGAAGATGCACGTGCCAGTTGAAGCTCGTTTTTTTCTGATAGATTGACGCCAAAGGTTTTACAAAGGTCGTAGGAGAGTAGGACTGCAGATGAATTTAAATATGAATCCGCAGTTGACATCACCATAGCAGTAATGCCGACCATGAAAAAACCCTTAAAACCTATATATAGATAATTATCTGAGATATATGTTATCAAATTTTCAGCATTTAAGATTTTGTCGCTATTCGCAAGAAGTAAAATACCAATTGAAGATATTATTACTGTTTGCAACACAATAATAAACCAGCCAGCAATGTTAAATGCGCGGGCAATCTGGGATACATTTTTACACATTAAGATCCTTTGGAAAATAGCAGGATCAAGACCGGGAATAAGAAAGAAAAAGAACAATGTAAAGGTGCTTATGAAACTTGGATTTCTGTAATTAAAAAACTCTTTGTAATCAAATAAAGGACTGTTGGATAATATGTTAAGCAAATCTTTAGGATTGCTTTTATTCCAAATTAACAGCGCAACCATAGGAAGAATCACGCCAAAAGCGAAGAATTGGATGATATCGGTGAAAGTGACTGCTCTAATTCCTCCTAATGTCGAATATACAATTATTATTATACTACTAATTAATATTATTAAAATGCTTGAGCTACCAGAGATATTACTAAGCAATAAACCTATTGTAGTAAATTGGATTGCTACATTACCTATTGCCGGAAATATCCCAGATATAGCTGTAATCGTTCTTATCTCTTTGCCATATAAGCCTCCCATTACTTCTGCTAC
Organism: Rickettsiaceae bacterium; assembly: GCA_029266475.1. Classification (GTDB taxonomy): domain Bacteria; phylum Pseudomonadota; class Alphaproteobacteria; order Rickettsiales; family Rickettsiaceae; genus JAJFBM01. The sequence goes on along the minus strand of JAQSWU010000002.1, from coordinate 64,432 downwards.
AGAGAGCTTTCCTAGAAACTTACCCATTCGAGGCGCTATAAAATAAGCAATTAAAAAGAAAGATAGCCCATCACTTAATCCTGGTATAATAAAATATAAACCCTTATTATAAACTTCAGATACTGTCATTACAAAACTGCTACCTGCAATCCAAGTGGCGATAATTGTGGCAGCTATAGTGGGATTAGAAAACTCACGATTTCCTACTGCGTACTCTCTAATATCTTTTATTCCCTTGCCTGTAGATATACCTATCACTAAATTGATTAATATAAATGTGAATAAAATCGAATTATCTAGGCTCCATTTTAATACCATAAAAAAACCTTTTAATAACAGTATATTTTGTTAGTAATCTAATTACAGAAATTTATTTTTACAAGCATTTTTGTTAAGTTATACTAAAATATTAGGGTGTCTTTTACTCACGCTTTCCTATATTCTGAAAAAACTCCGAATTAACTACTAGCTTAAACATTGCTAAAAAGTTAGAATATCCTTCCATATACTATCCCGATTAATATAGACAAATCAAACAACTTACACCAATATTTTTACGTTCCCCCTGAGGCTAACCTAATAGTACCGTATCACTTTAGAGAAAATTCTGTAATATCCCCTGCCCCTATAAGTTTTGCATAATCCTTTGGCTTTGGGGTAGTTATAGCAATTAGATAATTCCTAATTACATCATACCTTACATGGGACGCTATACCAGGGAGGATATTTTGAAACACTTTCGCTTGCTCCTTTATATGCATGAACTCCTGTAGCATAGCATTGTACTGGTCCTTTGAAGGACAATAGTCGCAAGTAAAAAATTTGGCCTCCTACTGCATATATATCCTTATCTTTTGCTTGTAGTTCTTGCTGCTTCTCTGATAATATTTAGCGAATCATATGCGTTAAGTTAAGAGGTCTTGTAAAAACTTTAAACTATGCAAGGTATATTTTTATTTTTTCTATATTTGTCTTTTAAGCAGAACTTTGACCAAGCTATAAGCAAGTGTTGTAAGAATAAATTCAAACTACTTGCTGATTTTTTTTCGTCTTTTTGATTCCAAGAATGCTTTGATAACGCTAAGCTCATTAGATAGTCGTGTACCTAAGCAATTTGATATTGCGTGGAAGAAAACTATACCGCACAATTTAGCATAGAGCTCGCATAATACTCTAGAAGAGTTATTTGTTGTGCCTTTTAGTGTTTCTATTCCAATTCGGCTTTTATCAGATTTAAATAATAATCCAATTTGCAATCTTGTTCTATAAACTGAAGCTATATGCTCAAGAGAAATTTTACTTGAAGGAACATTGGTAATAAAAATTTTCCAATCAAGTAGGCTCCTATTACGCTTAGAAGAGTTATATTTACGAGATTTAGCTAGTAAGTTTGCTTTCCTTCTTCTTGCTTGCGACTGTTCCTTTGAAAGCCTATAACAAACGATTCTTACCGACAAGCGTGCTACTTTACCAAGTGAAATATCACCCTGTTAACTTGAAGCTTTTTCCAATATTTTAAGTAAATCTAATTGTTGTCCTCCTAAATCGTATATATTAGTGTCTGCTTTATATCGACTTATAAAATACACACCGTTATCGCTTAAAATTTTCAAACATTTTATATACTCAATAAGTGTTTTTTCATACCTTCCCAGCATAACACTATAAAATGTTCCATTAATGTTTATTACCTTACAGAACCTTGTTCCAGTGTCTTTAAACCGGTCACTTGTTTAATAAAATTGAATACCTTCTTTCCTACTTTTATCAACAGGGATAGAGCGCTGTTTGCTAAAACCAACTTTTTATAAAAATACGATGTACCGTGAAGTAACTAATGTTACCCCAGGTTTCAGCCATTTCTTTTAAAGCTCAATCTTTATGCTTTTCAGCAAACTCTCTACTCTCGCTTAAACCATGGACTTTATTATAATGACCCATATAGCATCCGGCAGATACCCTATCATCCTCGGTTTCCTCCTTCCTTTTAATCCAATAAGTTATAGTCGTGCAGTTTACTTTTAATAGTTTTGAAGCATTCGTAATTGATTTTCCAGATTATATCCAATCAATCGCCTTTACTCTTAAATCATAGCTATATGGCCTTGCCATAAATTACCCTCAGTGCTGGATTAAGATTACGACTACCATTCTAAGAAAATTTCCTTGAGCTTACTATCATTATTCACTATTCTTCGAAAGTTCATTTATTCTTTAAGCGTTATTATTAGGCCCTATGTATTGCATTTATTATGCATGCATAACACTTATAATTAAACCATAAAGGACGAATTGCGTTATGTAATATAGACTATCAATTAAGAACAGTTTAAAGCTCCTCTTAGTAAATAAGTAATTAACCCCAAAACAAGTTGCAACGAAAAAGCAACCTATAAATAAACCTTGCTTAACAGCAAATTCTGGGGTAGGACTTTCGCCTAAATATAAAGCAAATGCTGTAGCTGTGATAAAAGATAAAACCCAAGAAATTAAATATACAGCGGAACTATGGGTCTGACTTGCCTCAAGCCTATCAGTACAAACTTCTTTTCTCCAAATATCTCCTAAAACCATAGGAGAATACCATACACCCCCAAGCGCAAAAGGTATCAGCGAAGCTATAAAAATTGATAAATAATTTATTTGTTGTATGTGATCCATAATGATGCCTCCTCAATATTTTGGCTGATAGAGATAACGGCTAGTCAAGTATGAAAATTTATTTAACCGATACTCATAAAAGTTTTTCTAAGTATAATCATTTTTTAACGTCTTGCAAGAATTAAATTTTATTAGTGCTTTGCTGAACTCAATATATTTCCAGATCCATTGCTCAATGGTCTCCTCTAAGGTAATACTTTAGAAGCGTATTCCTAGCTTTAAGGCAGCATTATGCGATATAAAGCCTTTACTGCTATATAAATAGTAATTAAAATAATTTCAATGTTGTTTCCACCAAGCCTTAATCCCCCTCCAAGCTTATAATAAGTATTTGGTGACTTATTCTCCCCTACTGCTGCACTAATGGTAACTTCATTAAGAGATTTTATAGTATATGAATTATGCTTTTTACTAATTATATGTTCTATACCAGCAATGATGTTCGGTATTAGTAAATAATCATTTATTCGGAAAGTTTTAGATAAATTTATTTCTCTAATGACGCTTAACCTTTTTTGGTTTACCCTCGATAACTCGTAATCTCTATTAGCAACAGTTAAATAATTCCTGCCAAGCCTAATTTAATCATACGAAACGCCAATAATAGGTATAAGCGCAATACCTTCGCTCAATCTTAATTCGTAACCTATAGTTTCTTTAAAAGAAAAATCAACACCTTTAATCCTGAATCTATCTATTGTTGGAGATTCAGCTACTATTCCACCGTAACTAACTAAGCTATTTGAAAATATTTCCTCAGTGATATTATATATCCAGTAAAAAGAAAATCTATTAGTGGAAATTTGGCTTATATTCGGTCTATCAGAGTTATTAATAGAATTGGACTTAACATTCGAATAAGCAAAGCCCAATACATTGTTATCATTAATATAATTATCCATGCCAATAACGACACCAGAATGCTTTTCTTTGTAATTGAAAAAATTATAGTTACTAGTAAATTTTTGCTTAAAACGGCCACAAAATCCTTTCAGCCAAATATTGAATGATCTAAGAAACCCATCGCCAGTAGCCCTTCCTGTATCTAAGTTTTGATTCTCTAGAAAGCATTTAAACCTTTCACCTATTACCGAATAAAGGAAATTTGTTAGAGATAAATTATTAAGCTGAGTAAACATAATAGCAGCTGTATTAGAGATATTTTGTATTTGCTGTTCTGGGGTTTTCAGTGAATTTTTTAGTGAAGTTTCTAAAGCAACACCATTATTTTGTATTACCCTAGTACTATGATCTAAGGAAATTGCAGAACCGATATTAGGATCTGTTATATAATTTATAACAACCGATTCATTTAAAGGATTCGCCTCCTCATACTCTGCCAAAAGTGGCTCGGCATTAGATGTTTCTGAAATGCCTTCCCCTTGAGCCTTTAACATTTGTTCTTCTATTTTTTTACCTTCATTGGAAAATAATTCATTTCCCTTATACGAATTTCCTTCAGCAATGCTTTTATCAATAGGCTTCTCTGCTTGTGGTTCAGAAGTAACTTTAAGGTTCTCCCTGAAAATAAGTTGGCTTTCCTTGTTCTCGAAGGAGGATAAAGGGCTGATACTACTCTTTTGATCTATAGGTTCTACATTAACATCTAAATAATACATCTTTGAATTATACCAATGTATTGATGCAGATCTCTTAGTGCTTGATTTTGAAAGTGCATTATTGTTACTAGCGTTGAGAGGGCTAAGCTTAGTAGCAAATGAACCCCTATAACAAATATGAGGTTTAACAGAAGCTTTTATCGAACCTATATTAGAAAGCAATGGCGGCGGAAGTGGAGGGGGTGAAGGGATACCCGAAGTCTCTTGTGATTGCTCATTATTGATTATCTTATGTTTCACAGGCGCATTAGACCGTAACGCTTCAGCCTTTATCTCTTCTAACTCTCCTTGGCTTATACCTTTAATTTGGTTCCATTTTCTTCCTTTATATTTCTTCTTATCTTCGGGACTTAAAAGTATTTGTGCTTCTTTAGCATAGCTCTTAGCCCGGCACTGTCAACTTAAGTCGTTTACTTTTTAGGATTATGATTTTAGTAGCGGTTTTACCAAAACTTTATGCGGCAATTTCATAGGAAGCCGCAGAATTGAAGCAAGCAAATGCGTCTTTTAACTTTTTCCTGTATAGATACGGTGCATACTTTGTTCTAGGGACTTTTAGCAAATTCAAAAACCGACCAGCAATAGATAAAAACTTCTGAGCCTGGCCCGGAGATTTAAACCTACGCATCTGTCGTTCCCTAACTCTTGTCATTTGATGTGAATTCTCTATCCTATTATTCAAAACCTTATGACATCGGTGCTCGGTAGATTTAAGAACTACTCGCTTGGCAGCCTTATAGCTCCTTAGCTTATCAGTAACTATTACCCGAGGAGTTAAACCATATATCTTTAATATTCTCTTGAAAAAACGCTTAGCAGAAACAGCGTTTCTTCTCTTCTGTAATAAAATGTCTAGCTCATTATTATCCTGATCAATGGCACGCCATAACCAATATACTTCCCCCTTCATTACAATCCTAACCTCATCCAAGTGCCACTTATCCCCAGGCTTCCACAGCCTCTTCTTAGAGATGTTACTTGCAAAGGTAGGCCCAAACTTGTTCGTCCATTTCCTTATAGATTGGCTTACATCAATTCCCCTATAAGCCAGCATCTCTACTATATAACGAAGGCTTAATGAGAATCTGTAGTATAACATTACAGCGTACTTGATAACTTCTACCGGATATCTATGCCTCTTATAACTAAACATACTCCCCCTCAAATAAATATATTATAACTATAAATTTACAATATATTTATTTTGTTTTAAACTTTAGTTGACAGTGCCACCGCACTTACAAAAAACTCTTTGTAGGGTTAATTATTCTAATATTGACTCTTTACTCTTCATCTCTTTCCTCTTGTACTACAATATCCCATAGTACTGCGAGTTGTACTACGAATAAAATCTATGATGAACCTATTGCATGCTTTACTCCGCCGCAAGGGTGCGTAAAATTATTGATTGAACTCATCAATAATGCAGAGCGCACTATTCATGTCCAAGCGTACTCTTTTACTTCACAAGAGATAACAGATGCTCTTATTAAAGCATACAATCGTGGCCTCTCGGTACACGTCCTTATAGATCGAACCAGTCTTACCAGCCGAGGCTCAAGAGTAAAGCAGCTAATAGATAATGGTATCGATGTAGATGTTTGTCATGTTCCAGGAATAGCTCACAACAAGGTATTGATTGTAGATGAGAAGGGGTTGTATCTACAGTTATAATCAAGAATCCTAAAATAGTTCAAGCCTTTATCAAGAATTGGCACAATTTAAAGTATAGAAGGTAAATATGAGATATTATACGCATGAAGATAAGAAGAAGCGTAGTACACTCAGTAGATTTATAATGTATATATCGCTCATCGCCCTATTTACTCTTGCCGCATGGAGTTTTTATGAAACCTGGAAAGCAATTTGTGAGTCTTTGATTGAATTTATACTTTAATAATATTCCTTAAATATCCAAAAATATACTCCTTATGATGCCAACATACAAACTTACTAATAATATTAGTTCCTGATAATATAGTAATACAGTAATTTGGTATTATATGTTTTTGGTAATATGGTAACATAAGGTTTAAAACCATATTGACTTCATAGCACATAACCCAAATATCCTTTTAAGCCCACATAGGACAACAATTTATTTCAAGTAGAGTTATATAAATGTATTTAGCCTCCATTTAAACTTATATCTATTGTTATATTTATACTTCAATGAATACAAAGTAATATTTGTGCTTATATTACTGACTGCTTTTATTATTATATGTTTATAGACATATAACTCTAAACATACGATAAAAAGCAACCCGAAAGAGCTTAATGTTATAATTTTCGAGTGTTATAATATGTATGCATAGTAATACGGTAATATTATAATATAGTAATACTTATGCTCAGCAGAAGTATTATTCGTGAGGATGATATACAATATAGCGCTAACCAAGTTAGTCAATCATATGCTTCTTGGGTTATAACTTATAAGTTTTATACTTTAAAATAATTTAAAAGCATTTGCGGTTAAAGTTTGGTATATTACTATGCATATGGTAGAATATATGCATAGTAATATAGGAATACACACCCCGCTCAACGGTTGATAGCTGAACTTTGCGCGTGAGTAACATTTGCTTATTATTTTTTTAAACTATTCTGAAATAAGTTGAAATAAGATAATATTCCCATATTATTTGTCGTATATGTTTCTATATTTTTGAGCATACGTATTTTTATATTACTAGTAACCTTTTAAAAGAGAATCAAATGATTTACGCAATAAGCAATCACAAAGGGGGGGTAGGTAAAACCACTTCAACCATAAATATTGGAGCGGCGTTAGCCAATAAGGGAAAAAGAGTTCTTTTAGTAGACCTTGACCCTCAAGCAAATTTAACCCAGAGTCTTGGAATAAAAAATGTTGAAATTTCTATATACGAAAATTTGAAGGGTCAAAAAATGGTACACCCAATCGAATATAGAACTAATTTATATGTATTACCTTCTTCTTTGGATCTTTCTGCGGCTGAAATTGAGCTTAGCTCGGAGCCAGGGAGAGAGTATCTACTAAAGGATATATTAGTGCCATTAAAGAATAAATTTGACTATATATTAATAGACTGCCCTCCGTCGCTAGGATTATTGACAATCAACGCATTAACAACTTCTGACTACGTAATTATTCCTATGCAAGCGGAGTATTTGCCATTAAGAGGTTTAGCCAAACTTACTGAAGTAATAGATAAAATCAAAACAAGGTTAAATAGTAGTTTAAAAGTTGGGTGCGTATTTTTAACTCAATATGATCCAAGGAAAGTATTAAATAGGGATATAGCAGAAAGTGTGGAAGACTTCTTTGGAGACAAGTTACTATCTACAAGAATATCCAATAATATCGCTTTAGCAGAAGCGCCAAGCCAAGCGAAGGACATATTCTTATATAACAGAACATGTAAAGGCGCATTGGATTATGATGATCTATGCAACGAAATTATAAATAAAGGTATATTCTAATGAGCAAAAAAAGTTTCAAAACCCCCTTCGATTCACTATTGGAAGGAAACAATAAGGCAAGTAATAAAGAAGAGGATAAAGAAATACGTGCAACCCTGATTTTAAGATCAAGCCATTACGATAAGCTCAAAGCAATCTCCTTCTGGGAAAAAAGAATGATAAAGAGTGTTGTAGAAGAAGCTTTATCACTTTATCTTAACGATTACGAGAAGAAGAAAGGGCCCCTTCAGTTACCTAAATAGAGGGAATATAAGTATAAAACCTACTAATAATTAGCTTTGCTTCAGCAATAATTGGAGGTTTTATAATTTATAAGTTGTTATTATATCACATATACTATTTTATTGTTGATCATAAAATATCTAAAAAGTGCCTAATGTTTCTAGGTGCATAATAATCCGATAATATATATTATTATGTTATCGTGTTACTATATTATTATACGCGCCGGACAATAAGATTAGGTTTAGAAAGGGATACAGGCTATTGGAGGATTTTTATTCGTAGATTACTAATAATATAGTAGCATTTATTTATAGTAATATATGTTTTTATTATACTATATTATCGCATAATACAATTTTTTCCTAGTTGACATTTCAAGCTAGAGAAAAATACCTACTCTATTGTTTTTTGTATTATTTTGTATTCTATTATAATATATTATTGACTTCACAAATATTTTATTATAACTTTGGATAGTAATTTAAGACCTACATTTAATACTTTAGGATATAATTTAAATGAATAGCGAAAAAGATAAATTAGTTAAAGACAAATTGACTTCCAAAGAAGAGTTACTTGTAACCTTAAGGATGAAACAGTCTGTCGTACAATTAATAGATAAAGAAAGATCTAAATTTAATGCACCAAGAGGCTCTTGGATTACTCAAGCTGTTGTAGAAAAGTTAGAAAGGCTTGGTTATGAAATAAAATAGGAAGATATAAATTCGAAGGAAAATTTGCCGTTTTCCTTCGAATTTATAAGCGTAGCAAAAAACTCGACATTAAAAGTATGGACCGGCGAAAGTCATACACAGCGAATTATTCAATTTGCTCACATGTACTAAACATATGTATTAATATATATTGGATTAGACTATTTGTCAAGGTTTTTACTACGTTTATACCTAAAATCACTATTTAAAAGGATTTTATTATGAACAATGTAAAAAATGACGTATATTTACCACACCTTACTGATTCTCCTGATAAAGAGTATCTAAATATCACTGGAAACCTAGTTCCAAATGCACTTTTTAAAATAATTACTACTAAAACCGGTAAGCCAGACCACATATCAATAAATATAATTTCTGAAATAATCTATTGGTATAGACCTAACAAAAAGTCCCTATCTAAGTTTGATGGTGACGCCTGGCATACTTCTTATGATCATTTCGTCAACAAATTTAATTATCACAGGGAAAGTATAAGACTTGCCTTGGTTAGATTAGAAAAACTGAACCTTATAAAGAGAGAATTCCGTAGTATTACTGTAAGAGGAAAAAAGTACCCTAATGCTTTATTTATCCATCTGAATAAACAAAATGAAATTTTTTCTTTATATCTCCAAAAAATATTGGGGTTATCTCCAAAAGTTATAGGAGACAAATATAAAGAATATAAAGAGAATAATAAAAATAGATATCTAGATAATGAGCAATCTAATTTTGAAAATATTTCATCGAATAACTTTTCGGAAGCAAACGCAAATGAACGGTCTGGTTTAACAGATGATTGTGTAATCTTATCTGAAACTACTGTAACCGATAAAAACAAACAAAAAACACCTAATGATTTAAAAAAAACTTTCGTTTTACCTAATCTTAATGAAACCACAAACTTGCCAATACCATCCCTTCCGATAAACTGCTTTTTACCTCTTAATGAAAAAGACATCGATATACTTGCTCAAAGGGTAGGTAGAGACTTTGGGAAAACTTTTATTAATGCCTTGGCGCAAAAGTTAAATGTTAAATACCCTGATAGGAGATTCATAAATAAACGGGTATTTTTAAGGTACATGGAGAAAGCCTTAGCGCATGAGAAGCACTTGCCTGAGAGAGTAAATAATACAAATTTTGCTTATTCGTGTTTTGAAGAAACTTACCTTGAGAAGATAGAGGCTGCAAATGATACCTCAGATGTGGGCTTGATCAAGAGGCGAATAGTTCAAGAGTTTGCTCCAAAGCTTGCGACGAATATACTTAAGAAATGCTATTTTAGACCTGTATACAAAGGATGCTATAATTATTCAGTTTACATAAATGATGAAACACTCGATCTAGATGAAATTACAATGAAAAAGATAGAGAGTATTATAATTGAAGTGACGAGACGAGTAGATATTGCTAATGGAGAGACAAGCGGAGTAGGGAAGGTAAGATTCATCCAAAGTAATAGGGATAAGGGTGTTGTAGAGACAAGTATAAAACTAGAAGATAACTCACAAGGTTCTATTGAACATGATTCGAACGTTGATCCGATTTGGGCTAGAGTAAGAGGGAAGCTTCGAGAGATATATGACCCTGGAGCTGACAAATCTTGGTTTAGCAGAATTAGGTATAGCTTATATGAAGGAGAGGGTAGGGTAGTTTTAACATTTGCTTCTGAATTTCGCAGTGAATATGTTGAGAATAATTACGGTAGTAGACTAAATAGAATTCTTGTATCGGAATTGCCGTATATACAAGAGATAGTTTATGAGGTAGAGAATAGTCATTATAGCAATATAGTTTGGAAGAGCGAGCAACCTAGCTTTAGGATCAAGGATAAAGAGAAGGAAGCAGATATTTTGCCTAAGACACCAGTTTTTGCTGAACATAGTTTTATGGGGAACATTAGCCCTTGTATTACTATGTAATCAAAGCCTACTCATTTACTGGAGGGAACATTAAAAGAATGTTATGGAGAAGAGAGACGAAGTGGACAAAGGATTAGCCGAAGCTAATCCTAAAGGAAAGGACTCAAAGCCTAGGAAGAAGCCACGAATCAATAAAGAGGAATACAAGGAAATATTAAACTATTTAATAGAAAAGTTTCCGAATTGCTTTTTTGAAGAGAGCCCGAAGCCTTTGAAAATAGGGATACGCTTGGATTTACAGGCAGCGTTAAGAGAGCTTGGATATGCCATAAGCTCGAACAGGATCAACGGATTCATGAGGAATTACTGTACTAAGAGAGCCTATATATTATCGCATAATGAGGGGGAGGGGAGAGTAGACCTTGCTGGCAATGTAGTGGGTTATATAACAAAGGAGCAAGCAGAGAATACCAAGAAGCTCTTGCCTCAATTGAGAAAACCAGGATCTAAGAGAGAGAAAAAAATTATCCACAAAAATAGGGGATAACTCTGTGGATAGAACGCTCTTAGATCGCTTTATAGCTTGACTTACGGTAGAAACGTCTTCTGTCATATTTAATGATAACTTATGTACATTCGTTAGCCGATTATTCGTTCGAATATACTCATATTTGTATAGCTAAGAAAAGCTTAATTATTCAAACTAAAAATGAAAGTAAGATTATAGTTACAGTTACAAAGTAAAATATGAAATTAATAAACAGAAAATTTGATTTTAAAAAGATAAGAAAACTGTAGAAAAAAGGCTTACTGTAATATAAATTAAATATAACAATTTTAGTAAACTTAATATATATAAAAGTGCTTAGGTAGAGATTTGGTGAAAAATTATCTTAAATTAGAATCAAAAATTGAGCGTATCTTTCTTTTAAATAATTCTACTAATATACTGTATTGGGATTTAATCACAAATATTCCGAAGAATTCTATTAATAGTAGAAGAAAAGAAATAAAAATTCTCACATCATTGGCGCATGAATTATTGGTTTCTAAAGAAGTCGAGAAACTAATAAACGGAGCCGAGAACGAGGCAAGAGATTTAGATATTTGGCAGAAAACAAACTTAGAGCTTATTAAACAAAGAAGATTAGAAGCTATTTGTGTTGAAAGTAGTGTGCATGAGGAATTTATAGAAGCTGTCTTCGAAAGTGAGAATATTTGGAAAAAAGCTAAACTTCAAAATGATTATAATTCTCTTCTACCATATTTAGATAAAGTTTTAGGATACACTAAAAGAATCGCTGAAGTGAAGGCAAAAGCTTTCAATACGACACCTTACCAAGCTCTATGTATGAAATACCTGCCAACAATGGATATTAGAGAAGTAAGTAGTGCTTTTTCTAGACTTAAGCAAGAATTACCGAAAATAATCATTGAAATCAAAAAAACACAGCTAATAGAAAGTATATTACCAGCTAACCTTAAAGTAGGACTTAATGAACAGAGGAAATTCTGTTCTACAATAATGGAAAAATTAGGTTTCGATTTTTCAGTTGGCAGAATCGATCAGGGGCCGCACCCCTTCTGCGGTGGAGCTCCGAATGATATAAGGATACTTACTAGATACGATGAAAACAATATTTTAAACAGTATAATGAGCGTTGCGCATGAGTGTGGTCATGCCTTATATGAACTGAATCTGCCAAAGTGTTATTTAAACCAACCTGTTGGAAAGGCGAAAGGCATGGTCATACATGAAAGCCAAGCTTTATTCCTAGAGATGATGGTGGTTAGAACAAAGGGGTTTATGGAGTTTCTATCTGAACAACTTTATAATGAATTTGGCTTCAAAGGTGACGAGTATCACCCAGATAACCTATACAAGATTGTCACTCATCTAAAACCCAATCCTATACGTATAGATTCGGATGAAGCAACATATACACTCCATGTTATATTAAGATATGAGATTGAGCAAGCTTTATTAGGAGACCATCTTAAATTAAAGGATCTTCCTGCTTACTGGAATGGATTAATGGAATCGTATCTAGGCGTAAAAGTAGTTAATGATAGAGAAGGCTGCTTACAAGACATCCATTGGCCTAAAGGATTATTCGGTTATTTCCCTGCTTATACTATAGGTGGAGTATATGCATCAATGTTGCATAAAACCTTTAAAGAAAATTTCCCAAATCATAATTCCTGGACAATACATAACCTTGCTGATAGATATAATATTTTTTTGAATGAGAATATACGTAATTTTGGCTCATTAAAGCCTGTCAAAGAACTAATAAATGATGCGACAGGAAGTAATATGATCTGTGTAGATACATATATGGAATATATTCGGAGCAAATACCTTGTTAAAAGCAGCTAACAGTAAGGCTTAAGTGAACTACGCAAGCATAGACTTAATTTTAATAATATTATACTTATTGTTTACCCTGATTATAGGAATATATTCGAGTAAGAGGGTAAAAAGCTTTCAAGAGTATTCTATAGGTAAACGAAACCTTTCCTCTGTGGTTTTATCTATGACTGTATGTGCCACGCTGATAGGAGGAGGGTCTTCATTAGGTACTGCCACAGAGGTATATAAGGTTGGAGTTATTCTAATAATAGCAAAATATGGAGTAAGTTTAGGGGGAATACTAATAGCCATTTTTATAGCCCCGCGTATGGAGAGGTTTTTTGGAATGTTGTCCGTAGGCGAGGTAGTAGGGGCTCTTTATGGGAAAAATGCAAGAATAATTACAGGCATCTCTGGAGCTTTATTATGTATAGGAAGGGTAAGCGCGCAGGTAATGGCTTTAGGTTTTGTAGGGAATTCATTATTTCAAATACCTACCGAATTAGGAATTATAATTGGATCGCTTGTAATAATTTATTACTCAAGCATTGGTGGGGTTCAAGCCGTGGCTATGACGGATGTTTTACAATTTGTAGCTCTAATAGTCACTATCCCTATAGTTTTAAATGTAGGGTTGCAACAAGTAGGGGGTTATGAGGGGTTATTCAAAGTACTTCCTCAAGAGAAATTATCTATTTATCCGGATTCACAGACTTTTATCAAATACTTATTTGTCTTTATTTATATGGCTATTCCTATGATGAGCCCTCCTTTTGCTCAAAGAATGCTAATGGCAAAAGATGTGGGCCAGATTCGCCGATCCTTTATATCAATGGCCATAATTGATATGACTTTTACCACCATTTCAGGCATCATAGGCTTAATATCTTATGCCTTATACCCTAAAATTTCACCCAATAATGCTTTTCTGGAATTATTGAACAGTGCATTACCTTCTGGCTTAAAGGGATTGGCAGTAATAGGAATTTTATCTGTGATAATGTCTACAGCAGATTCTTACTTAAATGTTATGGCTGTAGGAATAGTAAATGACGTTGTAAAGCCTTTGCGAATAAATTTAAAACAGAAAAGTGAATTATATTTATCTAAATTATGCACGGTAATAGGAGGAGGGCTATCTGTTTTGTTAGCCCTACGTTTCGAAAGTATCTTTGAACTTGCAATATTTAGTTCTAATTTTTGGGGTCCTATCTCTGTTGGTCCAATACTGCTTGGAATATTCGGGTTTAAAAGTTCATTTAAACCATTCTTTGTAGCGTCGTTAGTAGGTTTATCAACTTTTTTGTTTTGGGAGAGTTATAAACTTAAGGAGCTTACACATATATATAGCATAATTCCTAGTATATTCGCTAATATAGCAAGCTTTCTAACCACTCATTATATATTTAAAGAAGCTGGCGGCTGGATACCAAAGCAGAGCTTAAAAAGCAGGGATGATTTAAGACATCAACTAGTGGAAATACTTAATAATATAAGACGCTTTAACCTAAAGAAGTTTTACGATAGAAAATCTGATCAATATGGTGTTGCTTACCAAGAATTTTCTATATTTCTAATAGCTACATACATTTTCCCTTATATTTTATGGTCCGGAAACCATTCGGTAGAAATCTACTATCTTAAGTTTTTATCAGGAGTTTTCTGCGTATTACTTTTAATCAAAGACATTTGGCCTTTAAACATACGCAGATTTGAAGCAATTTATTGGTATTTCGTATTAACGTTTTCGCTTCCATTTACAAATACGGTGAATTTACTATTTAATGGTTTCGACGAAAAAACAATAATTATTTTAGCTTTATCAATATTTTTATTGGCGCTTTTAGTTGATTGGATTATGTTCATAATAATTATGATTGTAGGAACCGTTGGAGGTATAATCTTTACATACATGGACAACCTTTTTATAATAAGGGAATATAATACTACCAATGTAATATGGGCCTCCTTTACCTTAGTCTTCTCCTTTATTATAGGTCTTTTATTCTCAAAAAGTAGAGAGGAGAAGATAGAGAGAAAATTAAATATGGCAAGGGTGATAGCTGGCGTAATCGCGCATGAAGTAAGGAATCCTTTGATGATATTAAACGGAAATATCTCCTTATTAGAGAATAGCCTAGAATCTAATCAAATTCCTAAAGCTGTACAAGTTTCTAAGAAGCTACGGAGAGTTTTGAGTGATATTGGTACCATTATAGATATTACGCTGGTAAAGCTAGGAACGACAAATAAAGTATCTTATAGACAAAGGATATCTGTACCTTATCATCTGCATTCAATTTTAGAAGAGTATCCATTCAAAGATACGGAGAAAGATTTGATAAGTATAAATATTGATAATAGCTTTGTATTCTATGGAGATGAGGTTTTGTTTAAACATGTAATTTTTAATCTAATAAAAAACTCGCTTTATTATATAAAGGGCAAAAATAAGGCAAGGGTTTTTGTTACATACGAGGATGGTATGGAGTATAATATAATCGTATTCAAGGATACGGGCCTAGGAATCTCTCCATCAAACCTTAAGAAAATCTTTGAAAGCTTCTTCTCAACAAACCAGATTGGAACGGGATTAGGGCTTTATTTCTGCAAAGAGACTATGGAAAAATTTGGTGGGAAAATAGAATGTGATTCTGCTGAAGGGGAATATACCGAATTCAGATTATATTTTCCTAAACTTAACTAAAAATATTAATGTATTATGACGCTCCCTTTCTTTTGGCCAACTACAATTGTAGTTATTGATGATGACGAAGAAATACTAGAAATCTTAAGTACATATCTTAATGATGCACCTTATAATTTTAAGTTTTTTCAGAACCCTAACGAGGCTGTAAGCTTTATTAAAGAATCGAATAATATTGATAACTGTAGGTATATAAGAAATGTTGATCAATCAGAATATAATTTTCAATATCAAGAAAAAAGGATTAGTGTAAACCTTAATAAATTATATGAGGAAATATATAATCCAGATAGGTTTAGTATTGTTTCGTGCATACTAGTAGACTACAATATGCCGGGTATGTCGGGTTTAGATTTTATCAAGGAAATAGACCAATATACATCTGCTAAGAAAGTTTTACTTACCGCCTATCTGGGTTATGAAGCAGCTATTGACTTAAAAGGAGAGTTAATTGATGATTATATACAAAAGTCGCACGATGCTCACTTGTTCGATAAAGTGAGGAAAACGATAGATAGAAACGTTTCTAAGTTTTTCGAGAAAATATCGTATCCTGTGAGCCTTGCGGTTAAGCTAGATCACGAGGTAAGCGCAATCGATGATATAATGTTTGAACAATTTTTCAATAATCTGTGTAAGGAAAGGAATATTATAGAATATTATTTGATCGAAGATATAGGCTGCTACCTGCTATTTGATAGAACATATTCAGCTTTTATCCTTCATGTAGAGATAAAAGAGAGATTAGATGCCTCAATCCAAGAATATACGAACTCTATACCCTCCGATAAGCTTCGTCTACTAGTAGATTATAAATACCTTGTATGCGCTTATAAAAAACTACAATTTTACTACCCAGACTCTAACGATGTACTGAATTACATTTTTCCAGCGATTAAAATACAAGGAGTAAGGGATTATTATGTAACCTTATACGAGTATACAAACCTTGATGCAGCTAATAAACCGATTCCTTTCCCTAGGGTTCGTTCTAACTAGGTTTAATAATGTTGAATCTTATAGCTGCATCTATATTACCTTTTACGTAGAGCTTAAGCTCGGAGTCGGTGCACCCGTCTCTTTTTAAAGATGCTGTATTTACAAACAAAGAGTTAAAAAACTCGAGAAAACAATAATGAATGTTTCTTTCTTTAAAAGCATCAAGCACTAGGGTCATTACGTAATCCAAGTTATCTAAAGGAAACACAGGTGAGCTTGGCTTGGTAAAATACGCTATAGGCAGTCCATAAGCTTGAGCAATCATCTCAAAATAATCCGTTTTCTTGGATTTCCCGTACAAAATATTCTTTATTGTATTAACATCTAAGCCTACTTTTTTGTGAACATCTTCTATAGTTAGATTATTTGATAGCATAAACTCTTTTAGTCTATCGCCCAGCATTCCTGTCATAGCTTTATATTATTATAAGTTTTATATAAACTTTTATGGATTATTCTCAACAGAATAGCAAGAAAAACTGGTTTTCCAAGTTCTAAAGAGGTTTAGTAAGGTAATTTTATGCCCGTGCTACACTCAAAGTGTATAAATTATTTGACACTTTATACTAATTGGTGTAATATGGTCCTTGGTTGATTGCTACAACGCAGCTATAACGTACCATATGCATTATAGGATAGATTAGGATGGTGTAAAAGAAGTGTAGGTATATAGCAAGCGCAAGAAAGTGCTATAAAAAGGTTAAATATATGCAACAAAATAAATATAAAGCTGTAGAGGAAATTGAAGAGGCTATTATAGTGAGTCTACTTAAAAATGGTTATGAGACTGATGAGGCACTTAATCTCAGGCATAAAATAGTAGAATATTTCTGTATTTTAGAAAAGTTAAAGCATTTAGAAAAGGAATAAGGGGCGTTCATGAGGAATTGTTGAGGCTTTGAATCAGACAGGAGTTTACTTAAGGGGAGGTGTCCTATGTTAGAAGCTGAGAAAATGAGATTATTTATTACAGATATACTGTCTAAACAAGGTTATACAGAATATGAAGT
The DNA here is from genome assembly GCA_029266475.1 of Rickettsiaceae bacterium. Classification (GTDB taxonomy): domain Bacteria; phylum Pseudomonadota; class Alphaproteobacteria; order Rickettsiales; family Rickettsiaceae; genus JAJFBM01. Next base: position 46,809 of record JAQSWU010000002.1, on the reverse strand, counting down.
AAAAAAAATTATAAGCGCTATCGCACATTATTACGAGATAAAGCAGAAATGTATGCTTCGTTTATTTGATCTAGAAGACTAACACCGCAGAATAAGGAATTTACTCCAAAATACAAAGTAGATTATATGCGTTTTCTATTATGGGTTAAAAATATTGGATGAGTAAAAAATGGTATTGATGCAAGGGTTGATTTTTAGGAGTTTTTAGTAACAGTTCTTGAAAAAACAAAGAATTATCACGCTGTATATAATAGTCAGTAATGCTTTAAAAACTGTGCAATAGATTAGTAGCGCATTATTACGTAATCATTACCCTTCAAAAGACAGCGAAGAAATTACGCTTAGACTAATTGAATGTTTTTATGACTTAGAAAACATGAGAGAGAAGAAAAAAAATTTAAACTTAAGAACAACAATAAGGAGTTACTATGAAAAAATTAGAATTAATCAAAAGCACCTCAGCACAAGCAATTAACAAATATTCAAAGTATTTACTACCTCTAACTGTTGGTACAATCTTTTTGTTAGCAAATACTGCAGAAGCTGCAGAAATTCCTATTATTCAATCGATTGCAACGTCGACTAAGGATACTTTAACAGGATCTGTAAGGCTTGCTGGAGAAGCATTAGCAGTAATAGGTACATTATTTCATTATATTACTACAAAGAACCCGTATCTTTTTGGTACAGCGCTTGGCGCTGTAGGTACAGTAGAGCTAGTACTACCTCTGCTAAAATAAAATCATTAAATTGAAACTTAGGGAAAATACTTTATGCCAAATAACATTCGAGTATACCAAAATTTAGACGGTTCCATTAGACATGGGATTTTTAGTATTGCAGAGCTTTTTAGTCTTGTGATCGGGGGTTTTATAGGAGCAATTATGCTTGGTCCTATAGGAGGTATGATTTCTGGTATTCTTTGTTTAGTGTTGGCTAAGGTATATCTTGAGAGCAACAAGAAAGGATATGTTAAAAAATTTATGTACTGGCATTTTCCCTTTAAATTGCTGCAACTAAAGTTATTACCTAGCAGCTTCAAAAGACTCTTTCTGTAGGAAATCCAATGTTTAAAAATATTTCAGAGGCAAACTTTGCTTACGCAGTTAAGCAAAGAAACACTCTTCTCATGCTTTTTTTAGGAGCTTGTTTAATTAATGGGTTACTTGCAATATCGCTTATTTTCAAGAGTCGGCAGGTAATAGTAGTACCTATGGGGTTCTCAAAAGAATTTATGGTAAGCAATAAGGAAGTTACTAAAGAATATTTAGAAGTAATGACTTTTAGCTTTGCTCCTATGCTTCTTAATCATACTCCAAGTAGCTTTAATTATAGTAAAAACATGGTTTTAAAGCATGTTACACCTTCGGCGTGGCAGTATTTAAAAGCAAAACTAGATAAGGCAGAGCAAAAGCATAAAGAGCTCAACTTAGTTACTAATTTTACCTGCGATGAAGTTGAGTTGATCGATACGCAAAACTTAGTAGCCCAGATAAAGGGTAGGCTCAATAGTTGGTATGGTATAGATAGCCACCGCGAAGATAAAGTTTCTTTTAAAATACAATTTAGCTTTGATGATGGCATCTTAAAGCTAAAGGAATTCGATATTGTAAATAATAATTGAGGAAGAGGTGAAGAAGTTTGTTCTAATTTTAGTGTCCTTGGTACCCTTAACAGCTTTTGCGGGCCAATTAGCCCAAGAACTTACGATTGATCCTAAGAAAAGACTACTAGCACGAGTAGGGTCAAGTACAGCTAATAGGGTTTGGGTAGAAGGAGATCGTATTGCTGAGGTTACAGGTAATTCTGCAGAATATATGATTCAAGGTAATGAGCAAGGGCAAGTATTTATTACTCCAAAAATTGAAACTGGTAAATCTATCAACATAACTTTGATTACCGAGAATGGTTTGGTACAAGATTTAACCATGAGGGTTCATGGGAATGAACCTGAAGCAATTGTCCTTAAAAAAAGTAATATTACTATATCGAACTCTGTAGAGTCAAAAAGAAGTTTAGGATTTGCTAGAAGAATTACACAACAAGAGGATCCATATTATGAAATAGTAGAGTTTTTTAAGCAAATGGCGAATGGTTTTGGAGAGAAAATAAAGAACCCAAGACTAACAGATAAGACACTCTCAGTGGTAATGACGGAAGGTTTCACTGGTCAAAAATTATTAGGTTATAGGCTGAAGCTAATCAATAAAACAAAGGATCCAAAGCCTTTAAGGGAACAAGATTTCATAAGTCTTTTTTCTGGAATCATCGCAATAAGTCTTGATTCAGAAACCTTATATCCGAATCAAGAAGCAAATGTTTACTTTGTGAGGATTAGATGAGTGAAAATACCAAATTGGATTTATCACAATTTAATCCAAAAAAGCTTGCAAGGCTCGGCCGTATCAAAATCATTATAGCTGTAGCATTAGGCTTGTTAATATTTACTTTGCTTATTCTAAGATCCACTAAAGTTCCTGAAGAGAAGAAACCTCAAGTCGTAGAAGAAGTCACAGAAAAAATTAAAACTACGACTGATATAGAAGATATAGATGGTATGTGGCGTGAGACTGTAGAAAAGAAGGTAGAAAGGCAGAAAGCACAAACTAAGCTTGATCTTAATGCTTTAAATGAGTCCTTAAAAAAAGAAAAAGAGGAATTAGAGAAAAAGATCAAGGATTCTAAAGATGCAATGTCTGTTGAATTAAATCAAACGCTTAACGATACGAATAAAAAGTTAGAATATTTAGCTGCAGAACTTGAAATGCTAAGAGGTGGTCCGAGCCAGGCTTTAGATGGAGGGGGTAATGCCAAAACAAGTAATAGCTTTAAGCTAAATTTAAAACCTCAGGAAGAAACAAAATATACAAAAGACAAACAGCTTAAAACGGTTGATAATTATATACCAGCAGGTACCAAAGTGAGAGCCAAACTTTGGCATGGGGCTGATGTCTCGACTGCTTTAAGTAGAGCAAGTGACCCTGATCCACTTACGATCGAGGTGCTTGAAAAAGCAGATGCTCCAAACGGGTTTAAGATAGACCTGCAAGGATGCAGGATAGTTGCAGCGCTGCATGGAGAGATTTCAAATGAGAGAGGGAAGATCAGGTTAGAGAAACTATCTTGCGTAGAGAGAACTGGTGAAGTTATTGAGACCGAAATATCTGGATATGCGGTTGCACACTATGACTCAAAACTGGGAGTTAGAGGCAGAGTCGTTTCAAAAGATGGCAAACTTATAATGAATAGTTTTGTTGGGGGTGCGCTTGGAGGACTTGCAGGTACAGCGAGCAGAAGTCAGGATTATACGCCTTTTGCTCTTGGTATGGGAACAGTACAGAAACCAGGTTTTAAAGAAAAGTTGAGAGATGGTTTGCTAGAGGGCACAAAACAGAGTTCGGATAGGCTTGGTAAATACTATATTGATAGAGCGGAGCAAATCCAGCCTGTGATTGAGGTAGGGGGCGCTAAAGAGGTGGTGCTTTTCTTTAATGAAGGTGTCTATATTGGTGATTCTAAATTGCGCGAGGAAATTACTAGAAAGCGTGATTTAATGCGTAAGCAGAGCGCACGCGACGACGCAAACGAGCTTAGTGAAACACTTGATTAGTTTAAGGGGATAAGGATGAAGAGAATAATTTTATTAACTGTAAATATTTTATTGCTTGCGAGCTGCAGTACTTACCATAACGATTTTACCTGTAAAGCTGAAAAAGGTGAGCGGTGCTACAATATGACACAGGTAAAAGAGAGTATTGAGAATGAAAGAGGTAAGAGAAAAGATGCTTCTAAGGTGGTTTATAATACTAAATCCTTAGAATCTTTTGGAGGGCAAGTAAATGCGAATATTTTGGGTGGAAAGTTAGCACGCAGACCTGAGAGGATAATGAAAATATGGTTTACACCGCACGTTGATAAAGATAACAATTTTGTAACTGATAGATATGTATATACAGTAATTCAAAATAGTGAATGGGTGATGAGGTAATCGTGATTAATGAGTTTTTTGATAAGGTTATTCAGAAACGTGGCCTTGAGAGCATGTCTGAACTAGGTGCCTATATTCCAGGTAGCGTGAACAGAGTGTTGGATAGTATACATCACCCTTATCCCAAATCAGAGATTTTGCCTTATATTAATTATAATGAGTGTCAGGGAACTTATTATAATGACGGTGATTCAATTGGTTTTGTTTATGAAGTAGCTCCAAGCGTTTCACTTGATGAAGTGGCTCTCAGACAATTAAAAGGTTTCTTACAAGATCAATTGCCTGATGGTAGCCATATGCAAGTATTACTACTTGCTAGTGATAAAATTGAGTCACAGCTAGTCAGGTGGTTTGAAGGCAAACAAAATGATAGCTTGCTTAATTCCCTATGGCAAAAAAGAGCTGATTACTTCAAGGAAATATCAAAGTTTCAAAGCAGTGAGGCAAAGTTTAAAGTTCGCGATTTTAGATTGTTCTTATCTTTTAGCTCAGGAAAACGTGGTAGAAGTATATTTGAATTAGAAGAAGAGATTAAAGTATTACAAATGCAGGTAAGATCTCTCCTAGATGTTCTCTCAATCCCTTTTATATCTTTAAAACCCAAAGGTTTGATAGATCTGTTAGACGAACTTCTAAATTATAAAAGAAGCGAACAAGGTAGTCAGAAACCATATGATAAACTCAAACCCATTGCTGCGCAACTTAGTCGTATGGATTCGATTACTGGAATAGGGATTAATGAAATTAACCTAGATGCAGGCAAGTATTTTACAAAGTGTTACTCGGTAGATAAGTTTCCAGAAAACGTACCGCCAAATTGTACTAACTTTTTACTGGGGGATCAGTTAAGAGATGGTTTGAACCTTCCTTGTAGATTTTTTATCTCATATTCTATTGGAGCAACTATTAACTCTTCTAAAAAGCAAATGATGATTAGTAAAGGTAATGCCGCAAGACGTAATGCTGAGTCATTTGTAACTAAATTTAATCCCAGAATTAGAAACGAAGCTTTAGAATGGCGTGATGTTATAGATAGGCTGGAATCAGGAGAAAGATTTTTTACAACTTGTTTCCAAGTTGCTATTACTGATCAGTCTAACAATATAACTTATTCAGAGCAAATACTTAAAAATATATTTAGTTCAAGGGGATGGGCTATATCGGAAGATAAATTTTTCCATTTGCCTGCATTAATGGGAATGCTTCCTATGGCCCAAGGAGCGGGCTATGCTGATATTTATAAGTATTTTGAACATTCAAAAACTTCTCTTGTTGAAGAAGCGCTCAGCATGCTGCCTTTAACCTCTGAATGGAAGGGTACGGAATCCTCGGGCATGCTGCTTGTCTGTCCTAGAGGACAGCTAATGCAATGGGATCCATTCTCGGGTGGAAGTAAAAATTATAACGTAGCAGTCGTTGCACCATCAGGGAGTGGTAAGTCAGTATTTTTAGAGGAGCTTCTTTTAAATATGCGCTCTAAAGGTGCACAAGTATTTATTGTAGATATAGGAAGAAGTTATGAGAAAATTGCCGCAAGAGTTGGTGGAGACTTTATACAATTTGATCCTAATAATCCAACATGTCTTAATCCGTTCACTCATATTAAAAGCGATGAAAAAGACGATATAGATAACACTTTAGAGTTTATAAAAGACCTTGTCTGCATAATGGCAAGCCCCTCTATAAGCTTATCTAGTTTAGAGGAAGCATTAATTAGTGAAGCGGTAAGCACTGTTTGGACAAATTATAAGAACGATGGGGACATTGAGAAGGTTGCTGAAGCCTTACTAAGTGAAGGTTCAGTTGAAGCGAAGAATCTTGCCAAAATGCTTTATCCGTTTACAAGAAAGGGTAGTTTTGGCAAATTCTTTATTGGAAAGGCTACAATCGATTTTAAAAAATCTTTTATCGTACTTGAGTTTGAGCAAATATTATCGAAAAAAGGCTTGCTTCCTGTGATTTTATTAATTGCTATGAATATAGTGGCGCAACGTTTTGCAACAGGTACAAGAGATAGAAAACTATGTTTTGCAATTGATGAATTACATAAATTTTTAGAACTACCTCATGGTGCTAAGGCTGTAAATATGAGTTCACGAATATTCAGAAAATATACAGCAGCCTTAATTATGGCAACACAAAGCTATACTACTGATTTTGACTCGAGCCCTGCGGCTAAAGCTATATGGAATAATTGCTATTGGCATGTATTTTTACCAACCGGTAATAGTGAAGCTGAAAGCACATTAAAAGATGACGTAAAAACTATATTACCAGCATTAAAGATGGTACCTGGCCAATATTCAGAAGTCCTAATAGAAGCAGATGAGGTAAGAGTTGTTGCAAGATTAGCATTAGATAAATATTCCCAAATACTTTATTCAACAAAAGGGTCTGAATTTGAAGCTATTAAGCGATTGACTGTCCAAGGCTACAATATGGATCAAGCTATTAAAATATATTTAAAGCAAACTGCAACGATCAAAAAATTAAGCGAAATTTCAAAAGGTAAAGAATATGAGAAAAGAAATTCTGTTTAAGATTTTCTATTTGATACTATTGATAATACTGCTGCTGAGCGTTGGAATTACTATAATGTTCTTTCAAGGCTATAGATTCACAAAGCAAAAAAATTATCTCTATATCGATCTTGTGAAGATTACCTCTCGGATGAAGGATGATTTTAAAATTAATACCGTCTCTGATCAAGAGCTTGCTGAAGCTTTGAATAAACAACGAATACGCCTACATAAAGAGTTAAAACTTTTAGAGGAAGAGAACATTGTATTCGTATCTCATAAGCCTTTGAGTGGCGCTAAAGATTATACTGATGAGTTTTATAAAAGGCTTACAGAGAAGGAGCCAAAATGATTATAAGGCTTTTACTCTTATTAGCATGTATATCTTTATCAGAACAGGTCATTGCAAAGGATTTTGGTACACATGGGGATGTGTTTGAAATTGAAGAACAAGACCAAGAGCTAGCTTTTAAGCAAGCGCTTGAAAGCAGAGAGGCTAGTGGTCAATTGCAACAAGACATAGAGACGATTAAGCAAAAGATTATTGATAAGGTTAATGAACCATCACCAGTTAAATTTATTAAAGAGGCTGATGAGATTAGAGAATATGAGTTTAATCCGACGTACGCTTTAACAGAAGATGTAGCGGATGGTGAGGGTAAAATCTTGTTCCCTAAAGGAACAAAGGTAAACATGCTTGAGAAAATTAAATACAATCAGACATTAGTATTTATCGATGGTAGAAGTGAAGAACAAATCAAATGGTTTGAGCGCAAAAAATCTCAACACGCGCAGCAAATCTTCAAACTAATCCTTGTTGGTGGTTCACCTTTAAAGTTAATGGAAAGGTTTAATGGAATGCCCGTTTACTTTGATCAGGGAGGGGAGATTACTACTAAACTTCGCATTAGAGCTGTTCCTTGCCTTGCTTGGCAGGAGGGTGATGTGTTCAAAGTAAGAGAAGAGAAAGCAAGTGATTAGATCTTTAGGCTTATTCTTTGGATTGTTTATTTATGCCCACCAGAGTTTGGCGGCAAGTACCTGTACTGGTAGGTTTGTAAACCCGATTACAGATATTGCTTGGAAGGATATGTTTCCTATCTCTATAGGTAGACATAATCTTGTATCAAAAAATTCAGACAGAGACACGCCAAATCCTCCGAATATGTTCTGTGTGTGTACAAGAAACGTTGCAGGGATTCCGATTCCAGTGCCTGGTATTGCTCTTGGTTTTTGGGAACCAATTCGTCTAATAGACGTGACTAGGACGCCGTTTTGTATGGTTAATCTTGGGGGAATTAAAATTGGCGGCTCATCCTCGCGCTCTATAGGAGGAAATGATAAATCCATGAGTAAAGAGGAACTACAGAATAGAACCTCATTTTATCATACACATTATTACCTTTATCCTTTGATTTATTGGCTTGAGCTATTAACGGATATGGGGTGTCTTGAAATGGGAAGCTTTGATCTTGCTTATATGAGCGAGTTTGATCCAACCTATAATGATGAAACTCTTGCAAGCATCTTAAATGCCGAAGCATTTATTTTTAGTAACCCAATATCTCAAACAGCTTGCGTAGCTGATTGCGTGGCTGCAACGACAAAGTTACCCCTTGACTCTATGTTTTGGTGTGCGGGTTGTCTTGGCAGCATTTATCCGTTTACTGGATATGTACAAGGACATAGTGGTGGAGTGCAAGCAAGTAGCTTACTGGCGATAAGAACGATTGCCAAATACCATCGTATGGGCCTTGCCCTTAGAACAAGTACTGATACGAGTACTTGGTATGATGGAGAGTTATGTCGGAAGGGTTATGCTCCCCTTATTAAAAAGAGCCAATATAAGTTACAGATGACGTTTCCTATACCAACTACTAAGGGTGATTTTACTAGTAATCCACTTGGGATGACGGATACATTTTGGCATATGGGTAAAGAATTTCCTGTTAACGGTGAAGATTTTGGATATTTACTATGGCGAAAAAAGAATTGTTGTTTCCTTTGATAGCTGCTTTGGCTTATTGTCTTATTTGCAGCTTAGAGATTTATGCATCTTCAGATTGCATGCAGTCTGAGAAATGTGCTGCTCCTGGTGATTTTAATAAGTTTGATTCTAATAAGTTTCTTGAGTTACAACAGCAAAATGAAGTTAAGGCGCAAGAATTTACCAATAAATATCAAAACTTTACAAAAGAGCCATCAGAAGATTCTTTGAATCATGCGCATAAATTACATAAGAATTATCAAGACCATTTGAAGCAAATCCCTGTATTCAAGAGTTTAGAGTTAAAAAAGCCTGAAGCCGGTTTAATGGTTTTTGTTAGCCACTCTATGCATGAAAATATGCTAAAGGATTTTATCAAAGAAGCAGAAAAATATGGTGCAACTTTAGTTCTTCGGGGTTTTATTGATGGAAGTGCTCGTAAAACAGCCGAATATATTAGTTCTATTTCACCTGAACAATCGAAAGCAAGCGTCGTAATTCATCCTCATTTATTTACAGAGTACAAAATTGATTCAGTACCAACCATAATTTTTGCAAAGAAAGAACTATGTCCACCAGGCTCTACGTGTATACCGAGGTATGATCGTATGCAGGGAGCGGTAGCAATTAAATATGCTCTTTCAAAGTTTGCAGCATCAGGTGATCTTGCTATAAGCGCTTTAGATTTACTTGCGCGGAGTAGGGATAATGGCAAATAAAACTATGGTTTATTTATTTTTAATAATAACCTTTATAAATTCAGGTTACGCATTTGATAAGCTTTCTCCTCAATTTAAGTCTAAAATTTCTCCGAATTTGCAAAGTAAAGTTTTGCAAAGTAAAGAAAAGGCAAAGGGAGTAGCGCAGGATACAAACCAAAAAACTAATGAGAAATTGCTTGGTAATATAGAGAATGCAAAACATAAAGCAGAAGCGGTAAACAACCTTTCACCAGACTCACTAGACTCTGAGGGTTTAAGGATAAGGAATGAGGCGTATCATGATAAGAATTCAGAGCTGCATCAAGCATCAAAGCTATGGAATGTAGAAAAAAGAAAGCAGTATTCAGCAGATGACTCCATATTTTATAAGTTTGATTCTGTTACTAAGAATGTTCAAGAAATATTTGGCAAGCCATGTACAGAAAAAAAGGGGCAGCCTTCTAAAGGTTATATAATAGATAAAATAGAAAGAAAAGCGTACGAAGAAATATTAGAGAAGAATACTTGCGAGCATTTAAGAAATAGCTTTAGTTGTATTAATGATTTGATCGCACATTGCACTAGTATAGCAGAAAAGGAGTTAGATATCAAAAATTTGAAAGTCACCGGTGATACTATAATACCTGCAAGCTATGATATTAAAACAGGAGTTGTTTCTGTTGGTACAGACAACTGTACGCATTCAGTAGGCTGGAGTGGGAATATTCGTGAGGGAAAAGCTTATGATTACAGGGTAGAGTTTGACATTGATAGGGTAGATTCTGTGCATAGCTTTAAAGCTGTAAAGATAAATTATGATGACTTTATCCTTATAAAGCTCAATGGCCATATTATTTATGCCGGTCCTTTTGGCGGAGATAAACTAGAAGTATTGAATCAAACGGCAGAGAACCGAGCATTTATAGGAAGAACTTTTTGGGGGAAAAACAGATATCGCTATTGGTATGAAAGGTTGGTTTCTACAGGTAATGGAATCTATAATGCAGAGCAATGGATATGGAGAAGAAATAACGTAGATTTAGAATTAAAATCTTATCTAAATACTGGAAAAAACATAATGGATATAAGGATAGTGGTAGCTGGAGGAGGGGGGTTATATTTGAATTTCAAAGTTAGGGCAAAGCAGTGTAATGGGTGGACAACGGAATGGAGAGAAATATGCGTTCAAGATTGACGATCTTCATTACAACGCTAATTGTTTGTTTGCAAGCAGCAGCTAATCCTCCTTTTGAGATACTCGATAGGAAATGTACTAAACCAAATGAAACAAGATGGATAGATGGGATGGAAGTAAGAGAGAGCTGTTGGCAGGAGTCGTACAAGAAAGTGTTTCAGCTACCCTCTAAAAATGATTGTAATAAATTGAAAGAAGCTGGATGTATGTGGAAGAAAGAATATCTCTTAGAAGATGCGGAGCAAGCAATCGAGACAAGAGAGATAGACGATGCTTGTCTTGTTACAGTCTATTTGAATGGGATAAGTTACTGTGTAAATGAAAAGCGAGAATATATTTGTAAGAAGAGTATTGAGAAAAAGATATTAGAAGACAAGCTTATACTAGATCCTGAGGATAAAGAAGCCCCTCAAAGACTTCTCTGTGAGGGTTTACCTTGTGGAGATGGCTCATGTGTAGATTCTTCGTATGATAAAAATGAAGAACTAGGTGAGGCGTTAGCTAGTCTTAAGGCGGCTGTTGAGATGTCTAAGGATGTTTCTATGATGCAGGGCGCGAATATGGATTATGAAAACATAAGCGTCAATATATTCAAGGGGGACGCCTTTTCCTGCAGCAACAAAATGTTAGATTATACCGATTGTTGTTTAAAAGAAAAGGGGTGGGGAAAGAAGCTAGGGGCGCGGTGCAGCGCTCAAGAAAAGCAGCTAGCGAAATTAGTAAAAGAAAAAAGATGCATCGAAATCGGAGAAATCTGTGTCAAAAAAATTTTAGGAAAATGTGTTATCACCAAAAAGAAGTATTGCTGTTATGAAAATAAGTTTAGCAGAATCATCAATGAACAGGTAGGAAGACATCATCTTGGTACTCCCCAGCAACCAATTTGTCGAGGGTTTACCAAGGAAGAAATATCGTCAATAGATTTTTCAAAAGTTGATTTAACAGAATTCGTACAGGATATCCAGGCTAAAGCCAATGAAGTTTATGCTAAGATGGTAAAAAATATGGCGAATAACATGTCAAAATCTACTCCTGGCCTAAGCCAATCAAGAACTAACAGCTTTGAATCTGGTACAAATTTAGAAACATTTAAAAATAATTTGAAAGACAATGAAAACCATATAGAGAGCGCTGATAAGATTAGGGATTCAGGCATGAGGGATCGCTTTAAAGATCGTTCAAAACATATTGAAGAAAGGCATAGAGCAAAGGTAAAATAGTGGTTTGAAATGAAAAGGACTTTATTTTTTATTATAATATTGAATGTTTCTCAGGTATTCGCCGATAGTTTTTATAAAGAAAAACAACGTGGATGGTATTGGTTTGAACAAAGAAAGGAAGAAAAAAATCAAGAGGAACAAGAGGAACTGACTCAAGAGCGAAGAACCCAGAGAAGTAGGGAGGAGCTAGAGAGGCTGCAAAAAAAGCTTGATGACGCAAGAATCCATTCTGTAATGAACCCCACAGTAGAGAATGTTACTGAATATATTAAGTTACAGAGAATTGTTTTAGATCAGGCAGCAAAGTTTGAAAAAACATGGAAGCTTGCTCTCTTAAAAGATCCATCACTTAATGATGTTATTAAAAACCCTGTAAATAACAATGCTATACGTATTGCTGATGAGATTAAACAGTATGAAAAGCAAATTGAGATAGAAAGGTTTGCACAAAAATATGGTTTGATTTATGTGTTCTCAAACACCTGTAAATATTGCAAGGAGTTTGCGCCTAACTTAAAGGAATTTGCGGATAACTATAAATTTTCTGTAGCAGCTCTTCCGGTCGATGGAAGCAAAAGCTTAGAGTTTCCAACTACTGAGAATCCAAATTTAATAAGACACTTACAAGTTAAGACTACGCCCTCTGTATTTGCGTATAGTCCAAGGGATAATCAAGTACTTCCCTTAGGTACGGGATTTATGAGTAAAGGGGAATTAGAAACGAATGTTATGTATTTAATTGAATACCTCAAAAAACAGCAAGTTATAGAGAAACAATAGGAACAGGATCAATGAAACGCTTACTTTTGATAATAATACTAATTTTAGCGCCATCACTTCAAGCAACTGCTAAGGTTGACGGATTTGAGAAATTTGTACAGAAGCTTGGGATGAGTACTAACAATACTAGCAGTGGAGCACTTAAAGATCAAAGTGGGGGTTATTATACTGGGGGAAGCTTTTATGCCAGATCAGATGTAAAGAATCTACAGCTTGCAAGTATTGAGCTGCCTTCTATTAAGGCTGGATGTGGCGGTATAGATTTATTCAAAGGAGGATTCAGTTATATCAATACTGAAGCCATTGAAGGTTTAATGGATAGTATTGCTCAAGGTGCTACAGGTTATATAGTTCAGCTTGGAATAGAGACGGTATCTCCAATGATGTCTAACTTGATCAAAAACTTTGAATCAGTCGCACGATTTATCAATAGCAGCAATATTAATAGTTGTCAGATTGCAGCATCTGCGGTTGCAGGTCTCTGGCCAAAAACAGAACAAGCACAAAGACTAGCTTGCACATCCGGGCTCTCTGGAGGAGTGGCTGATTATTTTGCTGCAAGGAACGACTGTTCAAAACTGGATGAGGCAGGATCAGGACATTACAAGAACAAACAAGGATTTGGTGCAGTACTTGGTACCGAATATAACCTTGTATACGAAGCTTTAACTAAATCAGGGATAACAGATATTACTACTATTGAGTTATTAATGAGTGTTAGTGGTACATTTATTAGTAAAATGGAAAATGGTAAGAAGCGTCCTGTATTTAAGGAATCACTTATAAAAGATAAAGAGTCATTGATGCATCTTATCAAAGGTAGAGGAGGGAAAAAAATAAAATTATATAGCTGTAGAGATTCAGGATGTCTAAATGTTTCGTCAAAGGATGTAAACCTTGAGCAAGAAAGAACTATGAAGGGCAAGATTTTATCCTTAATCGATTCTATTATAGATAAAGTAATGTCAGAGAATTTTGACTCCAATGGGAACGGCGCTTCGCAAGGGTTATCGCCTGAAGAAAAAAGTATTATAGAACTTTCAAGGATTCCCATTTTAAAAGAAATTAAATTACAAACTGCACTTAAAGGTGGAGATCAGGTAAGCCTTTCGCTTGATGAATATACAGAACCAATGGCCTTTGGCATATTAGTAAGCCATTTAGAGAATATGCTCGATCAAGTTAGGATGGCTATAAATAACCTGGAACAAGCGCAGTTTAGCGGAGAGACAATTCAGCAATTTAAAAAAGAACTAAGAGACGTCAGAGAATTACTTTACCAAGAAAGGCAACTTGCGTTTGCAGAGGTTAATTTGACTGTTGCAATGCATCAAAGATCAATGCAGATCGAGAAGCATTTAGATGCTTTATTCGGCGAATATATGCAAGGTGAGTGAAGGAGAAGAGACAAATGGATTACATAATTTACAGTTACGGTGGTGGAACTTACCTCCCTAATATATTTAATGCTGTGGCATCCTTTACAAATAGTAATACGGGTACGTTACTAGTATCCACTGTTGCTAGCTTTAGTGTTATTAAGTTATTATTTGAATTTGTAATAAAGGGTAGCTTTCAGCTTAGACCAATGCTGCTTTGGATTGGAACTTATTCAGTTCTGACAAGTCTATTTATAGTACCTAAAGCGGATGTATGGTTAAAAGACGTTGTGCAAAATACTACACGTAAAGTTAGTAATGTACCAATCGGTCTTGCGCTTCCTACAAGCATGGCTCACCAAATTGGTTATGGTTTTACGCAAAGTTTCGAGAAGTTATTTACTCCAGTTGATTACGCTCCCTATCATCAGTACGGAATGGTTTTTGGTTCTGAGTTACTTGCAGCAAGCCGTGGGTTTAAAATACAGGGAGCTAATTTTTACGACAATATGTTTCAGTTTATCAATGAGTGCGTTAAGTACGATGCTTTAAATGGTAAAAAATATACTAAGGAAGATTTAAGACGCAGTGACGATGTTTGGAGCCTAGTTAAATCTAAGGCTTCAAATATATATGGTTTTAATTATCGTGATGAGCAAGGCAATAGAAACATTGTAACTTGTCGTGCAGGAGCGCTGCTTTTAGACAAAGCTTGGACTCAAGAGACAGAGAATTTAGCTCGTAAGTTTGCGGGACGCTTGTTCCAGGTTGATCCAAATAAGACAAAGGATAATCAATATCTAAAAAGTGCGTTCTTAAAAAGCCTTAATACTGGCTATAAGGGTTCGTTTTCAGGAACGAGAGATGCGGAATCAATGCTGAGACAACAGTTAATGATTAATGCACTCCGAGACTCCAATATAAGCTTCAATAAGATAAGAGCACTTAATCAACAAAGGGCTTCATCCATTATGAGTGGTGAGCTTGCAAGAGAAGCTTTACCAATAATGAAAACATTATTAGAGGCATTACTTTATTCAGCTTTTATATTTATATGTCCTTTAATAGTGGCCCCAGGAGGTTGGAAGATATTTCTAAACTATGTTGGCATTATTGTTTGGTTACAAATGTGGGCACCACTTTATGCAGTATTAAACCTTATAATTTATGGCCATACCAAGACAAGCACAAGCGGTTTTCAAACGCTCACGATGGAAAATATGCTGACTATGCAGGATATCCATGCAAATGCTGCCTCTATAGCAAGTGGCATGATGATATTGCTACCAATGATATCATACCAAATATTCAGGGGAAGTGCTGCAAGCTTATCTAATATGACGACAAGTATGCTCGGGCCGGCTCAATCAGCAGCGCAAGCTATTGGTCAAGAGATAGCTACAGGCAATATGAGCTACGATAATGTAAATGTTGGAAACCTTCAGCGAGGTATGCAAAATGCTTTTGCAGCAAATCTCTCCAGCTCATTTAATAGTGGAGGGTTTCAGGTAGCAAATCCTTCAGGAACAATAGAAAGAACTACATTGGGCGGAGGGCTATTGTTTCAAAGTGGCGCGGGGCTTACAACATCTGCCGGTACTTCACGGGTAAACTTTAGAGAAAGTGAGCTTGCACAGCTTAACAAGTCTGAAGGAGATAATTTTAGTCAAATGGAAGCAACTCAGAAATCATGGACAGAATCTCAAAGACAGACCTTCGATAAGACTGCAAGCTTAGTTGAGCAGTATGCAAAGCATGAGTCATTAGGCAATACAGTTAATTACGAGAAGCTTGGTCAGGAAGGTAAGATGCTACAACATGCTGTAAATGTTGCTAAAAACCTGCATGAAAGGCAAAATACTGATTGGAATCAAGCAGCCCAAATGGGTGTAAACGCAACCCTGTCTGCAGGTGTTGGGGTGGGGACAACAAATGGATCAATAGGTGTTAGCGGAGGAGCGTCAATCGGGAAAGGTAATACTCAATCAATAGGTGAAAGTAATGATGTTTCTAAACAGGATAATGTTCAGCAAAATTTTGATAAAATTGTAAAAGCTGCATCGAACGAGCAATTTGCAGAAAGTAATAATATAGACACACATTATGCAAGTGATGTTAGAGAAAGTTATCAAAGACAGAAAGGATGGGAAGAGTCGTTATCGCTCCGCCGAGAAGCAGCAAAGCAGTTTAGTGATCATAAATCAAGAATACAAAGCGCCGATATGAGTTACGATGCAGAGAAGTACCAGGCTATGCAAGACTATATTGCAAGAGTCGGCAAAGTATCGCAAGCAGAGGCTCATGAGATAATGGAACATAGAAAACCAGGTTTTAAGCAATATTATAATAGTTTTGTAAGTTCGGAGGTAGGGCAAAATCCTTTAATTAATAAAGCACGACAAATAGAGAATAATATAAACAATGATACTTACAAGCAAAGGGAGCAAGAATTATTTGGCGACAAAGAAATATCGCAAAACATTGAAGATAATATGAAAAGCTTGGCAAAAGATAAAGGAATAGATGTAAACGATCCTAAATTTATAGATAATTCCTTATTAAATCAAAAAGCCAAGAACTTGATTAAATTTACTGATGATAATATAGAGAATCAATTGGAAAACAATTTAGCAAAATACGATAATTTAAAGCTTGAGGTTGACCAAGAACAAGCAAAAAGAAGTCGGATATCTAAGAAAGTTACAGGAAGAGATTCGATAAAAGATTAGGTAAGTATCAATCAATTGCGGTGATATATATTGGATGCTAGCGATTTATATGCAGGGTTTGTATGTACATTATTATTAGGATTGTTAACATTATTATAAGAGTAATATGAAACTTCATATGAAGCTGGTTTAAAAGTATGAAAAGGGATAGTTACTATATGAGTATGAGTATTAGAAGTTGGTTTAGGTAACTCTGTTATAGAGTGATTATAACTCTTTAAATTAAATAAAATTGAGATTGGATTATCGGTAAATATGAAATACGCAACAACGCAAAATACAGGAATAATTTTAAGGAAAATAAAAGCCATGAAATTAGGTAAAGCATCAAGTATTCCGGTTAAGCAGGTGAGCATGAAGGCAGCAAACCAGATAGCAAAACATAAAAATTTAGGGTTAGCCATAGCGATCTCTTGTCCGACACTATTAAAGAATTTGCCTTCTTTATATGATGTAGGGTTTAAGAAACTTACCATCATTGCTGGAAAGACAATTGAAAAAAGCAAAAAGATACTATTATCCATTATTTGTCCCCACAGCACGATTGCAGCAAATAGAGCAAAAAAGGATAGATTCCACTTCCTGTTAGTAGTCCAAAAATTCTTAAGTGTCATGATGAAAAATTTTCTTAAATCTAATTCTATTATACCATGGATTAAAGGTAAGTTCAAAGAAATCTTAGTATTTCTAAGTGTTTTGCTATATATGGGCAATTCTTATGCCTCAATTCCTGAAGCTCAAAATTTAGCCAAAATAATATACAATGCTGAGAAGAAATACGATATTCCAGAAGGGTTGTTATTTACTATTGCACAAGTTGAATCGAAGTTAAATCCTTGGGCTATTAATATAAATTCTACTAATAAGGCTTTATACCCTAGTTCAAAAGAACAAGCAGCAAGGATTACTCGCATATTACTACGTAATGGTATGAACTTTGATGTAGGAGTAATGCAGATTAATTGGAAGTACCACGGGAAAGAATTTGATAGTATTGAATCAATGTTTAGTCCTGAAACAAATATAGAGTATGCTGCAAAGTTCCTGCGGTCTTTACATAATCAATATGGATCATGGAATCAAGCAGTGAGACGTTATCATTCAGCGACTAAGGAATTACATGAACCATATGCAAAGAAGATATTAGTAACTTGGGTTCAGAGCTGGTAAGTATAAATAATGAAGTACAAAATATAAGGTAAAATATGGATATTACGCGGATAGATGATATAGAAGGTTATAAAGATTTTTTGGAGGATCTCAAAACTCGTATAAGAACAAGTCAGTTAAAAGCAGCAAGAGCAGTTAATATTGAATTAGTGCATTTGTATTGGCATATTGGATCAGAGATTTTAAACAGGCAAAGGAATCAAGGCTGGGGTTCAAAAGTAATAAATAAATTGTCACACGACCTTTCTAATTTGTTTCCTGGTATAAAAGGATATAGCGTAACAAACTTAAAATATATGAAGCTTGTGGCAGAGAATTTCACTAAAGAAGAAATTAGTCAGCAGGCTGCTGACCAATTGCCCTGGTTTCATCTAGTTACTATATTAGTACACACTAAGACAGTTGAGGAAAGGAATTTTTATATACATAAAGCTTTAGAACATGGGTGGTCAAGAGGTATACTACTCATGCAAATGGAGTCGAATCTCTACAGAAGACAGGGAAAGGCAATAACTAATTTTAAAGATAAACTACCCCCTTTACAATCAGATCTAGCTATCGAAGCATTAAAAGACCCATATTCATTTGACTTCCTGCAACTTGGGGAGGATGCCCATGAAAAAGAAATTGAAAAAGAATTGACATATCATATTCAGAAATTTTTGCTTGAGCTAGGGGCTGGATTTGCGTTTGTAGGAAGACAATATCATTTAAAAGTAGGTACAGAAGATTTTTATTGTGACTTATTATTCTATCATCTAAAGCTACGATCATACGTAGTTATAGAGTTGAAAGCAAAGAAATTTACTCCTGGGGATGCAGGACAGTTAAACTTTTATCTATCTGTAATTGATGATCAATTGCGCCACGAAACAGACAATCCTTCTATTGGCATTATACTATGCAAACAAAAAGATAAAATTATTGCAGAATACGCTCTTAAGGATATTAATAAGCCTATAGGTATTTCTGAATATAGGTTGTTAGAAGAACTTCCTGATAACCTGAAATCTAGCCTTCCAACAATAGAGGAGCTTGAAGCTGAATTGAATAAAGAGATTTTACAGGCACAAGTTAACGAGAAAAAAGGATGATAGGAAGCTCGATACGCGGTGGGCAGATTCTTGTTCACCAATATAGGATGTTAAAGCAAATATTCAAAGTAGGTTGCTTAATTTCCTTTACATTATCGGTACTTTTCTATGGCTTTCGATTATATAGCAAACTACCGCAATATGATTATGCGGCTACATATAGCTACTTTGTTGCTGAATTCTATAATAATTTCGCTGACTCCTTTAAAAATAGCTTATTTAGTAACAGGGAACCACATTCATCTACTATAAACGCTTATTTAAATAATGATTGGAACTACTCTTATAAACATAAGGCTAAAACTATTGCAGCTAATTTTAAGTTTATAAAAGCGAAGAATGATTTAGTTGCTTTGCTAAAAGAGGAGTTATTATGGTCTTTAGGTTTTTTCATAATCGTCTTTATAGCTGTTTTCAGTATATGGTATTGGTATGGAAGGAAAACGAAAGAACATGAAATTATTAAAGGAACAAAAATATATACAGCTAAAGAAGTTGCTGGCTACTTAGGGAAAAAGAACATTGCTAGTGATATTGTTATAGGAGATATGCCATTAGTAAAGGACTCTGAAACAAGTCATATCCTTGTGACTGGTACTACTGGTTCTGGGAAAAGCAATCTATTTAATACTCTGTTGCCGCAAATAATAGTTAAAAAGCAGCCAGCCATAGTAATTGACTTAACAGGAGACATGATTGCAAGATTCTACGATCCTAAGAAGGGAGATATTATCTTTAATCCATTTGATGCAAGATCACATGGATGGGATTTGTGGAACGAGGTATCAAGCCAAAGTTATTTAAATATTATTTCTAATACTCTTTACACCAGCAAGAATAATGGCTTTGATGATATGTGGAACAACTCTTCCAAAATTGTATTTAATGACTGTATTGAAGTTCTGGGGGTTAGAAAAAAGAAATCAATAAAGGACTTATATAGTTTGATAGCGCTGACTGATTTAAAAGACCTATCGCAAATCCTAAAAGGGACCCCTTCTGGTACTTTACTAGACCCTAATAATGCTAAGACAGCAATGTCTATTAGAACCAATACTATAGCATATATTGAATGGATGAAGTACTTAACAGAAAAGGAAAATAATTTTACATTACGTACTTGGGTACGTGATACTATCAATAACAAATCTGATAATTGGTTATTTTTAAGTGCTACTCCAGAGCAGAGGAAGATGCTTATACCATTATTCAGCGTAATGAGTGAAGTTTTTATGAATGCACTAATGGAGCTTGGTTCAGATTATCAAAGAAGGATTTGGCTTATAATGGATGAGCTTCCAGCGATAAAAAAGTTACCTTCTTTGCCAATGGCTCTTTCAGAGTTCAGGAAATACGGAGGATGCATATTTGCAGGACTCCAATCTATGAATCAACTAACAGAGATATACGGTTATAATGAAGCAACTACTATGTTTGGTCAGTTCAATATAAAGTTTATTTTTAGGACTGAGGAGCAGAATATAGCTAATATGGTTTCAGCTTTGTTTGGGAAAGTCGAATATCAAGAATCTTCAGAGAATATTTCATATGGTGCGCATGAAATGAGAGATGGGGTGTCTTTTGGAAAGGTTGAGCGTACGAAGCCTTTAGTGAGTGTAGAAGACTTAGCAAGCTTAGCTAATTTGGAGTGTTTTATTAAACTTCCTGATCCAATATGCCGAATAGCAAAAATTAACATGGATTATAAAGACCTTAAGAAAGTTGTGCCTTCTAGCGTGCCTATAGATGTAGGATTAGGAAACAAAAAGAGCCAAAATCCTAAAAATATAGAAATGGTAGAGAGTGAAGATAATGCACCAAAGCATGGAAGTGTCAATTTGAATAACAATGAACTACTAACTTCAAGTTATAATATTAGTGGTGTATCAGTTTCATATAAAGGGTTGTTAAAGCCTAAAGTAAAAGAAAACATTTGAAATAAATGTTGACAAAACTGCGGCAATGCCGTATCATTTAATTATGAAATTATTATTTACCAATATATATAATAAAAAAATTGATAAGCTTCTAGCGAAACAGGAAAGGTCCGCTGCTGAGGATGAAATTGCTAGTGACCCTTTAGCCTGGCCTGTAATTAAAGGAACTGGTGGTATTAGAAAGGCGCGGGCTAAGCGTAATAATGTAGGTAAAAGCGGCGGTATAAGAATAATATATTATTTTTTATCAGACGAAGAAACCATATTTCTGCTGACAGCATATGCAAAAGGAGAGCAAGAAGATTTATCAGCAGCTGATAAGAAGGTTCTGAGTAAACTAGTACAAGCTTTGAAGGAGGAAGAAGATGAGTGATAAACATACTATGCTTGGCAGTGAGCTTATAGCTGCAATGAATGAAGTAAAGTCTCATATTATGGGTAAAACAACTTTACCTTCGCGCACTGTGAATATCCCTGATACAATTGATATTAAATCTTTACGTAAAAAAAGAGGTTTAAACCAGAAAGAATTTGCAGAGCAGTACGGATTTACTCTAAGTTCAGTTAAAGATTGGGAGCAGGGACGCCGTAAACCTGAGAGGGCTGCAAGAATATTATTGGCTATTATAGAAAAAGCCCCTCAAATCGTTGAGAAAATATTAAGTCAGAAATCAGGCTAGAGTTTTAGCAATATTTTTTGAGATAAAATATCAGGTTTTACTAAAGTTGCTTTTAACATAGGATAAAATGTGCTCTCTATCCTTGATTATGACTTGTGGTGACTTTTCAGTCTTATATGATATAGGATTTAAGAAGCTTACCATCAATGCTGGAAAGATAATTGAAAAGGGCAGGAACATACTATTATCCATCACTTCCCCCCAAAGTGCAATAACTGCAAACAGAGCAAAATTTGCTTTAAGTGATAATTATTAAAAAGAAAAACCTCGAAACCTTGATAAAACCTAATTTCGCGCCAGCGACTAAGTATTAGGATAATTACGTTAAGGACTCTAGCAAGTCTCAATTTTCAGAGTTTGTAGTGTTCAAAGATGATAGAGGTAATACGGCCATGAGCAAGGCCCCAACAGAAGTTTGTTTAGTTGGCCTTGAAGGAAAAATGGAAGACAATGCTGAATGAGGTTGCACAGGCTCTTTATGAAGAACACAGATAGTGCTCATTTAATTGTGCAAAATTGACTTACTGATAACATTTTCAAATAATATAAAGATACTTTGGTCAACAAAAGCTACACGCTGTAGCAAATTGAATCAATTTCATGTTTAATAAGGGATCGCTTGTACTAAATTTGAAAATTTAAAGGAAATAATATGGTTAAAACATTTTTATTGTAAGCATTCACTACAAACCTAAAATTTTTAAACTATACTACTCTTTTTATTTTCTTAAAGAAGTATCTATAAAACTCAATATACGATTCATTATAATGTATCAATTTAAGTTTTAGTTCGCTATGTAAAGCAGATAGAAAGGAAATTGGATAATTAGGAGCGTAATGATGCTCGACGTGATAATTATTCCCATTCACAAGCCAAGTAATAAAAAAGTTAGATTTTATAGTTCTAGTATTGCAAAATATATTAGTATCTTTCTTCTCACAAAATACATGCTCTGGAAGCTCAATCAAATAATTTATTGGCGCACAGAATAAGAACAATGGTGCAAGCCATATTTTAATTGCTAGAAAACTTTTATAATATATACTCAGAGCAGAAATCCAAATAATTATTATAAACATTGTAATATATTCTTCGCGTATTTTTCGCTGAGTCCTTAATGATGAAATATTCATTGTATTAAGGAAAATAGCATTTATAAATTTTTTAGCAATATTAATATAATGTTCAAACATAAATAAACCTAAAATGAATTTCCAATAAGAATCTTGCTTTCCCTCATTATAAGTAAAATATTCGGAATCCTTTATGGTCCCAATATATCTGTGATGATATAAATGGTTATACCTGTAGTCTGAATAGGATACAAGCATAGGAAGCCCCAATAAAAAACCTAAGAAACGATCTAAGCATTTCGAGGGAGTAGAGCCGTGTAAAGCTTCGTGTTGCAGCTCCTTCATATGAACGTATAAAGCTCCAATCATAAGCTGCAGAACAATATAATAAGGAAAGGCTACACAACTAATACTAAGCGCTAGTAGAAACAATAAAATGAAGGAAAATGCAAATTTTAGTAAGAATAATAGCTGTCCATACTCCTTTAACTTTTTGCTTGTCATTTTTTTGCTATTTTTCATATGACATAACCCTCTACGTTTATTTATTAAATTCCAGTATACTATAGATCTATTATATTATTGAAGTTTTTTTTACATTTATTGCATAAGATATAATAGCTCTTCGCTGAAATTATTTTTTAATCTTAAAATTTTTGCTCTTAATTGGTCTACGTTCTTTTCTTCTTTTGAAAAAAATTGTAACCTTATAGATAAAGATTCTTCGTAGAGTTTTAAAGCTTTATTCTTTCTATTTAAAGCTACATGTATATCACCTAATACTTCAAGTGATTCAGATATTTGATTTGGATGCTTATTAATATTAAATAATCTATATCTGATCTGTAAGGCTTTTTCGCTGTACTCCAGAGCTTTTTTATAATCATTTAGTTGCAGGTATCCCCTTCCTAAATCGTAATAAATATATGAAGTAGTATAATGCGACTCCATTCCGAATCTTTGAGTAATATTCAAAGCTTGCTCGAGCACTTCTAAACTTCTTTTTACATCGTTTGCTTGTATTAAGAGCGCGCCTAACGTGTGTAACGCGTATATGGTGCAAGGATGTCCTTCAGGGTATAATCTCTGGTACATTCCTACGGATTTCTCTATAAGATCAGCAGCAGGAAGATAATCAGCCATTTCATAATATCCCCACGCTAAGTCGTTCAACGATTCAGCTACATCAGGATGGTCACCTTTATAAATTGCTTGCCGCATACTTAAGGTATCTTTAAAATAGGATAACCCTTTACTTAACTGCCTCAACTTAAGGTAAGTATAAGCTATGTTTCGTAATGTTTTAGCAATGTTGTTATGGTTGCCTTTATGAATGTTTCGCTTGATTTTTAGTGATTCTTGAAGGTAACTTAATCCTTGATTTATCTTCTGAAAATCTCCATAAATATAGGTGATTCCTAAGTTCTCAATAATATTTGCTATTAGAAGCTTATTGCCAAAGTATTTGCCTTGAATACTATCAAAAGATTTTTCAGCGTATTTAACAGCTTGAATATAGTCAATACTAACTAATAAGTTATATTTACTGAGTTTATAATAAAGATTTACCAATTTTATACTAGATTTAGAGAAGGTTTCTACGCATTCTAGAATTTTTTTTACTTGCGGCTGCAAATTGTCGATGATTAGCCAATTTGTATCAGGATTATGATCTACCTCTACAAACAGCTTATCTATTATCCGTAAAAGATTATCTATTATGAAATTTTCGTTTATACTATAACTTGGATGATGTCTCATCGATTGCCTTATCGCTTTTTGTAATTTTCTATGTATCTTAATACCAGACCGACCTTTTCTATTGTTTGTTATAGATATAAGTGATAACGATTCAAGTCTATTCACCGATCTCGATATATATGCTTTATCATAATTGAACAACCCATTGAAAATTTCAATATCAATAAAATCTGGATCTAGATAAGCAGCGTATTGCAATATCTTCCAACCTAGTTTTGCATCCTCTGAGTTATTTAACGCAAATTGTTCGAATAATCTATCTTGTATCTCATTACCTATTTCTTTGCTTACTGCCAGAGAGTCTATAGTAGGGTTATCCAGTAAATATGCTACGATGCACTTTAAATCATAGGGTAAAGTACTTGAATTTTTTACAAGGGCTTTTATGTTCTCACCGCTTAAGTTTCTTCTCTTTAATCCTTGATAAATATACTTTTCCGCATCACTAATGCTAAACTCTTTTAAAGTAATATTTACTTTATCCGCAATAAGTTCTGGTTTCCTAGTAGTTATTAAAACTTTTACATTACTAGGCAAGTTTGCAACATACTCCTTGATATCCTCATATCGATCTACGTTATCAAAGATAAATAATAGTTTATAATTCAGATTCTCTAGCTTATTATTAACTAACTTCATGATGAAATCTTTATTTTGCTGATTAGTATTTATATTAAGCTCAGAAGCTAACTCCCGGTATTTTTCATTGATTTTAGAAATCGAGTCTGCATCAAAGAATCGCACAATCATATCATCTTTCTGGCGTTTGCCGAACTGAATAGCGAGACTGCTTTTTCCGACTCCAGCCCTACCTGTAATTATGGCTATATTATTCTTTACAAAGTTTTGTGTTAAAAGTTGTAACTCCTTATCTCTACCGATAAATTGCTCATGACCCGCTAATAACTCAGGCATATAGCTTGTTATAGGCTTGTTTGATATCTTTTCAGCAGATCTTTTATTTATAGGAGTATTAATTTTGAATTCGTATTCATTATTTATTTTATGTTTGTTAATTATAAGGAAACCAGTGACACTCAAGAGTATGATGAATGAAAATAATGAATGCTTTCTTTCTCTAACTATTTTGAAAGCAGCGTTAAGGGGCTTAGTACTTTCCTTTGAAGCAATATTGTTTATAGTTGAAGATGGTAGGTTAATAGAAATATCTTGATTATCATGTACATGACTATACCTTCCTTTAAACTTAAACAATATCTCCTTTATAGCCTTATTAGAGAACAATACTTCTATAATTCCTAAAATAAGAAAGTATAAGTCTGCCTGGGATGATATTTGGAAATAATGTAGATTCGATGAACTATAGCAATTCTCTAACTCTTTTTTCTCTCCAATAAGAAGCAATAGTATTTTGATATGACTCTTTTCCGATATATGTTTACTAATGAAAGCTTCTAGAGTCATCTTGCTCTCTAAATATTCTCTCTGTGAAAAGATAAGAATAATTACTTCAGAGTTTGATACTTCCATTAAATGTAAGGAATTAATAAGATTATCTAAAATGTTTATAGATACCTCTGTACACAAGTGTTGAAGATGTTCTTTTAAAAATGTTATATACCTACAGCTCTCGGCTAATGGATCTGAAATAATTAAATAAGAAGAAGCTTGACAGTTTGCTAGAAGAGAAACCTCGGTTATAATAGTTTGAAACTCTTTATGGATTAATAGGCTTTGATAGTAATACCTTAGTAACCTATACTTATCCGACTTCTCAACAAAGTTAATAATGCTTTCGCGTGCACTTCCACCTATCTTACGCCTGATATTAAGAATATGAGTTTCAATAGACCTTTCTCCTATTGGCCTTGCAACGGTTGATAAAAAATCAGCAATTCCTTTTAAGCTTTTTCCATGTAATAAACATGAAATTACGTCTATCTCTCTAGGAGTAAATTTTATACCATTAATGCTATCTAGATGATCTCTATATATCTCCTGAGGAAGTAAAAATTCACTTGGGCCCATACATATAATCCATTCCAATCATTCTAAGCTCCCTTTAACTACTTAGAGTATAGTTTAAAGAAAAATAATAACTTATGGTTAAACATAGTTATAACTTACCTTATTTTAATTAAATTTGAAATAGTAAATTACATTTAATATTTATTTCGCTATGGCTTGTCTTAATAACTCCAATAAAAGTAAGCTTAACTCCGGGTTTTTCCCTTAAGTGTTTAAATTAGTGACTTTCTTAGGATGTTAAAATTTGCTTTTTACTTTTAAGTTATGTTCTGAGGCAGGCATAACTGCTTACTCAAGTCCCTAACCATAAAAAGAGGAAAATATGAAAATTAAAAACAATATCAATAATGCTGGAAACACATTAACAACGAATAATTTTATAAAACTAAATACTTATATGGATAATATGGATAAAATACTACATAATTATCATCATAAATTTACTAGTGCTTTAAACAATTATTATGACAGATGTAGTAATGGAGAAATAAAGTATAGTAAACTTCATGATGTACTTGAGTTTGGAGGAACTGTTCCAGTACCTTTTAACCCCTTAACTTCTGCTGCCTATCTAGAAGGGAAATTAGAAGGAAGGGTTAAGCATGTATATGCTCAACAGTTTCTTAAATTAGCAGAAAATAGTGAAGATTTTCATAAGTTAACTGATATGGTTGCTGACCAATTAGTAAAAGCCTATGGAAACTATATCAGCTTTATCCATACTTACCCTAAAGAACTTGAAAAATCATACCATGGTTTAGATAAAATAAAGTTAAAAATTAAGGAAAAAGCTACCCATGTAGAAAATAAGGTGCTTCGTATACCTGATGAAGTACAAGTTGAAGATCTATTAGCTGTAAAACATGCAAAAGCATTAATTCATGCGGCTAAACATGGAAGAATCGATAAAGACCATATTGTTGAAAGTATGTTATCCACTATCTTCAGCGAGGATGGGTATTCTCCTACCCTCTTAGATGAGCATAATAGTAAGTATCATAGCACTACTATTGAATCATCTGAAACAACAGCTTTATTAGGAATCCACTTCGACCATTTGCATGCAAGCGTCTTTCCCGAACATTAATTACCTTCATGCTTTAAGGCTTAATACATTCTGTAGAGAAAATAAATATACTCCTTCTCTACAGAATAGTTTAAGTTTTATATATCATTTCATTTTCCTTATCTATTCGATTTAACCTTAAAACCAACTTTTTGTAAGCTAGAAACTTTTTTATACTTAATGCAATTAAGGTTAGTGGCTTATATCTCTGTGTATTTTTGTATTAGTATCACTAGTAAGAGCAGCTATATCTTCAGCAATCTCCTTAGGTAAATCGCTATAATTTGTATTTTCCCCTAAAACCCTGGCTATCTTCTAGTTCATGCTGGAAAAGTAGCGTTTATTTACGATGAATTAAAGTGCTAATTCTTTTGCAATTTCTTCAAGCTAATATTTGAAGCTGGTTGTGGATTAAAAGTAACAGTAGAAGCCTTAGCTTCCTGAGTATCATTCTAACGTTATGTCCTACCGCTGACAGTGAAGCGTTTGTTTCATTACCAAGCAATCCTTTCAAATAATTTCTACCAAGCCTTCTATCGTTTTTCATATAACTAATGTGAGGTTCTATAGCCTGCCTACATTTTATATGCTTCTTTATAGTTTGGGTAATACCTTTCTTTTGGCCAGACACATAAACCTTTGGCTCAGCTACATTACTGCCGAGGAATCCTCTATCAACAAATACTTCCTTAAAAGAAGAAGGAGTATATAAATATGACAAAACTCATATAGTTTACTGCAAATATGGGAGACACAATAGAAAATATGACAGGACCTCATTCACCTTTTTAGGGTATGATTTTTGCCTTGGAAAAGCGAGAAATGGAAAGGGCCAGAAATATATGAACTTTAGTGCTGGAGCCAGTAAAGCAGCGATTAAAGATATGAAGTTCCGAATTAGGAGATGGAATCTACCTTTCCGTAATGAGCGGAATATAGAGGAGATAGCGCAATATATAAATCCAATCATTAAAGGTTGGTATCAATATTATGCTAAATTCTACAAGACCACTCTGAAATGGGTATGGAGAAATGCAAATTACTATCTAAGCCGATGGGTTATGAGAAAATACAAAAGATACCAAAGGCATAGGGTAAAAGCATATCAATACCTTGTTAAAATAGCTCAAAGATTACCAGGATTGTTCTTCCACTGGAAGATAGGATATGCTCCTAACGGTTAGATAATGGGAGCAGTATGAGTCGAGAGGTTCACGTACGGTTCTGATAGGGGCTTGAGGTGAAATTCCTCAGGTCTACTTACCTTTCAAAAGACCTGTTTACCAGGCTCTATCATAAAGGCCTTACACTAATTACTGGCATAAAACGCAATATGAAAAATTACTTGGTGCCTAATTTAGATAAAATATTGCATAAAAAACGGTTCATTATTAAAACAATATTCGGCTATATTGAAGAGCAATTTAATATAAGACCCAATAAACATAGGTCTCCAACGAATTTCTTCGTGTCACTCCCAGCAGCACTAATCGCGTACCAAATTAAACCCAGTAAACCAACAATTCATTATCCATAGCTCGGGTTAGTTACTCTATCGAGGGACCACGCTGAGAAACGTCATTACTTTTGCTAAGCACACTATAAGGAATTTCTCTACACTTTAATAGGACCTCTATAAATCCTTCTGGGAGTAGAAAACCTTCTTTATCATGACGTAAGTTTCTATTCATCCATCTTTGTACAATACTTATATGGTGGCTAAAGTTAGCCCTCTCTAGTTCTGCTGCTAGAAGATTTATCTCGCTACAAATTACTTGAAAAGTTTGAGGTATTCTCTCAATATTAACCTCCAGCCCTCTTTCGGTGTTCTTTATACAGCCGCTCTCTGTATACTTTTCCCATAAATAAGATCCAATCCAGCAATCATTATCTTTATTAACATTACCGCACCTTTCGTCACTATCAAAACCATCACGTCCGAACCAGAATAATCGCTGCAAGAATACACATAGGATTATCTCTTCAAAATCATAGAGCCTATCTACCAATAATGAATCTGTTGCAAGCTCAGTTAAAATACTATGCTGAAATTTACTTATCCTTTTATTAGTATTCCACCTAGGAAAAATTCGCCAAGGCCCAACATGGTGGCCTACCTCATGGAAAATAGAAGTAAGATAGCTAATGTACTCTATATCTTTATCTTTGCAAAAGATTTGTTTAATTTTCTCTTTCGTTTCAAGGGTAAAAGCACGATCCATGCAAGGGAAAATAATAGTACGGAAAATCTTGCTCCAAATATCTATGAGCTCAAAACTAAAATAATCTTCCATTTTTTTGCTTTGAATTCCTAGAGCACCAGGGAAGGATAAAATAATATTTTTTCCATTAGCAAGCACCCCATGTATTAGATTAAGTTTTATAGCATAATGTTTGGGCCATCCCTCAAGCTTAATTGAAGGGTCTAATTTTTTGTAGCGCTGTAATATTTCATTATATTTTGGTATTAAAAAATCCTTAGTAACTCTTTTTTCAAGATTTATATCTCTAAAGAACTCTCCAAAGGATATACCTGAAACACTCTTTGTAGGATAGAAGAAAGTTTTACATAATAAAGGTATATATTCCCGTTCTGCAGTTAGATGTGCTTTAATGCTTTTTAATATAAGCTTTTGAGTATGTCTCCGGAGACTTTTATACATTCATTAACCAATACTGATTTTATAATAAAACTATAACTATTATAGAGGAGCTTGTAAAGGTTTCTAAAATATTTCAGTAAAATATTTAATCTGTTTCTTAAATTACTGAATCTTATTTTATTAAATTCATTAGAAATTCTGAATCAATGTCTTAAGAGGTTCAATATAAGTTAGCATTATTTTCCTCTATATACTCATGCACTATAGGCAACTTTCTTACTATTTTAAGGTTTAATGATAGTATTTAAAATTTGAGTTCCGAAAGTTTCTATACTTTCTTTATGATATTGTAGGAATAAGTCTGGTTCAATCAATTCTAGTTCGGATAAAAGATATTTATTCTTATTATCGGGTATCAAATCAACTCGTGCAAATAAATGTGAGCCTCTCTTTAAGCCTAAAACCTCATAGGAGGCTAAAAGGGACTCTTCAGCTATCATTAGCGCTTCTTTAGGAACCTGTCTTGCTAAAAAAGTTTTATAGTGCTTAAAAATATCAGTTTCTTTGGGTAGCTTTCTAACGGCGTGAGAGAGCTTATCCCGAAAGAATATTATTGATAATTCTCCTTTATATAAAATTGGCTTAATAAAAGGCTGCACTATAATTTCAGTTATGCCTTCAGAGGACAGTTTACTCTTAATATTATCGATTGATGTGTAACGTATACTCGAAAGGGGTAAACAATAAGAATTACGTCCTGCTCCAGAAATGCATGGCTTGATTATGACATATTCTTCACTACCTATAAAGTGTAAGATACTTTCACTATTAAAGCTATTCATATCTGGGATGAATAAAGTGGGAACTGTAGGTATGCCCTTACTTTTTAGATCGTAAAGATAACTTTTATGTGCATTCCATCTGATGGTGTCAGTATAGTTATATACTCTTGACTCTATCGTTTTGATAAATTTCATGAAGGCTTTAAAATTTTTGTCGGAATGGTAATAATTCCATGCAGAGCGAATTATAAACATGTCATAATTATTTATATCGCAACACTGATCATCCCAAGAGAATGGCTCACAATCAATATTGTTTTTCTTTAGAAATAACCGTACTTTATTGTCAGACCTAGTTAACCCTAAACACTCTCTTGAAGCGTACCGAGTGCTCTTATTTTCTGTGTAAAAACTTTTATATGTTACAAAAGCAACTTTCATTTTTGTCAGTTTACTATATTAATAATTATTACTTTATAATGTATTACACAATATTTTAAAGCAATAATATTTTTCATACTTTACTCTATAACGTGTAGTTTAAACTGCAAACAAATAATTGTGCTAGCCAATAGGATAATAAGTATGTTTACTGCTTTTGTGATAGTAGTTATTAAGTCAAGTACTATCTGATACATCTCCTCCCACGGTATTAGGTTTGCTAATTTTATCAACGGATGCTGATTAGAAACTAATATAAAAAATTCCCTAGAATCTAGCTCGCAATTAAGTAATGAATCTCAAAAATCTCTAATAAATGACATTCGTCAATTAATCTTTAGTACAAAGATTCGAGTTAGTAAAATACTTAACTCAGAAATGACACTACTTTATTGGCATATAGGAAAAAGGATTAGAGAAGATATTATTTAAAGTAAAAAAGCAGAATATGGTGAAGAAGTTATTAAATCTTTAGCTAATGTGCTTACTGCCGAATATGGTAAAGGTTTCTCATGAGTCGCTGTAATCCGAATGGTTCAGTTTTATAATACCTTTCCTGAGTTAGGAACTGGTTCGACACTGTCGAACCAATTACCGGTGTGCCAAGCATGGCTTATAGCTTAGAGGTGAAAGTCCTCTACCCAACCTGATGGAGGTGAAGGGTTAGTGAGCCACAAGGGCGTTACTGTGAAGTAGGGTCTGAAGGAAGTGGGAATCAAAATCGTGTGCTGACGAACAGAAACTAGATATCAGGCATGAATGCCTGGACGAGCGGACTGGTGACCACGAAGTCCATTTCCATCAAGAGGCATTCATATAAACCTAGCAGTAGTGCGACGAAGGCGATAAGTCTTACCTTGGGAGATTTGTGTTGCTGTTTAAAGGACAAGGAGTGTTGTAAGGCACTCTATGGCATCACAGAAGTCAGCAGAGGGCATAGTACTTATGAAAGTAAGGAAGCCTGAACAGTGGAAATGGATAATAAGAGTTGAATTTCATGGAAAACGTAACACATCAGAAAACTGTGAATAAAGCAGCCTTTACCAATGAGGTTAAGAGTGAAGCTCGAGGCGTATTTGTACAAGGGATGAGTAAAACCATAGCAAAACAATAAATCGAAATCCAGTCTATACCAGAAAGATTACTTGAGGAGATCTTAGTGAAACAAAACTTACATTTGGCGCTAAAAAGAGTACAAGGAAACAAATGAAGGAAAGCGAATTTCAGGTTTTACTAAAGTTGCTTTTAACATAAGATAAAATGTGCTCTCTATACTTGATTATGGCTTGTGGTGACTTTTCAGCAATTAGTAAAAGTGCATAACCGGGGCTTGAAGGGTATCGATACCCACCTTCCCAACTTCTTAATGTATCATAATTTAGGCCAAGAAGTTCAGAGAACCTTACTTGAGTTAATCCAAAGGATTTACGAATATCCTTAATTCTTTGTGGCGTCATTTTTTCTTTGATTAATCCTGACTTTATTAGATAGTCGTCTCTGTTTAATAAATATGAGTTCTTCATTTTATCTATAATAATAGCTTATGCGAGTAATATCTATATTCTACATGATTTTACTTTTTATTCAAAAACTTTTATAACGCCAGTTTGGGATAAGGGCGCTTTGAGATGTAGGTTTTAATAGGGCTTGTGTTTTGGTAATATTGAGTAAGCTTTAAATTTATCAAAAAAACAACTTAACATCACAAGAGAAGATGTCACATTTATACATTATTTTGTAAATAACTTTTGCAAATGCTATGAAAAATTGGTCAAGAGTAAACTGATACCGCAATTAGGCAAAAGATTTAGAGAAAAGGAGATTAGTTTATCGGAGCTCTTGACGGTATAGTTTTAAGCTATTACTTATCGCCTTGCAAGGACTTTAAGAATTATTATTTATACTACCTGCAAATAATGGATCCCTTTCTAATTTAAAGATGATTAAAATCTTATCCAAAATTTACGTCTATAACGAAGCTTTTAATAAAAATCATTAATATACTGCGACAATGTCGCAATATATTAAGTTAAATTAGAGGGCTCTGGAGCAGCTTGATTATATTAATCCTTGATGAAGACCTATACCCGATAATTGCAACGCCGCTTTAGATATATTTCCTTGTATTTTTAGGAGCCAGTTTGAACTACCCCTAAAATATCAACTTGTGCTGCTTCTTCTTGCTCTTGATTATTTTCTATATCGAGTATTAAAGTATTAGATTCTTTATCTGAATAACTCGTGTTAACATCATCCAATTCGTTTACTTTAGTTTCTTTCACTAAAACATCATTTAAATAATGTACTACTTCTTCTTTTTGCTGTGCTCTTGCTGGATCATATACTTTTGCTAAATCAAGGGATGTTTTGCCTTTATTATTGCAAGATCTATGATCTAAGCCCTTTAAAAGTAATATTTCAACCATTTCCTTGTGACCGAAATTAGCTGCAACATGTAGAAGCGTATTTTCCTCTTTATCCTTGACATTAATGGCTGCTCCATGATTCAGGAGAATCTCAAATATTTCCTTATTTCCTTTCATGACAGCAAAAAATATTGGATACCAAAGCTTTTGTTTCGTCGGTATATTTACATCGGCTCCCTGCAATAAGGCTTGTTTCACCCCTTCTATAGAATTATTGTGCACTGCAGCAGTTAAAACTGTATTACCCTTTTTATCATAATCATTTATATTAGCGGTCTTTTTGCTACTAACAGAGGTATTAGTCTGAGTATTTTTCGAAGGGTATAACTCTTTAAACTCTTTATTAAAGTTGTTGAATCCTTCAATACACTCTTGTGATTGTGCTTGATAAGCCTTATTATATATATTATACCGATGATCTATAGTACTCTTTCTTGCATGTAATATATCCTTATAAATAATTGATTCATCGTCAGAGAAAGGTACTACACTTTTATAACGTTCCCATAAAGCCATTGAAGTACCAACGAAACCACGGATCTCTGAAAATTGAGATACAATTTCAGTAATAATATCATAAGCAGTACTTGCTGGTTGACAGTATCTATCACATGGTTTCGCTACAGCAAAATCAAGTTCTTCAGCATACCCATCTAAAAGCACCTGCTTAATACCTGAAGGTTCTATATCTCCTAGTTGAAAGGATATAAGTTTATGGTCTTTCGAAACCGGATTTAAAATAATTGGGAAAAACCATCCACAATTAATGCTAGGTAGTATCTGAGTTTCTACACATGAGTACATTTTAGTATTTAAGATATATATACCGAACTTTTTATATATTGCTTTTTCATGGTTAGTCATATTTACAAAAGGAAGGTCATTCTTTAATCTGATATTTAGCTGCTGTAATTGGTTAATCATACTTATACGATCTAATTCTAAGTACGCCGCAAGGTGATCTTGCTCAATTTTCAATTTTTCTTTCCCTTTACTAGGATTTATTATATAGGTCTCTATATGTTTATTAATCAATGATAGCATCTTCGTAGTAAGAGTTTCGTCTATTTGATCAAAAGAATCAATAATATGCTCCCAGATTTGCTCCATTGTATAGTGACACATTAGTTTACGTGTAAGGTCAGTATGGCTTTCTACTCTTACCATAACTCGAGTTTCAAATTCTTCGCTTAGAAACTTTCTTAGATCAAAGGCAACATAATTTAAAAATATTGACCCTGTAATCCTAAATTGCTCTGTGAAGGATATATATACGGCTGTCTCATCATCAAAAGAATCTCTTCCTGCTTCAAAAAACGAACCATGGAAGCCTATTCCTAGTAATTGAATGTCGTTCCTTTCAAAAAACATTGTGTCACGCAGCTTTAATAAAAAAGATATAGCATCTTCTGGTGTGGTATATCTTTTATTAGTCTCTGTTAGATTACCAATAAACTTCAAAAAGCTTTCACAAGCCTTCTTCCCCTCATATCCTTGCTTTTTTAGATATGGCAATAAAGTTACACTACTTTGTATACTTCCTATAGTGCTTATATTGTGTAGAGTCCGTTGTTCCTCATAGATTGCTCCTTTTACATGTAAAATATCTCTTTCCTTATCTTGTCCTAGATAAGCATTGCGAAAAGCTCTTTCTTCCTCAGGAGCGAATTTCACTTTCTCCATATAGCGCAACTCATCTTCATTAAAATCAGTATCCTTAATCAATTCATAATCTTTGAAAGCATGTAGCGCCCTGTAAAGATAATGTACTATAGTAGCCATAGTAATATCTATTGCAGTTTTATGTTTACTAATCTCATTATTAGCAATTGCCTTTGCAACCTTAATATGGCAATTGTTTATATTATTGAAGTGTGAATCATTTTTTTTATGTGTAGCCCATAAGCCTTGAGGATTTCTTGTTATAAAATCTTTTAGGAGCAAATTGTATAGTGATAAGGTTGCAGTAGTTTTATCAGGTAGTGAAAAAAGCTGAGAAACAAATTCTGCTTCATCATTGAATTCATAATCCTCATCTGCAGGAATATTATAATATCTTGTTATGCTATATCTTAAAGCTTGGATAAAAGCTACGCTCTTTTTATTAGGAAACTCCTTACTGCCGCTTGCTAAGTATTTTTGGGTAAAAGGTATAAAGTTAACTTTAAGATCATTTTGATACTTCAAAATATTTTCATGATCTGCCATATGTACGAGTAATTCATAAAGATGAAACTTCACTGCAAGCTTTACCTCACCATTAGAAGCATACTTACTGCCAGTTTGCCTATCAGTAAATTCATGCCAAGATTTCTCTTTTATTTGACCCAGTCTATCTAGGCTATAGGTTGCAGCTACCTTTACTTTATCGGAAGAGCTGTCAAGGGCTAATCGTAAAATATTTATCATTTCCTCATCATATTCTTGCAAAAAACCTATAGCTTCAGCGGCCTTAACCCTTATTAATTCAGTAACCTCATTTGATTCGTGTGTGTAGTTTAACAATAGTTGTGCGAATAATATACGCGCTGCAAAACTGTCCTCAATATATTTTGTATTTAAATATAAAGCTTTTGCGGCCTCTATTCGAACTGTTTGATAAGCGTCAAAGTTCATAAGGTTACGTAATAGATTAAGCTGGTTTTCATTTAACGCTAAAGCGTTATTATGTTGTATAAGCATCAAAAAAGATTCTATAGCTTTCGTTCTAACTAAGTCTGCACCTTCTTTGTATTCTTCAACTGGGCCGGGATAGCTAAACAAATTAGTTATAACTTTTATAGCTTTAATCTTATCATTTTCGTTGCCTTTCAAGTAGAGTGTTTCTGCGGCAGCTATACGTACTGTTTGATACACATCATATTCACTAAGCTCACGTAAAGTTTCAATTTCTTTGCCATCTAAATCGCTTGCTAGATATTGCAGTGCTTTCGCTGTATACTCCCTAAAAAGATCATCTTCGTTTTTTAGATTTTCTATAAGTGAGCTTCGAGATACTAAGCCTAGGTTAATGCCCTCTACAAGCTGCAAAACTCTACGTTGTACATATGTATCCTCTGTATCCAAGCCAAAATATTGTATATAAAGTTCTAGCATTGCTTGAGCTAAAGAGTCAAATAAACAATTTCCTGCACCAGCAATACTAGGAGGTATATCTACATCATTGACTCTCTCTAAAACATAATGTGAGCTTCTATTGTCTTGCGTATGCCGCAATACTATAGTAAATACTTCTTTAGAAGGATTAGAGCCTATTTCTTGTTCGTAATATTCACCATTATCATTATAACTTCTTACGATTAAATGAATATCCAACCACTCTGCTATAGCTTTGCCTTCATACTGAATATCAGAATAGCTTGAAGTTTTTGACATGAATATACGATATATATCTGTAACCTTCTCTTTAGTATTTTCTATATGCTCTATATCTGTACTATTAAGTACAGAATCTAAATATGCATAATATTCATTATATAAATTCCTACTCTCTTCTAGAGTGCTTAACTGCATTTCTTCTTTTAATGTGTTTAGAAATGCAAAATATTCTCCTCCTATAACCCCATTAGTATCATGAATTTCCATACTCATGATTTTTTTTATAACTTCACGTATTGCTATCTGTGGTAAGGGCGATAAATGGATTAAATCCATATCTCTATTAGATCTTACTCGTGCTGCTAAGGTATCGATTAATCGGCCTGCATAAGTAGTACGTAACATCTCTCTCCAATATGCCTCTTCTCCTAGAGTTCCGATAAGTATTTCTTTAATTCTTTCTATTGTTCTATTCATAATAATTAAATATATAAAGACCTTTTAACCAAAATTTATAGAATAAATTTATAAATGTAAATAAATATTTATTATATTATTTACAAGCTTTGAGGAAGGATTCATTTGCTAGATATTTCAGGTATATACTTAACAGCAACAGTAGAATAAAAAATATTTTTTTCTATAATTTATTTCATTCTAAATCTATGATTGACGGCAATTAAATATAGAGTCTTTATACAAAGGGTTGATCAGGCTTGCGTCATTATTGCTTGGACTATTAACCCTTTTACTCACCTCAATACATTCTATATTCGTTTCAGTATAAGGATGTAAGAGGGTTTTGAGTTCATCTCTTCCTGCATTCGAATCAAACCATATATTTCTGTCCTCTCTACTAATTATCACAGGCATGCGATGATGTATGTTTTTTAAAGCATCATTTGCTTCAGTCGTAATAATTGTACAAGAATTTATTATTTGCCCCTCAGAGCTTTTCCATTGATCCCAAAGTCCAGCAAAAGAGAAAAATCCTTCCTTGGGCTTAATATAATAAGGCTGCTTAGTTTCTTTCTTCCACTCATAGAAACCTGAGGCTGGAATAATACACCTTTTACTTTGGAAACTTTTCTTAAATGATGGTTTCTCCTGCAACGTTTCAGCTCTTGCATTAATAAGTTTATGACTGATAGATATATCTTTACTCCAATGAGGGATTAAGCCCCAATGCATAAATTGTAGTTTAAAATCATTCTTTTCATCTTTTATTATTACCGGAATATTTGATAAAGGCGTAACATTATAATTTGGCTTTAGCTCTACATTATTAGTGATGCCATACTCTGTCTCTAAAGCGATATCTGACAAAGTAACAGTAAATCTTCCACACATATAATTTCTCCTGTGATGTTTAAGCTTATTGATAAAGTAATTATTATACCTACCTATCCATATCCATGCCTTTATCTTTAGAATGATGTAATTGTTGTGTTAACTCTTGTTGCCTTTGCTGAATATACCCACGCTGTAGCTGATTTGTCTGTATTACAGCTTCATGAATAATTTCATGATGCATATCTTGACTTGTTTCAGATATAACCTCCGTAGAGCAATTTTTCTCATATACATTAAATAAAGTTTCCAAAGCTTCTCTTCTAAAGGTTCTATCATGTAAGTATTTGCAATTCACTTTTGTTGTTTCAATATCATTATAAGCTTGTTCCTTAGATAGCAGCTTGTTTCCTAATTCATGTAGTTCACTAGCAGCTACCTCATTAACTTTATCGCTTAATATAGATTGCTCTATGCTCATATCCTTAATTAATTGCAAGCGTTCAGTAGTAAGGTTATGGCCATATGTGTTATTATGGTCAACAATATTTCCAGCCATAACTTGCGCTGCCAACATATTCTCTTGAGCTAATTTTCTTACTATATCATTATGCTTAAACTGCTCTTCAACCTTCTCTTTACGACTCTTAAATATCTCTATTGTTTGATCTACTAGTTTATCTTCTTTTACCTCCTCTCCTCTTAGATAGTATTGTTCAAATAAATTGCCTTCAATCAATGCCATTTTCTCTGCATTAATTTGTAAGTGTATTTTATCCGTAGGGTTTCTCTCAATCTCAGTTTTATTTATACCCTCAAACTGTAACTCTTTATGCCACCCAAGTAATGATGTCGCTTCAAAGACAGATCTTGCGCATA
Source organism: Rickettsiaceae bacterium (assembly GCA_029266475.1). GTDB lineage: Bacteria > Pseudomonadota > Alphaproteobacteria > Rickettsiales > Rickettsiaceae > JAJFBM01. The sequence continues at coordinate 7,801 of JAQSWU010000002.1, read as the reverse complement.
TAGCTTCAATCTGTTTATTTGACAGCGTCCTTCTACCGATTATTTCAAATCTCTCCAGAGCATGTATATAAGCACGATCAATAGTTTCCTTATCAGTAATATTAAAACCTTTCATTCTAAATTCTATGTCCTGATATGTAGGCTGCAATCCTTTTTTCTGCTCAGTATTTTCAAGCAATTTATCGGCTATGTTTTCATTACATACTACTTTCTCATAAAGCTTGTTATAGATATTCTTTACTGTGCTCTCACTAACTGCATCTCCTGCTTGCATCAAGAAATCTTTATTCTCAATAAATATGTCTCTTATTTGTATAGTTACCTCTTTAAAATACTCATAATTGTGGCTCATTGCTTGAGTTGTTACTGTGTCTAGTACTACAATATCTTTTACAGCCTGCACAAATACGTCAGCAGCTTTTCTTGATACTCCATAATTTCCTTGTAGCGAATCGCAGGCTGTATTTATTTCTTTTTTATATTTATCCTCCTGGAGTAAGGTTAAACCTTTCTCTAACTTATCATAAGCTTTAATTGTTTGAGACAATCTTTCACTTAATGGCAATTCATTGTTTAATGCCTGCTGCTTTACATATATATGCGACAATAAATTCTCATGGAACTTATTACCCATAGCACCACCCTGAACATATTCATTTAGTTCTAAAGCTTCCTTAGCAGCTGTAAAGCCGATATCCTTGATTTGTCCATCTGTCACTTTAATATTGCTAATAACTTGCTTTACTAAACTTTCGCTATCAGGATATAACTTAGATGTTGCAGCTAGCTCTTTTGATTGTTTACATACTTGTGCATAGAGTTGCTTATCATCAATTCCTACTTTATCAATAGCAGCTTCTAGATTTTCACTTGTTAGCTCTTGTCTAGCATTCTGAGCATTCCTTATAGCTTTCTTAATTCCTTCTTTAGTTATTACTTCAGGTAAATTATCAGCAAGGTCCCATTTCTCTGGAAGTATGTTTTCATGTACTTTTTCAGAGAACTTCAATAAATAAGGATTCACAATTGTAATATCTTGGGCAACTCCTTCAAGCTTATTGCTTATTACATTTGCTGCTTTCATACCAGGTGCATCATTATCAGGCCATATTACTACCTTCCTACCCTTAAGTACTTTCCAGTCTACTTGCAATACACTATTAGTTCCTCCAAGCCAGCTAATAACTGTATACTCAGGTAAAAGCATTGAAGCTGCATCCGCTGTCTTTTCACCTTCTACTATCAAAACAGTCTTCCTATCTTGATTAAGCTTCTCTAGCCCATATATAGGTTTGCCTTCGAACCCTTGACTCTTCCAGCCCTGCCTTCCTGTCTTAATATTTTCTGCCCATACAAGTGGTAAAGTTTGTTTAGCATTAGTTTCTTCATCCTTAAACCTTACTACGTACCCAATAGTATCACCATTGCTATCCTTATACGTATATACAGCTTCTTGTATATGTGTACTCTGAAGCCCTGCAAAGCATTTATCAATCTTTGGTGCGGGTGCATTATCTGGAACTAAGGATGCAGTCTTCCATATTAATTCCTTAACTTTAATTGGCTGAGTAGCCTCTTGCTCAATCCTTGTTGTTCTAAGTGATTTAATATCTAAATCATTATGACTCATACCTAGCCATTCAGCACCCCATTTTAAACTCTCTACGGATGAACCATGATTATTTGCCTTTTTTATCAGATCAAACAAATTCCCACCTTCACCTCTACTAAACCTAAACCATAAACCTGCTTTTGCACCACTCGTCTCAAGCATTACACTACCACATTTGAGCAACCCTGCCCTGCCCTCTTCTACTTTATCGCCTGTAATTTGCGGTAATAACTCATGGCCTAACTCTTTAGCGTATTGAGTAAGTTTTGCATTTACCTCATCAAAAGATAAAGATTCACGTTCTATTTTGAAGTTTCTGCTAATCTCTTTACTGTTATAGTAACCTTGATTAGATTTTCTATCATTACCAAGCTCATTCTTCTCTAACTTTTCTATAGAGTGACTTATCTTCTGGATTGTATTTATCCAAGACTGCACCTCTTTAATTTTCGTATAATTTATTAGTAATTCTGTCTCAACTGCTTTATTTCTAATGTTTTTTACTAACTCATAAGTCTTATCATCAAGCATTGCAGATTCAAGGCCCTTAATATTTATTTGAAGCTTTATTATTTCCTTATCCCAATGATTCTCTTTTAACTCTGCAGCATAATCTTGAATCATTACCTTAGAGTCTTCGTACTTATTTAAGTTCTCTGGAAGAGTCTTTACATGCGATAAAGCATCTAGCCTTACCGAAGATAATGCAAATAAATTACCAATTCCCACACCTTGTAGCTTGCCAAGAACAGAAATATCTTTCTTTATGTCATGTAGCGCACCACTAAAGCCTTTCTCTTCTTTTAAAACATTCCAAGCTTTAAGAGCCGCCTCTCCATCCTTGAATGTCTTAGTCAATATGTAAGGAAGCGCTTCCTCAACAAAATATTTGGCATTAGTGAGTTCCGCCTCAGCCTTGTATTTACCCTGCCTTAAATCATTTACTTTAAGCTCCAGTGATTTAACGCTTAAAACCTTCTCCTCATGCTCATGCAACAACTTGCTACTTAAATTCTTAATGCCGATTCTTAAAGGCTCGTTTGCACCTTCAAATAAAGGCCCATGCTCTTTGTTGGATATTTCTTTTATATCTTGAGCCAGATATATAACTTCTGGCGATAAAGTAATATTATTTTGTCTTGCTGCTTTAAGCTGACTCCCTTTAGAATATTCCTTCTTATATCCTTCAAGCCCAGCATGAGCAGCTATTACATCAAAGCTCAAACGTGTCTGAGATATTAGTCCCTTATATGAATCAAACTCTTTACATATTTCTTGTGCAAGCTGCATACGTTCTTCTAGAACCTCTTTGTAATCCTCAGCATATTTACTCTCCCAAGTGCTAATATGTATCCCATCACGTTTAAATATTTCATTCTTTTCCCTCTCAATTGCCTTGTGCAGTTCTAGCACGTCTTCTTTAGCCTCTATATAAGCTTTTAAGGTCTTAACTTCAGGCAAGTTTTCACTATTTAGATATTCTATAGAGAAATCTGATTTTGCTCGCCTCGTAATACTATTTAATATTGCTGAAGTTAGTTTCTCTTCTTTCTTATACTCAACATTACTATATAAGTTACTATCAATCATGTCTTGATCTATATAGCACTTTAAATCTTTTACATGCCTGGTCATCATTACATTAAATACCTGGAAACCAGTTAAAGATTCAAATAATGCTTTCACATAATCGTAAGTCTTACCTTGTGCTTTGTAGATTGTTTGTGCATAGCCATAATCTATGGATTTATAGTCTCTTGTATCAATATTTATATTATAGGATTTCTTATCCCTAATAAGCTTAACTCCGAGAACATTTCCATTTATAGAGCGAACAATACCAACATCGCCATTCTCTACTCCCTGCTTTTTGCTGTTTCTCGTAAATACTATCTGCTCACCAACTCCAAACTCTAAGCTTCCTGTACTACTCACTAGCTTAAAGCTATAATCCTTAATAATGCCTGCAGTTTTAAGCTTTTCTCTAACAAGTACGTTAAGCGCTCTTACCTCATCATTCGTATAAGCAATGATTGCCATCTGACCATGTGAGCTTAAATGATCTATTCCCTCTTCTTTTGCTACTTTCAAATACTCACTAGCATAATCATTTACTAGCTTCTCACGTAATTGTTCTAGGGTTGTAGCTGTTTCAAAAACATTGGTTTCCTTATAAATCTCTAATGCTTCTTTTAACCTATACCTTGATATTAGCTGAGTTGCTTTCCTATGTAATGGGTTGTCTTGCCTCCTGACCTCATCAAGCACATATGAGCCTGCAATCTCCGTAGTTTTACTACTTGCTCCTTGTAGCGTTATTGCTCCTAGCTGATTATTGTCGCCAAGGTTAATTATCTTACCTCCAGCTTTCAATATCTCATTTTTTATAAAATCAAAATCTGGAAGACTAACCATGGACATTTCGTCTAGGATAAATACATCTCGATTAGTAAAGTATGATGGCCTTTTTTGGTAAAGCTCTTTCTCGTAATAATCTAAAGATAGTGCAGGGTTAAATTTCTCACCTGTAATATCTCGCTCATACTCCTCGATATCATATCGCCACTTTGAAAGGTTCTGTGTAAAAATGCCCCCAGCTTCTGCTAGGTTACGACTTGCCGAACTACTTACAGCTCCACCTATTACTCGATACCCCTTCTTCCCAAGCTGTCTAGTAATTTCTCTAACTACAGTACTCTTACCAGCACCAGGCAAGCCCTCTATAACTGATATACTAGGTCCATTTAAAGCATGCAGCACTGCTTGTTTCTGTTTACTCGAAAGCTCAATATTTTTACGTATTCCAAGGTCAATTCCAAGAGTAGATTCAATGGCTTTACTCATTTCTTTGATGTTTTGTTTAATCGTTTCAGCAACAGAATATTCGCCTAATTCTTTTTCTGTTAGCCCTAGCGAATGGCTATAATCTTCCTTAAGTTTTGATACTGTATCAATTAGCCTTTGCTCTAATTTTATCCTTGCGCTTGAAGTATAAAGTATCTCCCCATTAAGTGAATTATTTGTAAGTATTGCTAGCTTCTCAGAGGATAAAACCCTCTCATACGCAGTTAAAAACTCTGAAGCATTTACATGATTTAGGCTCTCTAAATCAGTATCACTTTTACCAATTCTTACACCAAAATATTTACCAACTTCTCTTGCGATATCTACCTTAGTAAAAGCAGCTTTATTGATTGATAATTTATCAATAATAAGCTCTGGGTTTTCTCTAATTCGCTGATCATTATTGCTAATTATTTCATTATTCAAAGCTACTCTATCTGTATAATCACTATATTGGCTTAATGGACCTTCGTGTATTGTTGCTCCTAACTCTATCCCCCTCTCAGCATGAGATAATTCTGAAATCCTATCATTAAACCCTTTTAACTCTAATTCTCGATTCACATGTACAGCCCACATTGCTCTCCAATGCTTCAACTGTATCCTAGTGTTCCATGAAATGTTCTTTAACCCAAAAATAACATTCCCATCTCCATCTTTTTCTAAGTTACGCATAGTAAGTAAAAAATGCGCATGCGGGTTATGCTTCTTATCCAAGTGAATACCATAATCTACAATCATTCCTTCCGAGACAAAGCATTCCTGAACAAAATTTTTAAGAAGATTTATATTTTCTTCAAGAGTAAGTTCTATAGGTAAAGCAGCCTCCAAAGTACGTGCATATTGTGCATCTTTTCTCTTCTCTTGATACTGCACATAATTCCATAGCTTTTCTCTATCTTTTATGAGTTCGCTTGCTATTTCAGGACCAACAATTTCATTAAATACTACCATCGGTTTTTTTGATTCGTCCCATTTTTTTTCAGTAATTATGCCAGTCGATTTGTCAATAATGTATTCAGTTAGTCTCACTCCTACATTATATGCCGCTTGACCTACTGCACTCCTTGTAGTGGAGGTGCCAACTATACCAAAGTGAGCATGATAAATCGCCATTAGTATTAATACATATAATATTATGAAAACTATTGAGCGCAGTATGTTTGCAACCATTTGGTTGCAAACATATAAGTGCGCATTACATGAACCGATTCTAAACTATGCCGAAATTGCTTGCAACAACAATCGCTATCGCTCCTATACAATTCGCTGCAAGGGTTGAAGTAAGGGGAGGCTCATTGCCGCCTCCCCTATACCCCCCACTGCTAGGATATTTAGACAAGAAAAACTTCATATGTTTTTGTTATTTTTTTCACCTGGGCATGAGCAACTTTGTTGATGAAATTAAAGGCACTACAATTAACGCTTGCCTAGATCGATTATAAATTGTATTATCGATTTACACGCATGCGGGGACGCCTCTGTGTGTCAAGGAAAACGGCAAGAAGGGTTTCTTATTTCCCTTCTTGCTTAAGTATCCTTCCAGCATAACCACAAAGAATTACTTTGCATGGAATCAGCCGAAGATATAAAAGAAAAACGCGCCGAACTAATCAATAAGTTATCAGAGCTAAGCGAGTTATATAATCAACATAATAAGCAAATAATGCTAGGTAACATTGATTACAATGATTCCATAAAAGAAGATTTCTTACATGCGAATCTTGTGGAGATTCTAAAACAAAATAGCCATCCAATAATAAAAGATTTAGATGAGGTCGGATTAGTCGACTATTATAACAGCGTAATCCAATTTGTGAAACTTAGAACGAAATAAACACCATACTAGAACAATAAAGAACCAGCCTTAAATAAGAAAGGCAATAATAAGAAACGCAACCAATAAACTTTTAAAGGAAACACTATGTCTTTCTCAGAAAAACTACAAAAGCTACAAGAAGAACAAGCAAAGCTAATTGAAAAAAGACAACAAGAGATCTTGAAGATTATTGCTGATACAGGCGCACTTGATATAGACAATAAGACCCTCACAAGTCTGCTATTATTTTTGAAGAAACCAGAGAACAAAGAGCATCCTTTTGTAAAGGAACTCACAACACTTAATGCAGCTAAAAAGAAAACCCCCAGTCGAGTTTCTAAAGAAGCTGAACTTATCAGTGCATGAACATAGTCTAATCATTGCTACAAAGAAAAGCTCTCCTATTTTAAGAGAACTTAGAAGAGTTGTTAGGAAGATTTATTACTTTAAGTTCGTTATGAAGAAAGATACCCTTATTGCAAGAAAACAAGATACAAGGGACAAAATAATGATGGGAGGACTGGTCGCTAAAGCAGGCCTTGCTGCCCTCCATAAAACTAACCCTGAAGTGATCCTTGGAATACTAATAGAGGCAAAGGATAAAATGATTTACCCAGTAAACTTTGCTAAATGGAAAGAGTTAGGGTTGAAGGAAATGGGTAAAAAATAATATTGAGTATCAGTTATAGATAAATTTAAGCTGTGATATTGAAAATATATTATATACACCGAATAAAGAATTAGATGCTTCTATTCGTAAGCGCAATATTGACAATCATACCTTACTGATTGAGATTACTCAAAAAGTATTATATGTATATAAAACGAGAGAAATACCGGTTAACTTGCCAACCTTATTCAGGATAGTCGACCAGGTTTATTTCTTTTGCTTAGACAAAAAAGAAGGAAAGCTTGACCTATCTTTTCTAGAATGGGTTATAGAAGAAGAAACTAATAATACTACTACTTAAACTTTCTAGAAACCAATTTATATGTTTTAATTATAACTTTACAAAAAATCTCAATATGAATCTCAATAAAATCAAATTGTATCAAATATTATTTTATATCTCATCAGCTTTTATACTCTTTAACTATTACTTTAATCCAGAGTCAAAATATAACATATTATTTATCCTCTGTAGTATTTTTTCTGCTTGGAGGATTCACCAAATAAATAAACCTTTTGTCGACAGGATTAATAATCTAGTAGAAATAAATGATAGAATCGACACAGTGGAAGCGAAAATCAAAGATACTGAAAAGACATCAGCAAATTATCAGGATCTTATTCAAAATCTGGAAGAACTTAAAAAACATAAAGAACAAGCAAAAAATGCTTTTGCAACCGAGCTGGATAATAATAAGGAATTTAGAAAGTTTATTGAGTCTTTAAAAAACTCATTCAAGTGATCATTCAAGTAATTTTACCGCACTACTGGTATCTCACTCCACTTAGTAGTATAGCTTGGGGACACGTTTCCTCTTCTCATTTGCCACGGCTTAGTAATACCTTCAGAGGCAAA
>JAQSWU010000030.1 GCA_029266475.1 Rickettsiaceae bacterium | reverse complement strand
TACTATGGGTAAGGAGAAGTTTGTAAGGAATAAGCCGCACGTAAATATTGGGACAATTGGTCACGTTGACCATGGTAAGACGTCGTTGACTGCGGCGATTACGGTTGTTTTAGCGAAAGCTGGTGGTGCGCAAGTTAAGAACTATGATGAGATTGATGCTGCGCCTGAAGAGAAGGCGAGAGGTATTACGATTAATACAGCGCACGTAGAGTACGAGACAGCAAACAGGCACTATGCGCACGTAGACTGTCCTGGTCATGCTGACTATGTAAAGAACATGATTACTGGTGCGGCGCAGATGGACGGGGCTATATTGGTAGTATCTGCGGCTGATGGGCCTATGCCACAAACGAGGGAGCATATACTTCTTGCAAGGCAAGTAGGTGTGCCTGCGATTGTAGTATTTTTGAACAAAGTTGACATGGTTGAAGATCCAGAGTTACTAGAGTTAGTGGAGATGGAAGTAAGAGACTTACTTACCTCTTACGGTTTCCCTGGAGATGATATACCTGTGATTAAAGGATCAGCGCTTGCGGCTCTTGAGGGTAAGAATCCTGAGCTTGGAGAGAATGCGATTCGTGCGCTTATGGATGCGGTTGATGCATATATTCCACAGCCAGTTCGTGCGGTTGATCAAAGTTTCCTTATGCCTATTGAGGACGTGTTCTCTATTTCGGGTAGGGGTACAGTAGTAACAGGCAGGATTGAGCGTGGTATTATTAAGGTTGGTGACGAGGTAGAGATCGTTGGTATTAAAGCTACGGCTAAGACAACCTGTACTGGTATTGAGATGTTTAAGAAGCTTCTTGATCAAGGTGAAGCTGGTGATAATGCTGGTATTCTTCTTAGAGGTACTAAGAGAGAGGATGTTGATAGAGGCCAAGTACTTGCGAAGCCTGGTTCGATTACGCCGCATACAGAGTTTGAAGCTGAAGTATACGTGCTTACCAAGGAAGAGGGTGGTAGACACACACCGTTCTTTGATAATTATCGTCCACAGCGCCAATCGCTATGGATGAAGGCCTACGTTTCGCTATCCGTGAAGGTGGTAGAACTATCGGTGCCGGCGTCGTCGCTAAAGTAACAAAATAAAGTGTAAATAAGCGTATAATACTTAAATAAACAAGTTATTATACGCTTATTTCGTACCGCTCTATCTTAAAATAATATCTTATTTTTTATTATTATTTCATTGTAGAGTGTAAAATAGATAAAATTAATCTTGCTTTTAAGATTAATTTATGATAGGAGTGTAGCTCAATTGGTAGAGCGCCGGTCTCCAAAACCGGAGGTTGCGGGTTCGATGCCTGTCGCTCCTGCCATTGATTGTTGGAAAAAAAATGTTAAAACAAACAAAAATTTTTAGATTTTACGAACAAGTAAAGCAAGAAGCCTTAAAAGTAGTGTGGCCCGACAGAAGAGAATTATTGATGTCGACAGCTTTAGTTGTTGTTGTGATATTTGTGTTTAGTTTTTTCTTTTTGATTTGTGATTTAGGAATACACAGTCTTGTGCAAATGCTTTTAAATATAGGAAAGTAGCAAGTGAGTTACCGCTGGTATATTATACATACAATTTCAGGTTCGGAAAAAAAAGTCAAGCAAGCAATTTTAGAGCAAGCTAAGAAAAAAGCCATGGACTCGCTATTCGAAGAAATAGTGATCCCAGCAATAGAAGTCCCTGAATTGAAGAAAGGTAAGCAGATTTTAACCGAGAAGAAATTCATGCCTGGTTATATGCTAATTAAAATGGATATGACTGATGATGCGTGGCATTTAGTAAAATCTACTCCTAAAGTAACAGGTTTTTTAGGTAGCGGTAATAGACCTTTTCCGGTTTCTGAGAAAGAAGTTGCAAACATTTTCTCGCAGCTTGAAAACAAGGCTAAGGACGTTGGATCTGCTACTCTTTTCGATATTGGTGAAGTTGTTAAAGTTATTGATGGTCCATTTGAATCATTCTCTGGATCAGTTGAAGATGTGGATTATGAAAAAACAAGACTTAGGGTTTCGGTTACTATATTTGGTAGATCAACTCCTATAGACCTAACTTTTAATCAAGTTGAAAAAATTCATTAAAGAGATTTAGACTAGTGCTTCAATATGCTTCTTATAAATATAATATAGTTTCCTAAGTATATTTATATAATATTAACATTAATCGTGGTAAAAAAATGGCTAAAAAGGAAGTAGCAAAAATAAAATTGATTATACCTGCTGGTCAAGCAAAAGCTGGTCCCCCAGTTGGTCCTGCGCTTGGTCAAAGAGGTTTGAACATTATGGAGTTTGTAAAAGCTTTTAATGCTCATACAACTTCTGGGTCTGCGCAATTAGAAGTAGGTACGCCAGTTCCTGTTGAGATTACAGCTTATGAAGATAGAAGCTTTACATTTATTACAAGAACACCGCCTGCGACATATTTCATAAAGAAGTTTGCTAATATTACCAAAGGCTCTAAGGCTACAAGGAAGGATGCTTCAATAGGTAAGATTAAAATGTCAGATTGTAGAGAGATTGCAAAAATAAAAGCGCAAGATCTAAATGCATTTGATATTGAAGCTGGAGCAAGAATCATTCGTGGTTCTGCTGAGTCAATGGGATTAGATATAATAGAGGATTAATATGTCTACAGTTCAAATTAAAAAAAGCGGCGGCAAAAAAATTAAAGCAGCACGTGTGCAGGTAGATCAAGATAAAACTTATGAAGTTTTAGAAGCAATAGAGCTTTTAAAAAAATTAAGTTTTACTAAATTTGATCAAACTTTAGAAGTTGTTATGAACTTAGGAGTTGATCCTAGACATTCTGACCAAATGGTTAGAGGTGTTACAGTGCTACCTGCTGGTACAGGTAAGGAAGTAAAAGTTGCAGTAATCTGTAAGGATGAGAAAATTAATGAAGCTCTTGCAGCTGGTGCTGATGCAGCAGGTGTAGAGGTAATTGATGACATCAAAGCAGGAAAAATCAATTTTGATATATATATAGCAACTCCAGATATGATGGGTGTAGTAGGTCAGGTTGCAAGAATACTTGGTCCGAAGGGTAAAATGCCAAACCCTAAAACTGGTACAGTAACTCCTGATGTAAAAACAGCGGTTAAAAACGCTAAGAGTGGTCAAGTTGAATTTAGGGTCGAAAAAGCTGGTATCATCCATGCTGGTATAGGTAAGCTTTCTTTTGCTGATACTGATCTTCAAAAGAACGTTGATGCTATAGTTTCGGCAATAATGAAAGCAAAACCTTCAGGTGCTAAAGGTACTTATTTAAAAAATATGTATCTTACAACAACAATGGGCCCTTCTGTAAAGGTGGCTGTGTCAGACATAAAGTAATCTTGAAGGAGAGTTAAATGTTAAAATCAAGGAAGCAAGAGTTCGTTTCAGAGTTAGAAAGCGTATATCAAGCATCAAGTTCTGTTATCGTTACTCATTATCATGGTTTGACAGTTAGTGATATAACTAAACTTCGTAAAAAGCTGAGAGAAAACGGCGCAAACTTTAAAGTTGTTAAAAATACTCTTTCAAAGATTGCAGCGCAAACAAATGATAAAAATGAAATATCGAGTTTGTTCACCGGTCCATCAGCGATTGCGTATTCGGAGGATCCGATTGCTGCAGCGAAGTTAGTTGTTGAGTTTGCTAACTCAAATGATAAACTCAAGATAATTGGCGGTATTGTTAACCAACAAGTTCTTGATGTAGAAGGTGTAAAGCTTATAGCTAAACTTCCTTCATTAAATGAGCTTAGAGGTAAGATCGTTGGTATACTGCAAGCTCCAGCTGCTAAAGTTGTTGGTGTTCTGCAAGCTCCAGCTTCGCAACTCGCTCGTGTTATTTCTGCTTATTCTGAAAAAAAATAATTTAAAAAGTTTGAGGACAAATTTATGGCAAAGTTAGAAAAATTAGTTGAAGATTTATCAACATTATCAGTAATAGAAGCTGCTGAGCTTTCAAAGCTTCTTGAAGAAAAGTGGGGTGTATCAGCTGCTGCTCCTGTAATGGCAGCTATGCCAGCTGCAGCTAATGCAGGTGCTGCTGCGGCTGAAGAGAAAACAGATTTTGATGTTGTTCTTGCAGATGCTGGGCCAAACAAGATCAACGTTATTAAAGAAGTTAGAGCTATCACAGGTCTTGGTCTAAAAGAAGCTAAAGACTTAGTTGATGGTGCTCCAAAATCAATTAAAGCTGGTGTTTCTAAAGACGAAGCTGAGAAAATTAAAGCGCAAGTAGAAGCTGCTGGTGCAAAAGTTGAGTTGAAGTAATTTAACTTAAAGTTATTAGAAGAGTAAGAAGATATAAGTAGTTAAGTATTTTAAATTATTTAACGAGGATATCTCTTACTCTTTTAAGCATATATAAACTATTCTTTTGAACAAACTTGTTATTAAAGATAGTTTTCACCGATGATATAGAAATTATTTTTCTATGTTATACATTCCAAAAGCATAAGTATTTGTTTTACTTTAGCTAAAGCAAAAAAATAAAAATAACATTTGTAGGGATACAAAATTATGATGCAATCCTTCTCCGCACATAGTCGAATCAGAAAAAATTTCGGGAAAATTCAACTTGTTGCTTCAATGCCTAATCTTATTGAAGTACAGAAAACGTCATATGATACTAATTTTTTACAAATAAATGTACCTGTAGCGCAGAGAGAGAATAAGGGCTTACAATCTGTTTTAAGCTCTATGTTTCCTATCCATGATCAAACAGGCACGGCAACACTTGAATTCTTAAAATATGAATTCGACAATCCTAAATATGATGTTGAAGAGTGCTTACAAAGGGGACTTAGCTTTGCTGCTCCACTTAAAGTAACACTTAGACTTATCGTATGGGATCTTGATGAAGATACAGGCTCTAAAGAGATAAAGGGCATTAAAGAGCAAGAAGTCTATATGGGGGATATCCCGCTTATGACTAAAGACGGTACCTTTATTATTAACGGAACAGAACGTGTTGTTGTTTCGCAAATGCATAGGTCTCCTGGGGTATTTTTTGATCACGATAAAGGTAAAACACATTCTTCAGGTAAATATTTATATTCAGCGCGAATTATACCTTATAGAGGTTCTTGGCTAGATTTAGAATTTGATAATAAAGATATCATTTATTTCAGAATCGACAGAAAAAGAAAATTATATGTCTCTACTCTTTTAAGAGCTGTAGGGATGACCACAAAGGATATCTTCGATTTCTATTATAAAACAGTTTCTTATACTAAAGAGAAGAATGATGCTTGGTCTACAGAGTTTAAGCCAGAGAAGGTAAGTGCACAGAGGCTTAATGAAGACCTTATTAACGCAGATACAAATGAAGTAGTACTACAAGCAGGGCAGAAGATAACGCCAAGACTAGCTCGTAAATTTGCAAGCGAAGGCTTAAAAAGAATTGTAGTTTCTACAGAAAATTTAATAGGTAAATATTTAGGAGATGATCTGGTAGATAAATCTACTGGAGAAGTTGTAGCAAATATTGGTGATGAGGTAGGCAAAAGCGTACTAAACTTCCTGAGCGAGCTGAAAGTAGGATCAGAAGTTAGTGTTCTAGCTATTGATGGTGCAACAGGCCCATATATTAGAAATACAGTTGCCGCAGATAAAAATATAGATCAAGATAGCGCTCTTATTGATATTTATAAAGTAATTAGACCAGGTGAACCACCAACAGTAGAGGCGGCGCATGCTCTATTTAGTAGTTTATTCTTTGACGCAGATAGATATGACTTATCAGAAGTCGGTAGAATTAAGCTGAATGCAAGGCTAAATATCAATATCGATGAAGTAACAACCATATTAACAGCTGATGATGTTAAGCATATAGTAAGAGTTTTAACAGAGCTTCGTGACGGCAAAGGTGCAATTGATGATATTGATCACCTTGGCAATAGAAGGGTAAGATCAGTAGGTGAGTTAATTGAAAATCAATTCCGCATTGGCTTCGTCCGTATGGTTAAAGCCATTGTGGAGAGAATGGGGGCAGTAGATATTGACGCTGTAATGCCTCATGACCTTGTAAATTCTAAGCTACTTGTATCAGTTGTTAAAGAATTTTTTGGTACTTCGCAGCTCTCGCAATTTATGGATCAAACTAATCCATTATCAGAGATTACTCATAAGCGTAGGTTGTCAGCATTAGGCCCTGGAGGTCTAAGCCGTGACCGTGCTGGATTTGAAGTGCGTGACGTACATCCAACCCACTATGGTAGGATTTGTCCGATTGAAACCCCTGAAGGTCAGAATATTGGATTAATAAATTCACTTAGTACATATGCGCGTATCAATAAACATGGTTTTATCGAAAGCCCGTATAGAAGAGTAATAAATGGTAAGGTTACTGATGAAGTAATTTACCACTCAGCTATTGAGGAAGGTAAATTTAAAATCGCTCAGGCGAATGCTCCTGTAGACTCTGAAGGTAACTTAACTGAAGAGCTTATTAATTGCCGTTTGAATGGTGACTTTGTGATGGTCCCTCCACAGGAAGTCGATTTAATCGACGTAACACCAATGCAGGTTGTTTCTGTTGCGGCATCCTTGATACCATTCCTTGAAAATGACGATGCGAACCGTGCGCTAATGGGCTCAAACATGCAGCGTCAAGCAGTACCACTTGTAAAGTGTGAAGCGCCTTTTGTAGGAACAGGTATTGAGAAAATTGTAGCTAGAGATTCTGGTGCGTCTGTTGTAGCGATACACGATGGTATAGTTGACCAAGTAGATTCTACAAGAATTGTAGTTAGAACTTTAGAAGAAAAAAGAGATGGTTCTCCTGGTGTAGATATTTATTCTCTACAAAAATTCCAAAGAACAAACCATAATACATGTATTAACCAGAAGCCACTGGTAAGAGTCGGTGACTTTGTAAAGAAAGGTGACGTTATTGCTGATGGTCCGAGTACTGAAGGTGGGGAGATTGCCTTAGGTAGAAACGTACTAGTAGCATTCATACCATGGAGCGGTTACAACTTTGAGGATTCAATTCTAATTTCTGAAAGGATTGTTAAGGATGACGTATTCACCTCTGTCCATATTGAGGAATTCGAAGTAGTTGCGAGAGATACTAGATTGGGCCCTGAAGAGATCACCCGTGATATTCCAAACGTGAGTGATGAAAACTTAAGGCATCTTGACGAGGTTGGTATCGTGCACGTTGGTGCTGAAGTAAAGCCTGGCGATATTTTAGTTGGTAAAGTAACACCTAAGAGTGAGTCACCAATGACTCCAGAAGAGAAGCTCTTAAGAGCTATATTTGGTGAAAAAGCTGCAGATGTTAGAGATTCTTCTCTACATGTACCGCCAGGAGTAAATGGGACAGTAGTTGAGGTCAGAGTATTCTCACGTCGTGGTGTAGAAAAAGACCAAAGAGCTTTATCTATTGAAAGGCAGCAGATTGAAAAACTTGCTAAAGATCGAGATGATGAGCTTGCAATTATTGAGCATTTTGTATTTATGAGGCTTGAAAAGCTGCTTGACGGGCAATTAGTTGTTGCTGGTCCTAAAGGAGCTAAAGCAGGCGATAAAATTACAGCATCATTGCTAGAAAACTTCTCTAAGGGTCAAATCTGGCAATTTGTTGTAGAAGATGCTGATGTGATGAACGAGTTTGAGCAAATCAAGAAACATTACGATGAAAGTCGTGATAGGCTTAATAAGCGATTCACAAGCAAGGTTGAGAAGCTACAAAGTGGTGACGATTTGCCGCAAGGTGCTTTGAAGGTTGTTAAAGTATTTATCGCGACGAAGCATAAACTGCAACCTGGTGATAAGATGGCTGGGCGTCACGGGAATAAAGGTGTGATTTCACGTATTATGCCTGAAGAAGATATGCCATTCCTTGAAGATGGAACAGTAATAGATGTAGTGTTAAACCCTCTAGGTCTTCCATCACGTATGAATGTAGGGCAGATTTTAGAAGCACATCTTGGATGGAGTTCAGTTAATCTTGGTAAGCATTTAGGTAACATGCTTGAGCAATATAAGGACAATGATATAGATATCAAAGAAGTCAAAAATTTCCTAAAGGTTCTCTATAAGAATGACTCATTCGGTAAGGAACTTGAGTCAATGGAAAAAGAACAGCTCATTGATATCTGTTCAAACTTGAAGAAGGGGATTTACTTCTCAACTCCTGTATTTGATGGAGCAAAAGTGGAAGATGTTAAATCGATGCTTGAACTTGCAGGCTTAAGCAAATCTGGTCAGTCTAGAGTAATTGATGGTAGAACTGGGGAGTATTTCGATAGAAACGTTACAGTAGGTTATAAGTATTTACTGAAACTACATCACTTAGTAGATGATAAGATTCACGCAAGATCTATTGGTCCTTACAGCTTAGTAACACAACAACCTCTTGGCGGTAAATCGCACTTTGGTGGTCAAAGATTCGGTGAGATGGAATGTTGGGCATTACAAGCATATGGTGCAGCATATACATTACAAGAAATGCTAACTGTAAAATCGGATGACGTAGCAGGTAGGATTAAAGTATATGAGTCTATTATCAGAGGAGACAGCAACTTTGAATATGGAACACCTGAATCATTCAACGTGATGATCAAAGAATTTAGATCACTTTGTTTAAATATGGAACTTGAAGAGAGCGCAGCATAATTGCGCTCCTTAATTGACTTTTTTAAAAAAAGCTTCTTTAAGATAAAAACTATAAACTATAAAGGCGAGCCTTTATATTAGGATGGGGAATAAGCAGCATGGCAGATATGATTAACTTTTACGGTCAAGTTAGTAGTGTACAACAATTTGATCAGCTTAGAATTAATATAGCGAGTCCAGAAAAAATTCGTTCATGGTCATATGGTGAGGTAACTAAGCCTGAGACTATTAACTATAGAACATTTAAGCCAGAAAAAGATGGTTTATTCGATGCAAAAATATTTGGTCCTATCAAGGATTATGAGTGTTTATGCGGAAAGTATAAAAGAATGAAATATCGTGGGATTATCTGCGAAAAATGTGGAGTCGAGGTTACGACTTCGCGTGTTAGAAGGGATAGGATGGGGCATATTGAGCTTGCTGCACCTGTTGCGCATATTTGGTTTTTAAAATCACTTCCATCAAGAATTAGTACATTACTTGATATTGCGCTTAAAGATCTTGAGAGAATTTTATATTTCGAGTCATATGTTGTAACTGATCCAGGGCTATCTCCGTTATCTAAAGGTGATATATTATCTGAGGAGGCTTTCCAGCGTGCACAAGATGAATATGGTGAAGATAGTTTTACTGCATTAATAGGCGCAGAAGCAGTACAAAGAATGCTTGCTGACTTAAATCTCGAAGAACTTCGAGACAACCTTCGTGCAGAGCTTGCAAGCTCTTCTTCAGAGGTAAAGCGTAAGAAAATTGTAAAGAGATTAAAGCTTCTCGAAGACTTTTTAGAGTCAAATAATAAGCCAGAATGGATGGTAATGACAGTTCTTCCTGTTATACCACCTGAAATAAGGCCGCTTGTTATGCTTGATGGCGGCAGATTTGCAACTTCTGACTTAAACGAATTATACAGAAGAGTTATCAACAGAAATAACAGGCTTAAAAGGCTTTTAGATTTAAAAGCCCCAGATATCATTATCCGTAATGAGAAGAGAATGCTGCAAGAAGCAGTAGATGCCTTATTCGACAATGGTAGAAGAGGAAGAGCGGCTAAAAATGCTAATAAACGTCCGTTTAAGTCTTTAAGTGATATGCTTAAAGGTAAGCAAGGTCGTTTCCGTCAGAACCTTCTTGGTAAAAGGGTAGACTATTCGGGTCGTTCGGTAATTGTAGTAGGTCCAGAACTCAAATTGCATCAATGTGGTCTGCCAAAGAAAATGGCGCTTGAATTATTTAAACCATTTATTTATTCAAAGCTTGAGCTATACGGTATTGCAACAACCATTAAAGCAGCCAAGAAAATGGTTGAGGCGGAGAAGCCAGAAGTTTGGGATATTTTAGAAGAAGTAATTAGAGAGCATCCAGTTTTATTAAACCGTGCGCCTACACTACATAGACTTGGTATACAAGCCTTTGAACCTGTCTTAATTGAAGGTAAAGCTATTCAGCTTCATCCGCTAGTTTGCGCGGCGTTCAATGCTGACTTTGACGGTGATCAAATGGCCGTACACGTGCCGCTTTCTATCGAAGCGCAGCTTGAGGCTCGTGTGCTTATGATGTCGACTAATAACATCTTAAGTCCCGCTAACGGACGCCCAATTATTGTACCCGATAAAGATATCGTACTTGGTCTACATTACTTAACCCTTCAGCTTGATAATGAGCCTGGTGAAGGTATGGTGTTTGATAATATGGCAGAAGTCCATTATGCAATGTTCAATAAAGTGCTCACTCTACATGCAAAGATTAAGTATCGTATGCAAGTCTTAAATGCGGAAGGTGAAATTATTACTACAATAGTTGAAACCACACCTGGTCGTTTAATACTTGGGGAGTTATTACCAAAGAATCCTAACGTAGGCTTTAAATTAATTAATAAAGCGATGAGCAAAAAGGATATTTCTGCTGTCATCGACGTTGTTTACCGTCATTGCGGTCAAAAAAACACTGTAATATTTGCGGATAGATTAATGGAGCTTGGCTTTAAATATGCTTGTACATCAGGTATATCCTTCGGTATGGATGATATGGTGGTGCCAAAAACTAAAGATAAGCATATTAATGCAACTCTTGAAGAAGTTAAAGAATTTGAGCAGCAATATGCAGAAGGTTTAATTACTTTTGGTGAGAAATATAACAAAGTAATTGACGCGTGGTCACATTGTACCGATAAAGTTGCAAGCGACATGATGAAAGAAATTGCTACCACAGGAAGCGAAGATACTGAAGGACAAACTAATCAGATGAAGCTAAACTCGATTTTTATGATGGCGACATCTGGTGCGAGAGGTTCTGCAGCGCAGATTAAGCAGCTTGCTGGTATGCGCGGGCTAATGGCTAAACCTTCTGGTGAAATTATTGAAACTCCTATTATCTCTAACTTCCGTGAAGGTCTTACAGTACTTGAGTACTTTAATTCAACTCACGGTGCACGTAAAGGTCTTGCTGATACGGCGCTTAAAACTGCTAACTCAGGTTATCTGACAAGAAGGCTTGTTGACGTAGCGCAAGATTGTATTATTACTGAAGAAGACTGCGGTACATCGGATGGTTTAATTGTAACTCCTATTATTGATGGCGGTGAAATTGTAGTACCACTTTCTGAGCAAACACTTGGAAGGACAGCAGCAATAGATACATATCACCCAATTACCAATGCTTTGCTTGTGAGAGCAGGTGAGCTTATCAATGAGGTGAAAGTAGAGCAAATTGAGGCAGCAGGTATTGATTCTATTAAAATTAGGTCAAGCTTAACCTGTAAGATTAAAGATGGTCTATGTTCTCGCTGCTACGGTCGTGATCTTGCAACGGGTGATCTTGTATCCGTTGGTGAGGCTATTGGAGTTATTGCTGCGCAATCAATTGGTGAGCCAGGTACGCAGCTTACTATGAGAACTTTCCACATTGGTGGAGCTGCTACTCGTGGGGTTGAAGTTTCATCTATTGAAGCAACTCATGAAGCTAAAGTTAAAATTTTAAATAGAAACCTTGTAACTGACTCTGAAGGTCGTCAGATCGTGATGAGCCGTTCTTGCGAGGTGTTACTCATTGATGGAAAAGGTCAAGAGAAGGCAAGGCATAAAGTTCCATATGGTGCAAGACTTGCAGTTGATGATGGTTATATGGTGAAGAAAGGGCAAAAAGTTGCTGAATGGGATCCATATACTATACCAATTATCACTGAGAAAGCTGGTAAAATTGCATTTAGAGACATGGTTGAAGGCGTCTCCGTAAGAGATATAACTGACGAAGCAACAGGTATCTCAAATAAGGTTATAACCGAGTCAAGACAGAGTGCGCGTGGTGTTGAACTTAGACCTCGTATCCAACTTCTTGATGAGAAAGGTAACACTTTAACATTGTCGAATGGTTTAGAGGCAAGATATTATCTCCCAGTTAATGCGATTTTAAGTGTTGAAGATGGAGCGCAAGTAAATGCGGGTGATATACTTGCTCGTATTCCAAGAGAATCTTCTAAGACAAAAGATATTACTGGGGGTCTTCCAAGAGTGGCAGAACTTGTGGAAGCGCGTAAACCTAAGGATCATGCTGTTATTGCAGAGGTTGAAGGCCGTGTTGAATTTGGTAAAGATTATAAATCTAAGCGTAGAATTATTGTTCATCCAATCGATGGTAGCGAACCGCTAGAATATATGGTACCAAAAGGTAAGCATGTTGTTGTCAACGAAGGTGACATTGTCAAAAAAGGCGACATGTTGATTGACGGTAATCCAGTACTCCAAGATATCTTAAGAGTAATGGGTGTTGAAGCCCTTGCTCGTTATATGGTTCAAGAGATTCAATCTGTTTATAGATTACAAGGTGTGAAGATCGATGATAAGCATATTGAAGTAATTATTAGGCAAATGTTACAAAAAGTAGAGATTACTGATCCAGGTGAAACAACCTTACTTGCTGGTGAGAAATTAGACAGATTAGAGTTTGAAGAGATTAATGATAAAGCAGAGGCGCATGGTTATAGAAAAGCATCTGCGCAGCCAGTATTACAAGGTATTACTAAAGCATCTCTACAAACTCGATCATTTATTTCAGCAGCTTCCTTCCAGGAGACGACAAGAATCCTGACTGAAGCAGCAGTAGCTGGTAAGATTGACAGGCTGAAAGGCTTGAAAGAAAACGTGATTGTAGGTAGATTAATTCCTGCAGGTACTGGTTTCTACGTGAATAAGGTTAGAAAAATTGCACAGGCGCAAGATAAAGAATATCTAGCGCAGCGTGAAGCTTTATCGCACCAAGATAATTCAGCAGCTTAAATTATTCTGGTTTAATTGTCGCTCCCTGGCGCAGGGGAGGGAATCGAAAAACTTAGATTAATGATTAAAAAATCCCTGACAGATTTTGCCAGGGATTTTTTTCTATAAATAACTTTAAGTTCAAGTTTGTTATAAGCTTTTACTATTTCTTTTATTGCTCTCTTTATTTTTACTGATCTCTTCAGAGTAACTTTGGGTTTTACCTGCTTTACCTTTTCCTATCTTTTCTACAAAGCTGGCTGTCTTTTTAGGTTTTTCTGGCTTAACTTTATCAAGGACAAATTTCTTTTCTATCTTATCTTGGAATCTATCTGATTTTTGTGGTGCTTTCCTCAAATCACTTGTAATAAATTTAGAGCTATGTTTATCTTTAGATTCGAATTTATCATTAAGTCCTAATAATACCCTCACATCCTTAGCTTTTACCATAGACAGCGTTGGGTATACTGTGCCTTCAGGAGTTCTTAAAGGGTTTTCAGAGATTTTATGCTGAATATTTCGTTCGCAACGGTCATATAGTCCTGTTATCTTATCTTGAATAACTAAGTCTTCTAATTCTTGGCCTTTGGACTCTACATTGGGATTATTTACATATTTACTTAACACTTCAGGAGCCTTCATGTTAGGTTCCATCATCTCATCGACAAAATCTTTTGAGCATAGAATAGTGGGGTGATTTTCTGTATAAGAATGTATAAACAAGAAATCTTCTCCGTAATGCTTCATAATATCCTGATCTTTTAATATTTTATCAAAACAAATCCTTGGAGCTAGCGGAGAAATATGACTAAGTAATATTACCTTCTTACCCGAACTTATCAGCCTACATATATCTTTTGAAAGCTCCTCTTGTTTAATAACATTATCCTCAGTATGTTGTTTCTTTTGATTTGGATTAAGTGAAAATCTATCAGCAACTTGTATTTTTCCAGCTACATAATTAACAGAAACATCATTTGACTTGCTTACGTTTCTGATTTCATCATCTGAGAAAATTTGATCTATATTCAAAATTGCAGTTTGGCCTAAACCATCTGAAAAAGCTGGAATCTGTTGACTTATTTTGTTGCGTCCTCCAATTGAGAGAATAGCAGTGTCATAATCTGCTTCAGATACTTTTTTTGTCCATTCTGATAAATTTTCTCCCGCTTTCAATTTACCCTCAATAGCTAATTGTTTCGCAACAGGTAATTCAACAAGCTTGTCATTATCTACTGTTAGACTGGTCAAGGCTTGAGGTATATTTTGTTCCTTTATAGATTGAATTTCAGCTGTTTTCTTTTCTATATTTTTATCTTGGGCTGAAAAATTCATTTCAATTTCATTCAAAAACCGCCATTTTTGCTTCTGTGTATCATTGTACTTTTTTATAAGCTCAGATTTTGCATTATTATATTGATTTTTCAGCTCATCCATTTTAGCTTTTTTATCTCTAGATGCTTCAATCATCTTCATGCGTTCTTGGGTATTTAGCCCGTCTAATTTCGCTGGCTTATTATTATAAATTTTAATCCTTGTATCATACTCATCCTGCAAGAGTCCATACTGCTTTGCTAATTGTTTTTCTGCCTTGATCAAATTATCATTACAAAAATCCTTTGTAGTTTTGATGAAAACTTGAGGGAATTCTTTTCCTTCTAGTAGTGTAACTAGTTTATGGATGTTATTCTCTTTTTGTTTTAAAGAAAACTCTATAGGGTTTTCTCGCACCTGGTACTCATCTTTATGTGTGAGAAAATGATATTCGTATGGAACGTTTTCGTAAAAAGAGGTGGGTGCACAGAAGGTTTTGTAATTACCGCTCCCTATATCTAATTTTTTTGGAGCCATATATTTCTCTTGAGCCAGTAGGGCAACCCTTGCAAACTCATCCATAGCTGGATTACTTAGTGTAAAATCCTCAAGATCATTATTTTGCTGAAGTAGCTTGACTAAGGAAAGCTGTCCGCTTGTCCCGATATTATGACCAGAGATCTTAAGATTGTTTAAAGTATTATTACTCTCTAAGGCGCTAGATATAGCCTCGATTCCAGTATCATTAACATTAGTGTTATATAATGTTAGAGCTTTGAGATTTTTGTTTATATGTAATAAGTTACTTAATCCAAAATGAATATACTCATTAGATAAATCGCATTTGAAGCCTTCTCCCCTTAGAATAAGGTTTTCTACGATATTATTTTTTTTAAGAGCCTTGAATAAGCTGCCAAATTGCTCGGGATTAAGATTTCCTCTAATATCCAAACTAGAAATAGCAGGGTCATTAGCTTTGATCCTATTAATTAAAGAATCAAAATTATTCTCCGTATGGGCATCGCTTTTTCTACAAAAAACATTGTCAAATATAATCATATAATATTAAATAATTAATTATTTAATATTATATGATTACTTTATTAATAAACTATTAAGTTTATAATTTTAAACATAAAGTCGTATCCTAGTTATTAACTCGGAATAGAGAGAAGGGGAATAAGAGTTCAGGCTACCATTTAGCTTACAAAATGAAATAACATTCTCTTCGCTGGCTCGCCCAAGGAGTAAACAATACTACTCAACAAAGCTCGCAAAGAAAGTACCCCTGACAGTATTAGTCAAGGGTGCTCTTCAATCTAATTCTGCTGTTACTGTTCATCAGCAAGCCCTATTACAGGGCGTTCTATGTGTGGCAGACCGCTACAAACCTCATAATTTTTATTTAAATCAAATTCACTGTGAGTATTTTCTGAAAATATTACTTGATTTATCTGCTCATAATTGTCGTTAGTTTCAGTAACTGATGCTGGATCGTATCCATCAAGAGCTTTTAGGTTTGCAAGTTCATTAAGATCGATAATTACTGTTGGTAATGAACAATGTAAGCCACAATGATTGTAAAAGGTCGGTGCTTTAAGTGATAGTTCGCTGCCATCATGTTTTGTTATTACAATTTTTTCGCCATTAATCTCAAGCGGTGATTGATAACTTGGTGCTTCATCTCCAAAAATATCCTTAAAGCGTGAATTTATTGACCTCTCGCAAAATAACTTTAATGATTTATCAATGCCTTTCTTTAATTCGTTATAAAAATCATTTTTCCAATTATTTAACAAATCAATCAACGATTCACATTGTTTTGAAATAGATAACTCTTGATCCTTTATTCGCTTTTCTAATAATTGTAATTCATTAAGCCTTGCTGGATGCTTTTCAAACCTCCATTGCGCATCTTCTATAATACTCTCTAGATCATCGGCATAGGATCTAAGGTCTTCTTCAATTATATTAATTTGGTGAATACAATTCTCTATATCGCTATCGCCTATACCTAATATTTTGCTAAATTCGAGAAGATCTACGCTAATAGGATCTTTTTTGTATTTTTCAAGTAAATCCTTTTTTTCAATATTCCTTGCTCGCTCGTTATGACTACCAACTGTAATTGCGTCTTTTGGAAGGTTACTGGCCATTATTCCACGCATGTTAGGAAGGGGCACAGTAATCATATATTCCTTATTGCCATAATGAATTTGGCTGGCTTTTGCAGCGAAAGAGTGTAGATCCATTGATAGATTTTTATGTGTAGGCAGAACTCCATGATTGAACTCTGGCGCTCTAAAGATGCCCATATGTGTTGTGAATGGTATGTCCTTATTAGTCATCACCGTAAAGCACATTTCGATATCTTTCTCAGGGCCAATTCGTGTGTTGGAATCGCTTAAATCTTTGGTAGTAGCGAATGCGATCCATAAGTCATCAGTATAACAGTATTTAAAAGACTCTTGAAACGAGCTAATGACATCGGCTATGTTAGGTTCTAGCCGAATCGTACTTCTAAATTTATGCTCTGTATAACTTTTCCAAAAATTTATATTATTACTGTTTATTCGGTTGAAGCTAAAATATAAGTCATCTTTTTTTGCTATATATAGGTCGTCGTTTATTTTTTGAATACTATCACCATATGGCATTTTTTTTGAGTGTTCTTTTGAGAGAAAATAATGCTTCATACATTAAGCCTATTTAGTTATTTACTGTATTATATATTAAAAAAGATTAAATATCAATAAAACAATTAATAAAAATTAACTTAGCGTCATATTATTCTTTTTATAAACGCAATAAGATAAGGTGTGAAATTCTTAAAGCTTCGAGGTTCAAGACTCTTAGGATCGCAAGAATCATATTTGAATTAAAGCGAGTATTAATTATACTTTACTATATTGAAAACATAAGTATAATACTTGAGTAAATAAACTTTAATATTAAATATACGTATGAAAGATTCTAAAAGGGAAATAGAAGAGGTAATAGATAATCAGGTTAGCCCTTTTGTAAAGAAACAAAAGCAAGATCATAAAATATCAGAGCAAGAGTTAATAGTCTTGCTTAAGGAAGCGATTGATAGGGATGATATCGAGTTGCTTAGTAATTTACTACAAAAGGACCAATTAGAAAGTCTGAGAATTGCAATTAATGTAAGAATATTTAATGATGGTATTTGCGAGTTTGAAGAGGAAATTCAGACACTCAATATTTTACAGTATGCAAGCTATACAGGAGCTATCAATACTATTAGTTATCTAGTTGATGATCAGAAAATGGATATCAGGCTTCTTGATAAGGAGAATGGTAGAACCTTGTTGCACTGGCTAGGAGATAAGAATGCTGAGAGCATAGTTCAATATTGTTTAATGAAAGGCTTAAATATAGATATAAATGACAGACATAAGGCTGTAACTCCCTTGCATGAAGCAGCATTTCATGGGTCTGCTCAAGCGGTACAAGCTCTCATCAAATATGGCGCAAGTCTTGAAGAGGAAGATAATACATCAGAGACTGCCTTGCATAGAGCAGCTTTTTATGGACATGTTGAGATAGTAGATTTCCTAATTAAGTATGGAGCCAATATAGAGGCAAAAAATGATGCAGAAGAAACCCCAATCGTACGAGCTGCATTTACCGGTCGAATTAAAGTTGTTGAAGCTCTTATTAGAAAAGGAGCGGATCTAGACGCCGAAAAATCTGAGGGTTGGAATGCTTTGCTAACAGCAGCTTCAGAGCAACATGTTGAAATCGTAAAGTTACTCATCGAAAATGGGGCAGCAACACTTAAGGATAGAGAGTATAAACATATAGAAGATCCACTTATTATCAATATGCTTAAAGCTCAAGAATATATAGATGACATACTTGAAAGGGAGCAGGCTGAAGCTATAAATCTAACCCCCGAAATGGAAGGGGTAGTTTTAGCTAAGATTTATAATAAGTTTAATAAGCTCTATAAATCAAATGAATTAAGAGCGGAAGAGCTAAGATCTAAATTAGAACAACAAATAGAGAAGCATCCTATAGTACAGAAAGTTATATATAAACTAGATCAGGTAATTGAGGATAATGAGTATGGGCCTATTAAACTTATTTATGCGGATATGGAAGCTGCAAGGAAATTTTATAATTTGAGCGCTCCTTTAACCGTTGAGGACATTAAAGATAACCTTAGATATGAGGATGAAAATAGTCTTAAGTCATTTGAAAAACTATTAAAAGCTTACGATCATCACAAAGCTGAACATTTGGTGATAGAACAGTTAGATTCATTAAAACAAAGTTTTAGGGATTATTTGCTGCAGAAAAAATCTTATTTAGAGAACCACCCTGAGCATGATTCTTATGAGGTGCCAAGTGCGATGCAGCCAATAGTCGATGAGCTATTTAATAACTTATTAGATATAGAATCTGTCAATATTGATAAAGAAAAGCATGGTATTAGCCCTTCATATGAAGAGGCAATGTTATTTTATAGTTTAATCCCTTCTAGCCAGATTACAGGCTCACTTGCAGAGATTACTGCAGAGAGTGCTGACTCGTTATGGAATTAACATAACGAGTTGTCATAATTGTTCTTTTAGATAAATTAGCATTGTTGTTGCTTACCTGATAACCGGTTACCAGTAGGCTCTAAGTCCTAGCGCTTAGAGTCTAATCCAGCTTGATACTACTATATAACTATGTATACCCATTTCATTAAAAAGAGGCATACTTCAAGGCTTACTTTAAATCTATCTTAAAATAAGCCTTTAATGATCCAAGTGGGTGTAGCTTGATAAACATCAAAAAGTTCTGCTAGTCTTGCTAGTTTCGCTTCATCAGTTGTAAGGGTAGAGGCGGTAATATTCTTTTCGCTATTGCCTGTAAGGACAAGGGCTGAATGGACCCCGGCTTGATTCGCGCCTAAAATATCTGTATCGATAGTATCGCCAATCATTAAAATCTTTGAAAGCGGTATAGGAGAAGATAATTGCTTTAAAGCAAAATCATAAATATTTCTATGTGGTTTACCAAAATATTCAACATTACCACCAAGTTCTTTGATTTTTTCGGCAAAAAAACCTGCGCAGTATCTTGTTGAATCGCCGTTTATAACGTTCGTATCTGGATTGGCACAAAGCGCCGGTATATCGTGTCTTACAGCTTCTTTAAAGATATTGTCGAACTGATTTAAATCCTCGCCATGATCTAAATAAGGGGTGAGTAGAAGGTAATCAGCTTTATTCAGCTCTGTGGCGACAGTGATATCGATATCTTTTAAAATATCCTTATTACGAGCTTCTCCTAAGTGGAATATGCTCTTGCCTTCTAGGGCGAGTCTTTTTAAATGAGCGCGTGTGACGTCACCCGATGTAACAACATGGTTATCTTCTAACTTTATACCATATTCTTTTAATTTAGCTGACACTACATAATTAGGGCGTGGAGCGTTTGAAACAAAGAACAGATTTTTCTCCTCAAGTAATTTATTGAGCATTTTGACTGTACCTTGATATGGGGTATAGCCATCATGTACTACGCCCCAAACGTCAATAAAAAAAAGATCGTAATTATTATAAATATCGCTGAAGTTATGGATCATTTTTGTACCTATTAATTTATTCTTGTAAAGAATTTTATAGGTGTTTTAATTGAAGTCAATAGAGATTTGGTAAGCATTAAGACTTAAGTGGTACATGAAGTTAAGGAAGGCTGCAAGCCAAAATAGAAGAAGGGAACACTCCCTTCTTCTATAGGCTGCTTCTTATAATATCCTCTTTATTTGGAATATTCTCAATAAGGTCTTGAAGCTGTTTCTTATAATTTTCAAACTTAACAAGTTTGCTACCAACGAGTTTAGTTTTAGGCGTAGTCTTAATTGCCAGCGGATTAATATGGCTATTATTTACTAGCACTTCATAATGTAGGTGAGGGTTAGTTGATTTACCAGTATTACCTACGTAAGCAATAACTTGACCTTGTTTAACAATACTACCGCGTCTGAGGTTTTTAGCAAACTTGCTTGCGTGGGCATAAGCGGTGGCCATTGTATCATTATGCTGAATTTTTACATACTTACCATAACCGCCTTTCCAGCCAATTTCAGTTACAACTCCATCGCCTGCAGCGTATATAGGGGTGCCAATAGGCGCTGCAAAGTCAACACCTGTGTGCATTCTAGTATAGCCATCAATTGGATGAACGCGCTTCCCAAAATGCGATGTAATTCTCATAACTTTAATAGGAGTTCTAAGTAAATTACTGGTTACGCTTTGTGCTTCTTCAGAGAAGTACTGAAACTTATCGTCACTATTTTGCGAATATCTATATATATTATATTTCTTGCCAGACAATGTCAGAGAAGCAAATATAATTTTGCCATGGTGAGAGAACTCACCTTCTTCAGTGTAGAACTTCTCAGCTATGATTGAAAGCTCATCTCCTTCTTTTACTTGACGCTGGAAATCTACTTGGTGGCTATAAATGTTTATAAGTTCGATTATACTATTAGTAGACACCTCTAAAGATTTAGCTGATTCTAGAACGCTATTATGAATAGAGGTAGTATATTTAGCTAATACTTTCCTTAAAGGTACGTCTTGATTTTTAACAATGAATATATCTTTTTCCTTTTTGATAATCTCAATGCGGCGAGTATTATCTACTTCGTATGTAATTTGTCTTAATGTTTGATATTCTTCAGCAAGATCATCATCTTCTTCATTAATAAGGCTGGTATCATATTCAAATATTAACTTGCGGCCGACTTGAAGAGAATTATCAAGTTTAACTTGTTTAACGAGGGCTATAATATTTTGCCTCTCTTCTATAGAGATAGGCTGTTTTTGCAAAATCCTATTTATATTATCGCCTTTCTTTATAGTTACTTCTACTGTAGTAAGCCTTGCATCTTCATATTCTTCTTCAATTTCATTATTAGAATAAAAGTCGATATTGCCGAAACGAAGGTTGCCAATAGAGATAGTTGTAGCGGCAAGTAATGATACTAAAATTAAAAGAAATATATAAGAAAGGGCAAGTCTTGTAAAAAAACTCGAATTTAATCTGCTGTTATGTAAGTATAATTCCGCTCTATTCATCTACAAAACCTATTAGTACTATATATATAATAAAATCACTTTAAAATTTATGCACTGAAAAATTAGAAAAAACAAGGGGTTTTAAAAAAGAAAGAAAAAAAATGTGATAAAAATGAAATTTTTTCAAAAATACTGTTGACAGGTGCGAAAATCTCCCGTATAACCAATCTCACAAAACGCAAACAACTTAAAAGCAAAAACAAAAGCAAATAAGCGGTTCGCAAGCTGTTAGAAATAGTAAAGAAATCAGATTAAGGTAGTGACGGTTTAAACATTTATCGTTTAAACAAACGAACAAAAAACCTGTCAAAAATTAAAAAGTAGACAGAATCAAACATGAGAGTTTGATCCTGGCTCAGAACGAACGCTGGCGGTATGCTTAACACATGCAAGTCGAACGGACTTTGTGGGGCTTGCTCCATAAAGTTAGTGGCAAACGGGTGAGTAACACGTGGGAATCTACCCATCAGTACGGAATAACAACTGGAAACAGTTGCTAATACCGTATATTCTCTAGCGAG
>JAQSWU010000029.1 GCA_029266475.1 Rickettsiaceae bacterium | reverse complement strand
ATTAGTTGAGTTGTGGTACTAGAAATAACGAGCGCAGCGTATGAGTAATACGTAAGCGAGGAATGACGACGTACCACACTTTAAATAAATTTACTATACTTTTCCAATCATTTCTCTTGGAGTAGCCTTACGACTAGAGGCGGGCTCAACTGGAACCCCTATAATTTTGTATAATAAGTTGATCCTTCATATAATTCAATAAAAACAATGGTATAAAGGAAGCACATAATAAAAATATAAAAGTGACAAAGCGAGAAAGTAAAAATATCTTTACAAAGTCTTAATATTTAATTATAATAATAAGAATTTTAATTAATTTAAAATAAGTACAATATTATAATAGGAAAGAAAATGGATAAGCAATTGTTACAAAGCATTATAGAAAATAAAATAACCGAACTTAATCTAAGGGGGGATGAAAATTCTTATCGCGCTACGCCTCTTCAGGAAAAAGACCTTACTCTTCTTCTAGAAGCGTTAGAAAAAAATACCTCCATTACAAGCCTGGATCTAAGCAGTAACGTGCTTAAAGATTATGGGGTAGAGAGGCTAGCAAAGGTTCTGGCTAATAATTCATGCCTTACAAAGTTGACTCATCTAAATTTATCGAATAATGAAATTACAAGCGAAGGTGCAAGCAAATTATTAAATGTTTTAGCTGATAAACTAACAATTAAGTCTTTAGACATTTCGGATAATGAGGTCGATAAATCTTTTTATGAAACATTAGCGAAATGCTTAGAAAAGAATACGTCGCTCCAACATTTAGGCCTTTCTAAAATGGATGGGCTTGATAAATTGCTAGGAGCGCAACAGGCTAATGCGTCATTAAAAAGCTTAACACTAAATCTTGAAGATGATCATAACCCAGAAGAGTTCATTGCTTTTGCAGAATCTTTAAAGAATAATAAAACTATAAAGGCTTTAGAAATTCATAATTTTTGCTTTAATAAATATTTTAGCAATGATGAGATCGTAGCTTTTGCTGAATTTATAAAGCAAAATACTACCTTAAAGAGTCTCAAAATTCAAGGTCTTTTTAAATCCTTAAGCCTAGAAGAAGTAGAACTTTTTACCGAAGCTTTAAGTGCTAATAATACCCTTAGAGAGTTAGATATTACAGGTAATCCATTAAGTGTTAAGGCAGCAAACGATATTACTACTTTTATGAATAATAATCCTAATTTGATGGAATTAGCGATAGCTCCATATTATAGCGATAAGCAAGAAAAAGAAGTTACAAATATCATTTTAAATGCCCTAAAGAATAATAATTCTCTTATTAGTTTAGGGATACATACGACTATAAATGACAGTAATTTAGGTGTTTTAGCAGAAGCCATAAAAAATAATACTACACTTAATCTTCTTCTTATTCAAGAGATTAAATCTATCGAAGGGCTTTCATCCTTAATAGAGGCTTTGAAAGCTAATAACTCATTGTATGAACTTCGAGTTAATAATCTTCTTGAATATAGGTCTGATACAGATAGCAAAAGTCAATATAAAGAAATATTACAGGAAAAATATGATTTATATAAAAAGTTTGCAACAGAAAAGATTAAAATTCTAGCTACAGATAATTCTGCTACTTTGTCGCCAGTCGATTGTGTAAGGTTACAGAGCTACAAACCTTCGGTCAATTATTACATAAAACAATTAACTAAGAAGGGCGACCTAAAAATAACAGCAGAAGATTTTTGGAATAGAGTTGAAGAATCTATTGATGCAGAAGAAATATATAGTGATTTTGCTCTAGAGACGGTTATATTCGATATATTAGGCTTCCCAAAATATAACGACTTAGTGGCCAAAAATAATGACCACCATAATGAGTATAGTAAGTTATATGAGCTATTTAATGGCAAGGACTTCGAAAAGGCTCCAAAACAAGCCTACGAAAATCTTAAGCTTTTATTTATTACAGCAGATACAGATAAGGATATGGCTGACCTATGGTCTAAGGTTATTCATATTGCTGCTAATGAATATAGTTGGGATAAGGATAAAGTTCAGAACCTCATAGAGTTGAATAATTCAACAAATTTTGATTTAAAGCAAGAAGATAGAAGCTTTTCTGAGAAGGAGATGAATAATATTAAAGCTGTATTATTCCATAGTCTGTTTCCGGAGTATAGTAATAATATAGCTTTAACAATAGAGGATTACATCGACGATATAAAAGCTTGTATAGAGTCATCATCAGCTGAGGAAGGGGTGCTAAATCTTGTTGAGCTTATTTCTTCTTCGCCATTACCAAGAGCTACAAAAAGGTTAGTGGAGAAGATGATAAATGAGCTTGAAGGGAAATTCTCTGAAGAGTTGATTGCATTACCTGATTATGATAAGGAAGAATTAGAAGAAAGCCATCTAGAAGCAAAAGTATTTGGCGAATATTTAGAGTACTCTGACAAAGCTTAGTAAAACAAGGCTTATAAAGTGGCGCTGCAGAATAGACTTCTTTGTGAGAACTCTACTTCTGCTGCGATTTTGTATATATACTTGGTAATCGAATCCTCATGTACCTATAAGTATGCTGCGGTTCTTTGTTCCGAGTCTTCTGCAAATTCACTAGAGTAAGCGAGTTTCGAAAGAGTCTAAGTCATATCCCTGCTGGAGCTGCTTCAATCTCATTTGAGATAATCAAAACTTTGAATAAGGCCCCCATCTTGTCGCTATCAATTAGTCTTGCAACTTGCTTATCGAGTACCTCTTGGTCAAAAATATCGACATTTTTTTTTAGCATTTCCAGCCTGTACATGATACCCATGTTTTTTAAAAATTCTCCTTGGGTTATAGCGCCATGAGTTATTAATTTCCTGGCCTGCGCTGCTTGCTTGAAACTGTAGAAGTCAACATGAGCTGTAAGGTCAGCTTCACCAATTGTATCGAGAATAGGTTGGTATTTATGGTGCTTTAAAGCTTGCAGGGTGGGGTTGTACTGAAATACAGTACGCTCTTTGGGTGGAATATCGTAGCCATAATCGATAATTAAAGCGGCCCCTCCATGCACGTTCAAATGTTCAGAAATAAATTTTATATGCTCAATAGATTCAATTGACTCTTCAACAATAGCCCCATCTCCAGCATTAGGGTGTTCGTAATTTAGCTGGGCACTTAACTCATCATTAATAGGTAGACGTGAGAAATGTAATATGCTGTTTAGTGGGTCGCTGGTAAGTATGCGTTCATACCAAATCTCTTTCTCTTTCTCAAATTGCCTAATTGGGAGGGCATCAAAGAATTCATTAGCTATAAATATTGTCTGCTTACTTGCTATATCTTCAATTTTTTTATGCCATTTTATTTTATTTGAGTAATCTTTGAGTTCCGTTTGCTGGAGTTGCGTTAGAGCCTCGCTAATCTCTACAAGCTCAATATTTATAGAATCGTGGAAACCTGGAATATGTTTCGTAGCTCTTAGCAAATCACGCATAAGTAAGCCTCGTCCTGGTCCAAGTTCAACGATAGAAATATCGCTAGGCTGGCCAAGTTTAAGCCAAAAGTCAGCGCACCATATACCAATTAATTCTCCAAAGATTTGTGAGATTTCAGGCGCTGTTATAAAATCCCCTTCAATTCCGAGTGGGTTTCGGTTGCGATAATATGAATTTGGGTTTGAGCTCAGCGCTATTTTCATCATTTCAGCAACTGAGATAAACCCCTTCTCATTTATAATTTCACGCAGTCTTGCTTCTATGGCCATTTGTTAGATAATAATTTTTTGCAAATTTCCTGCGGCAGGTTAGAATCAATAGGCCAGCAAGACCCATAATAATTGATAAGAATTGTCCTGTAGAAATTTCAAAAACCATACAGTCAACGATTCCATCAGGCTCCCGGTAAAACTCAATTACGAACCTGAATATGCTATATAAAACGCTCCAAATCCCTGTAATAAAGCCAAGATCTTTTATTTTCTCCTTTCTGAACGCTAAATACATGGTAATTACAAGAAGCAATGCACCTTCAAACAATGCTTCATAAAGCTGGCTAGGGTGGCGCGGCACACCTGCTGGTTCTGCTGCAAAGAATATTACTCCAATTGGGTGAGAGGTCACTTTGCCAAATAATTCACCATTAATAAAGTTAGCAATCCTCCCTAAAAAAATCCCAAATGATGCAGTCGTAGATATCACATCGGTAATTTCCAAGAAGTGGATTCCCCTTTTATAACAAAAAATAGCAGTTGAGATAGCCATAGCGATTACTGCCCCATGAAACGACATTCCGCCTTCATAGGTTTTAAGGATTTCAAGAGGATTAGATAAATAATATATAGGGTCATAGATAAGGACATGCCCAAGCCTACCGCCTAAAACAATTGAAATTATAGTTATAGGGACGAAATCTTCTATATCTTGTTCAGTAATTCTGGCTGGATATAGCTTAATTAGCTTTTTTGAGATCCACCAAGAAAATATAACGCCTGCGATATAGGCTAGCGAATACCATCTAATTGCTAAAGGTCCTATAATCTCAAGTATCACAGGGTCTATCGTCGGAATATAAGGGGAGCTATACATATCTTTAAGCTACGCTTTTTAACACATTTATATCAGTTAAGACCTTTTCTAAAGCACCAACTAGATAATCAATCATCTCATAGGTATGGTAAGGCGTTGGTGTTAGCCTTAGTCTTTCTGTGTTGCGCGGTACTGTTGGGTAGTTGATATACTGAACGAAAATACCAAAATCCTCTAGTAATTTTTTTGATGCTACTTTGGTAAGTACCGGGTCGCCAATTATTATTGGTACAATATGGCTATCATTCTTTAAATATTCAATGCCCGCTTGCTCAAGTTTTCTCTTTAGGTAAGCAATACGATCTTTGTGTGTTTTTCTCTCTATATCAGATTTTTTAAGATGCCTGATGCTAGCTTTGGCAGCTGATGCAACCATTGGCGGTAGGGCTGTTGTAAATATAAAGCCTGGTGCGGATGAGCGTACTGCGTCAATAAGTGCATTCGATGCAGCAATATAACCGCCAATAACACCGAATGCTTTACCAAGGGTGCCTTGGATTATGTCTATTTGATCGGATACGCCATTTTTTTGCGCGATTCCAGCTCCTCTATCGCCATAAAGCCCTACTGTATGTACTTCATCTAAGTAGGTTAAGGCGTTGTATTTCCTAGCAAGTTCACAAATTTCGTGAATAGGTGATCTTTGCCCATCCATTGAATATATAGACTCAAAAACAATGATTTTAGGTCTTGCTGGATCTGCAGCAGCGAGTAACTCAGCTAAATGGTTAGCATCATTATGCCTAAAAATTACTTTCTCAGCGCGCGAATTTCTGATTCCTGCTATTATTGAAGCATGGTTATCTTCATCAGAGAAGAATATAACGTTTGGTAAAATTTTAGCTAAAGTGGAAAGAGTAGTATCATTTGCAATATAGCCTGAGGTAAATACCAAAGCATTTTGCTTATTATGAAGGTCTGCAATCTCTTGCTCGAGTTCGACTATAAGGCTATTATTGCCACCAATATTTCTCGTGCCCCCTGTGCCTGCTCCCATAAGGTCAACAGCAAGTTTAGCAGCGTCTTTTACGTCCTTATGTTCACCCATTCCAAGATAGTCATTAATACACCAAAGAAGGATCTCTTTTCCGTTTGGCGTTGTCGCATAAGGGAATTTACCGGATTTTCGAGCTAAGTTTAAAAACTCTCTATATCTTCCTTCGGCTTTTATTTGTGCGGTATGAGCAGCAAAAATGGCTTCGTAATTTAACATTAGGATATTTTTTTTGTTCAAAATATTTTGGTACTAATATCGTACTCTTAAAATAAAATATATATATAAACTACCAGTGAGTAAAAATACAGCAAATATTTGATGTATTAGCGCTAAATATACAGGAACTACAAATAATACAACAGCAATTCCTAAAATAAATTGGATGGCAAGCGTTATAAGTAGAACTTTGTAGCCAATATTAAATGCCGGGTAATTAATTTTTCTTGTAAAAAATGCAAACCCGATAATATAAATGGTAAGTAAGTAAGCAAGGTTTCGGTGGATGAATTGCACAGAAGCCGGATCTTGCAATAAGTTAAAGCTAAAGCCTATTTTCAAAGTCTCAGAAGGTATATACCCTTCTCCCATATTAGGGAAGTCATTATAAATCATCCCTGCATCGAGCCCTGCGACAAATGCTCCAAATGTTATTTGACAGAAAACTAGGATAACCATAATGAGCGCCGCTAGAGAATATTTATTTGGCGCTATTTCAAGGTTTGGTTGTTTAAAATAATTTTCCATAGTCACTAAAAACAGTAAAGAGTAGATAATAAGAGCAGTTACAAGGTGCGCAGCTAGCCTATAGTGGCTTACATGGGGGTCTTGGGAAAGGCCGCTTTTTACCATAAACCAGCCAAGAGCACCTTGAAAAGCTATTAAAAATAGTACTATACCGAGCTTTAATAATAACTTATTAGGAAGGCTTCTTTTTACCAGCATATATAAATAAGGTATAATGAACATTATACCTACAAGCCTGCCAGCTACCCGGTGGATATATTCAAGGCCATAAATATATTTAAAATATTTAAGGTCAATGTACTTATTAATTAGATTAAATTCAGGGGAGGTTTTATATTTAGCAAATTCACTATTCCAATCCAGCTCTGTCAAAGGCGGTATAATACCGGTTACGGGACGCCAATCAACAATGGATAATCCTGCATTTTCAAGCCTAGTTAAGCCACCTATGATCAAGGTCACGAGCACAAGCGCCATAATAGTAAGTAGCCAAGGGAGCAACTTTGTATTAGGCTTACTCAAATTTTCTTTATAATCGTTCATATTATTTATAATGTAATTTTGAGTCTTTTACCAACTGGGCTAGGACTTTGAATAATCTTTGACTCAATTATTCAAAATATTATACATCTAAATTTCCTTGATGGCAAATGTCAATATCGTATGTATCTCTTGGGTATCAAAGGAAATGAAATTAAAAGTTTCCTAGCTTTAGACATATATAAACCAACTATAACTTAATTTTAAAGAAAAAGTTAATTAAGAAAATAAAACTTGACAAATAAGTTAAAGAAAATTAATATAGCAACATTTCAACATTTATTAAGAGTAAATATATGCGTTTAGTACTTTTACCAGAGAACTTCGAGCAACAGATTAATTATATTGGGGATCTTAATGAGATCGTAGGAATTTACTTAGAACAAGAGCATACCGATAAATTATTTGAGTTGCTAAAAAATCATAAAGACATAAATAAATTAGATTTAAGTAATTGTGCCATTTCTGAGGAAGCTCTACGAAATTTTTCGGAAAATTTTCATTCATGCAGTGGTTTAGAGCATCTTGTTCTGGCTAAAAACCTAATCAATGATGCCAAAGTAGAATCTCTTGTGAAGATTATTCAAAATGCTCCTAATTTAAAATCTATTGATTTTTCTAACAATATCATAACTAATAAAGGAGCTAATGCTCTTTATGAGGCTTTAAAAGATTTTGAAAACCTAGAAAGTCTAAAGTTAGGTTTTAACCATATCAGTCATGAAAGTGCAAGTAATTTAATTAAAGTTGTTTCAAATAATAAAAATTTGCTAGAATTGGATCTTAGCGGCGGCTCAATAAATGATGAAGAAGCTTCTGTTTTAGCCGATGCGCTCAGCGTGAATAAGGTTTTAAAAAGCTTAAACTTATCTCTAAACGAATTCACAGATGAAGGAATAACCGAACTTTTCAACGCGCTTAGCGTCAATAAGACAATTGAAAATTTAGAGCTAGATAGAAATATAATACTTCAAAGCGGAGTTGAAGCTATTGCGGAATTCCTTAATGGTAACTCAAATATAAAATTTTTAAGCTTAAATAGCGCAAGACTAGATAATAAAGCAGCAGAAGCATTAGCTAAAACGATTAATAGTACGAATATGATGGTTTTACATATTGCTAGGAATAATATAAGTGACGAAGGAGTGAAGGCCATAGCTGAAGCCTTAAAAGAAAATAGCGCAATTGTATCGCTTGATTTAAGTGATAATAATTTTGGTGCTGAGGGGATGCAAGCATTAGCTGAGGCTATTGAGTATAATGGAACTTTGAGCCATCTTGAACCGCCTTTTAACTCAATTGATAATTTTATAGCTCGCAATAAAATGATTTCAGATTTTATAGATAAACTCTGCGCAAAAGAAGCATTAAAGGATGATTTTATTATAAGAGATAAAAATAATGAAATAAATTTTGATCCAAAAATTGAAAAATCTATACCTATATTGCTTGAAAAAAAGTTAGTTTCTGCCACCGAAGAGGAAATAGAGCAGTGTATTAAAAATCTTAGATTTGAACTTGATCTTGCGCCTGAAAGTTATGAAGCAATTATCGCTCAAGTCCCAACCATTGTAGACTTTTCTATAAACGAGGCCGTGGATAACTTTTTAATATTAAAACAAGCATCAGATCAACCAATTGAGATTGTCAACGAAATAGCCAAATATCTAACAACCTCTGGCTTTACTTTCTGGAAGACTAGGAAAGGGACTACAGAAGATTATTCTGCCGATGAAGGCATAAGTGAAGGTAAAATGGAAGTTGAAGAAGAGCTTCTTATGCCGCCAGTAGGCTTTGCTGGAGCCGGCAATGACTCTATTATAGAAGAGTAATTAACTATTTACTGATTGAAATAAAATCTTGCCTCCTTCGAAAAAAGGAAGGGAGCAGATATCCTCTGTATAACCATTTTAAACTATAATTAGTTGAGTTGTGGTACTAGAATAACGAGCGCAGCGTATGAGTAATACGTAAGCGAGGAATGACGACGTACCACACTTTAAATAAATTTACTATATTAGCCATCCTGAGAAAGGACTAGACTTTGTTAAACCCCGCCATCACCTAGCATATTACCGAGTATTTTTAAAGATATTATATTCCCTATAAACTGCAAAAACCGATTATAGGGTAAGGTATCTTGGTCCACATAATCAGTAATAGTAATATTTATGCCTTCCTGCTTACAGTTAATAGACCTTGCTTCTTGAACATTATTACAGTTCTCGAAAATCACCTTAGTTAAGTTGCAATCTTTAAAGGTAGAGTGACCTAGGTTACAATTCTTGAATATAGCATCACTCAAATTAAGTTCATCAAAATAAAAACCTTGATTGAGGGCGATGCCTATCTCTTCGTTTGCGGTATAATGCAGGCCTAAATCTTGATTCTCTATAATAACTTGCTTGAAGTTTTTTCGCCCAAGAGACTGTAAATAGTTCAAAGCTTGCCTATCCAGCTTACAATTACTTAAGCTGATATTATCATTTTCAAGGTTAAAATAAGACAGGCTTAAACTTGTCAGATCAAGCCCTGTTAAATCCTTATCTGAAAGATCTATCTTTTGGTTAGTTTCAGCAAGCTCAATATCACTAATTATTTCTTCTAACTCGTGGCGTGTTATCTTTTCAAGGGTTCTCATATTACCAAAAAGATTATTTAACTAGTAAGATAGTAATAGAAATCAATTAAAGAATTGTTAACGTTATTTGCTCATATAATCTTAGCGCTACGAAAAAAAATGCTATAAAGAATTACTTAGGAATATTAAAGAGATAAATTATATGTTTAAAAATTTATTTAAAAAAGTAAGTCCAGAAAGCTCTTCTCTCAAGCATTTCACGCCTGAGTTTTATGAAGCTTTCGATTTATCATATAATAACAGCCCCTGCCCTAAAGCTGGCTTTAGTAGTTATAGTAAAAATGTTATAGTACATCGCTGCATAAATCTAATTGCGCAGTCAGCAAGTCACATTCCGTGGGTAGTGTATCACAAAGGAAGCAAGCAGAAGGTTAAAGTCGATAGCCATCCAGTGCATTTTTTGCTCAATAATCCATGTCGTGGTAAAGGTGGGGCGGAGTTTTTCGAGCAAGTTATTTCCAATAAATTATTGTTTGGCAACTCTTATATTTTGGCAGTTGGTTCTGAGAAAGCTGGGGTTAAAGAGCTGCATGTTTTAAATCCAAACAATGTATCGTGCGTCATAGAGAAGAATGAGCTTGCGGCATATAAATATATAGTAAATAGTCTGGCAAGGATTTACCCCGTCAATAAACTTAGTGGCGAGAGTAATATTCTGCATTTAAAGAACTATAATCCCTTCAATGACTTCTATGGTTTATCAAGTCTTGAGGCAGCATCTCTTGCAATCGAACTACATAACAAAGCTTCTGAATGGAATTACTCATTGCTTAAAAATGGGGCGCGCCCCAGTGGAGCTCTCCTCGTCAAAGATAATCAAGCTTTTATGTCTGAGGAGCAATTCCAAAGACTTAAAGAACAGTTATATGAGAATTATAAAGGAGCAGCTAATTCCGGTAAGCCGATGTTGCTCGAAGGGGGCCTTGATTGGCGCGATATGAGCATAAGTCCAAGAGATATGGATTTCGTTGAATCAAAGAATTCAGCAGCGCGGGAAATAGCGCTTTCCTTTGGCGTTCCTCCGCAACTACTTGGTATTGCAGGTGACAATACCTATAGCAATATGCAGGAAGCAAGGCTAGCATTGTGGGAAGAAACTTTATTGCCTTTACTTGACAACCTGGCAGACTCCTTAACAAATTTCCTTTCGCCTAAATTTAAGGAGGAAATAATCATCAGTTTTGATAAAGATGCCATATCAGCGCTGGCCGAGCGTAGGCAGAATATCTGGGCAAAACTTGAGCAAGCAAGCTTTATTACTAAAGATGAAAAAAGAGCTTTTATCGGCCTTCCACCACTTAATAAAAAGCCCCTCAGCGAGTGATTAAACTACTCCTTCTAAGTTGCTGTTTTTACTTATATACTGGGTTATAGGATCTTAGAAGGAAACTCAAAAATAATCCGCTTAAATGATATAGATATCACACCATTAAAATAAATTTACCTTAAATTTCTCTTGTTAAATAATTTGCAATCATGAAAGTTTAAACTAGCTTTTGATTAAGCTGGCTTTCATAGATGAGCAATAATAAAAAGAAACCAAATCAATTAAATAGACAACAGAAAACTCTTATAGGGCTTGTTATTTTTGCCTCCGTATTTGTACTTATTTATGGTATGATAGGTATGATTAGTACCTATAAGGCATCAAATGGCTGCTTGCTGCGATACGCAGACACATCGAGCTTAAACAGAACCAGGAAATCTGTTGATATGATCGAATTTGAACTGCGCGCTAATGCTAATTATAAGACTAAAAGATTTACCGATGTACAAACAAATACCCAAGGAAATACAACGACAGTTACAAGGTATGGGCCAGATCCAGATGCATATGGAAAATGGCTTAGAGTAGATACAGTAATTAGTGAAGTGCAAGAGGTGAGCATTGAGGTTGAAGGAGAAATTAGCCTCTGCAGAGCGTACCTCCCGGCAAATAACCTACAATCGAATTCTAATTTAAAGAATGGTCAAAAAATTCCTATTCCAAGAACCTTTGAGGCAGAGTCTCTTCCATTGATATTAGATGCAAAAAACAGTCAGTGGCGAAATGTTCTTGAAGTTGATCAATTAGATAAGATTGAGATCTATCTTGGCGTTAATAAAACTGGTTCAAGTGTTGCTAAGACCGATATATTTGCTTCAACGCCTCCTGCCCCTGTTAATTGTAGCGAAGGGCAGAAAACATACGATCCTGCTTGCGGGCGATATTCACCATTCCCAGATGCTGGTAGCGCAGGCTATCCAAATGGCTACCTACAACGCTGCGACATGAGCCAGTGTGGTGATACACGTCTAAAATGCGTTTGGTACCATGATCTTGAAAAGACCAATCCTAATGGCAAAGAGAAGCTTTATCCCTGCGCTCAGAGAACGGATGCTGATAACTTAGAAGTTCCCATCTCTGCTATATTCGGCGATGTACCCTACTGTCACGCTATGGGTACAAAAGTATTTGCTCCGCGCCCTGCTTATTCTGCAGCAACAAAGGCAGCCAGAAGTACTGATCCAGAGTCTCTTTTAGCATTTAGAACAAAGTATGATAGTAGTTGGAGTTGTCTTGACAATGATAATAGCAATCCAAAAGATTATACTATAATCAATGATCCAAATGACTATCAAAAAAAGATGGGAGTATGGTTTACTGGAGATGATGCAGCAGGCCTAGTCTATAGAAAAAGCGATAATGGCGAGGTCAGCAATATTACAGACGGCTTAGGCGCTGGCGAGCAATTTTCTAATGCTCCTGATCTTGAAACTGGCTCAACCGACTATAAATTGATACTTGAAGAGACTAGTATTAATGGAAGTAAGTACTTCCTGCAATACGCCTTACAACGCGCTAACTTTCTTGACGCAAGTCATGCGACAGGGGGCTATGTTCTATATCTTAAGCAAACTAAATGCCGTAGAGAAGGCGGGGCTGCATTAACTGATTCCTTCCAAGAAAGAGGCAGAGTAGAATATTTACTCTTGC
This sequence comes from Rickettsiaceae bacterium, assembly GCA_029266475.1. Lineage (GTDB taxonomy): Bacteria > Pseudomonadota > Alphaproteobacteria > Rickettsiales > Rickettsiaceae > JAJFBM01. The sequence goes on along the minus strand of JAQSWU010000029.1, from coordinate 17,098 downwards.
CTGGACATGATAACGATCCGAATACTGATCCAAGCCTTGGAAGTGGTGCAATGCCGATTGATTTCGGCTCAGGCGCCTTCAATCTTCCGAGTGGTAGCAAAGGTTATTTGTGGCTCAAAATTAAGAATCACCCAGATGATTATAAAGATAGCTTTGGACATTACCAGACAAAAGTAATTATCAAAACCCCTGTTGCTGGCGGTGGTATTTCTCTTTTTACAAAGCTTTTTGAAATGTGCAAAAGAAAGATAATGGGCTTAAGCCAAACATTTTTAAAAAATATGACCTGCTACGGGAGTGACCCGTCAAGATGTACTAACTACTTCACATTCATTAGAGCGATCCTTGCGCTCTATATTATAACGACTGCAATGATGTTCTTAATCGGCATGATTGAAATCAATCAAAAACAGCTTGTCATTATAGCAGTTAAAGTTGGCATAGTCTCTGGTTTAATCAACGAAAAAACCTATGAATTTTTGAATGATTATTTCATACCGCTTATAATGGGCGCAGGCGATACCATAATTGGTAACCTCGATAGTATAGCTTTATTTGCTCAAACAACAATTATAGATGATACAAGAGTTGTAAATCCCTTTACCTTTGTAGATGAGCTGTTTGCTAGAATCTTTTTAGACCCTACTTTTACTGGGCAGCTTGTTGCGCTGCTCTCCTTTGGAGCGCATGGGATAGGCTATTTCATTATTATAATGGTTACCTTAATAATAACTGTGACTGCGATATTTAGAGCAGTTTCAGTCTATATTTTAGCATTTGTTGCACAGTGTCTGCTGCTAAATTTAGCCCCGATATTCCTAACCTTTATGCTATTTGATTATACCAAAGAGCTATTTGAAAAATGGTTAAAGTATTTTATTAGATATGCTATTGAGCCACTCATTTTGATAGTAGGTTTAATTATATTTGTTCAGCTATTTACTGTCTATTTAGACTACGCAATAAACTATAGCGTCTGTTGGAAATGCGCTTTATCCTTTGCCATCCCAAATGTTATACCAGGTTTCCAGGAGCTTGCAATGAGTAAAGTTCCGTTATTCTGTATAAACTGGTTTGTGCCATGGGGACAGGATTCAGCAGGTTTTCCATTATTAGGTGGACCTTTAATAGGCCTTAATTTTACAAATATCGTTGCTTTAATGATTATTGCTTATGGCATGCGGGGATATATTGACATAGCCCAGTCTATGACTGCACAAATCACTGGAGTCTATGCTCCAGGTATGGGAGACGCTGCTAAGAAAATGACAAGCGCAGTAGGACAAGCAGCATTGAAGCAAATAAGCCTGGATAAGAAGACGCGCGATAGAATAGTAGAAAATATCAAAAAAGGCCGTGATTTAAATTATAAAGAAGATTTTGTAACTAAAAAACTTAAAGCAGCTAGTAAAAAGCTTGGTATTGATAAAATTATAAATTCTATCAAAAGCTTTACTAAATAGAAGGAATAATGATAACTCAGGATAACAAATTAAATTATTATGCGGTGGATGGGCTAATAGAATGAATTTCATAATCAAAAATTTAAGATTATTTTTTATTCTAGTTCTATTTGGCGCTCATCCTGCTTCAGCTGCCTGGTATGGTGATACTTTTTCTGATGCTACGTCAACTAATAAATATAGCTGCTATAGACCACCTACATTTGATCATAATCAATCTGAATCTATGTTTATCAACTATAATCGAAATGAATGGGTTAATGCAGGGTTGAACGTAGAGGAGGATAAGCTTCTTAAAATATCTTGGGACACTATAAATGATAATAATCAATCAGATTTGAGAAGATATAGGGTGCTATTTAAGATCGATCCTAGGTTTCAAAGACCCCAAGTTATGATTGCAAGCTTTGATAAAGAACTCAATAAATTTGTATGGGACTATAGCGTTTATCGCGATGGTTATTTCTCTAGCGCGGATGCTATCGCAGCCCTTAATAATTTTGTTTGCAACGACGGTAACACCGATGATTGCTTAAAACGAAATACCTATTTTGATAATGTAAAAGATTATATAAATTTTGTAGGTCGCTCTGCTATAGCGTTGAATGAAGGCGATGTTGTTAATATTTTGCTGCTTAATCCTGATAAATTCTTCTCTGAAGGTCTTACTCCAATTAATAGCGCAATTGATAGAATTAGTCGCACCAATTACCCTAACGAATTACCGCGATTTACGCTTTATTCCGATGTAGGGGATTTTGATAATGGAATAATTTATTATAATAGAACAATAGCATATAGTCCTACAAATGATGCAAATTATAGTGCAAGACTTAATACGCTAATGGGTATAATTAAATCATCGTTATTTGAAAGTAATTTGACTCTATGTCCAGCAGATACTAATGGGCTAAGTAACACTGCGTGTCTCCATGATAGAGGAGCTGGAATGGTAATTACCGCTGGTGAGAGTGTTATAAAAGACGGTAGGAGTTTCTTTGTATCACATAATGATAAGCTAATGTATTATTATAAAGCAAGACAAAGCACAAGTTTAAACTTTGCTGCTGCTTTTCCCATAGATCAATATTATTCATATAGCGGGATGGATGTTCTTACAAAATGTATTGTAAATTGGGAAGAGAATAATATTGATGATTGTAATTTCACAATTAATCACCTATATGGTGGTCGCTACTTAATGGAAATAGAAGTTGGACCTGGGACAAGCCGTACTACCACTACACATAACCCACACATCCAATTAGAATATTATATAGCTGCTGAGGATGAGGCAGCTCCAAGCCACAGTACAAGCGGGACTACTCTAACCACAAAATTTTATCGGACCGATGCTACTAAAAGCGGGCGTCTCTGGATAAGGATTAGAAATACTATGCCAGAGATAAATATGCCTGGTAATGTAATAGCGCATTACAGCGCTTATAATGGTAGGAATAGAGTTTCAAAATATATGTCTGATACCATTGTCGAGCCCGTTACTACTAAGTTTAAAGAATTATCAAAACAAATTTATATTGGGATAAGCAGAGATACAGGATTTACAAGGGTAGCGCAAATATTACTCACATTATATGTAGTTTTATATGGTTTATATTTCCTTGCAGGTGGAGTGCAGATAAGCCTCAACGATCTAGTATCTAGAGTGGTAAAAATTGCCTTAGTTGTTGGCGTAATGAGTGAAGAAAGCTGGAATTTCTTTAACGATAATCTCTTTAACGTATTCCTTAAAGGCTCGGATTATCTTATAGTAAATGTTGTAGGTGCATCTAGTTCATCGACTAATATTTTTGGCTTCCTAGATCCAATATTTGAGCGCTATGGCCAAGAGGAGTATTGGGGCATGATATTAATTTACCTAGTACATTTACATAATGGCTTATTCATTATAGCTATTTTTCTTATAATAGGTACGCTAGATTTCTTGAAATCTGCATTAGAGGTCGTGGTAAATTATATTATTGCTATACTCACAATATGCGTGTTGATATCGATTGCACCAATTTTTATAGTGCTGATGCTTTTCGCGCAAACTAGACATTTATTCGATAACTGGCTTTCTTTGTTATTTAATTTTGCCTTACAGCCTACTATTCTTTTATTGATGATTTTATTAATGGACCAAGTTATAGCAAACCAGTTAAGGCAAGTTGTTGTCCCATTATGCTGGCAAATATTGATTCCTTTTGAGTTCCAATTGGATTTAAGTTTCTTAGGATTAGGTAAACAAGATTTTGAGTTAGAATTCTTACCAGGTATACCTTTTTTTACAAGTGTTAGAGGGGTGTTCCAGGATATGGGCCAATCTTATTACCGCGTAATAAATTCCACACTAATCTTTTTTGTGTTTGCAAAAATGGCCAAAGGAATGTCTGGATACGTGACCGAGCTTGTCAATACTTTAACTAATACAGCACCAGCAAGACAAGAAGGCGTGTTAGATCAAAGACGTTCTGGTAGTAGTCTTGCTCATAATATAACTCAGGATGCGACGAGCTTAACAGGGGCTGCACGAACAGCATCAGGAGTAATTAGTCGGGCTATAAATTTAGCTGGGGGTCTAATCAGTAAGCTGAGCTCGGGAAAAAATAATAACTCTAGCGGTAATAACTCTAGCGGTAATAACTCTAGCGGTAATAACTCTGGCGGTAATAACTCTGGCGGTAATTACTCTAGCGCTACTAACTCAGGTGGTAATAACTCAGGTGGTAATAACTCAGGTGGTAATAACTCAGGTGGTAATAACTCCGGCAGTAATAACTCCGGTGGTAATAACTCCGGTGGTAATAACTCAGGTGGTAATAACTCCGGCAGTAATAATAATTCAGGCAACAATAACAACGGAGGGAATAACAGCAGTGGCAACGGAGGCGACGCATCCTCTACCACCACTAATATGAATAATTCCCAAAGAAGTAGCGAAGCGCCTGGCTCTGGAACTGACTCAACAAATAATAATTCTGAAAATAGTGACTCTAGTAATTCATCGGGCGAGAAAGCCCCAAATAATCTTGTTATAACTAAGACTAAAAAGTACAGTAAAACATATTTAGGTAAGACTCCTCAGAATCAAGAAGGTAAAGTCATAGCCGAGATCCCTATTGAACCAGGCAGTAAGATTACTGTAGAAAAAGTTACAAAAAGAAAGCCTCTAGGTGGGAGTAAAGATTCAAATTAGAGGAAGGCGGAAATTAGAAAAATTCACGCCTTGCATATTTTGCTTGTGGAAGTTATTTTTTACTTGTTATATACTTCTATAATTTACAAGTATTACAGTATTTTCATGTATAATATTATTCAAAATGTTAGGCTAACCATACTTGAGGCTGGCGAAATTGCTTTAAGCAATTTTAATAAAATCAAGTGCATAGAGCAGAAAGACGATAGTTCTTTAGTTAGTAATGTTGATAGAGAAATAGACGAATTTATTGCTAAACGCTTAACTAAACTAACTCCCGATATCCCTGTCATTTCTGAGGAAGGTTTCCACCTTGATCTTGGCCAGGATAAATTTTGGCTAGTTGACCCAATTGATGGGACTAAGAGCTATATAAACCAGCAAGAAACTTATACTGTCAATATTGCCTTAATTGATTATTATAAACCAGTCCTTGGATTTATTTACATACCTGCAAAAGATTTATTATATTATACTGATGACCGAGGATCGCTGATTGTTGAAGATCGTGGTTTAATGTTCTGTATAAAAGATTGTACCAGTAAAAATTCTAATCTTACTGCTGCTGTTAGTTCTCTGTATAATAAAAACGTTAATAAGTTCGTTGCCGATTATAATATTTCCCAAGTAATCAGTATTCCAAGCTCTATAAAACTATGTATGGTAGCAGATGGTAGTGTTGATATGTATCCTCGTTTTGGGACCACTATGGAATGGGATGTTGCAGCCGGTCATGCGCTTATTAAGGCTGTAGGTGGGGAGGTTTTTTGTGATAAAGGACAACCGCTTATTTATGGTAAAAAAGGCTTTATAAATCCAAATTTCATTGCTTGTAGCAAACATACCTTAAATCAAAATATACTTTTTGATAGAAATTTATTTTAATATTAACTTTACACAAACTGTGGGAGAGCGTAGCAATATTGTCGCTATCCTCTTATATTTATAGAACCTATAACACGCTTTCTGCCAAAATTTATTAAAACTCTGGGTTTGCTTCAACAACTTAATCTTGCAAAATAATTTTATATTAATATAAGAGAAGAAATTAGATTTTGCCTTAATTATACATATGCGGTTTAAGGTTATCCGTTATTAATTAAAGCTTAAAGGAATTATGCAATTTAGGGTTTTGTTTAACTAAAACTATTTAAACTTTACCATTGAGTAGTATTTGTTATATAATATTACTATCTATAAACGATTTTTTAATTAATTCCAAGTTAATATAGGGATAACATTTTTTGAAGAGGCTTAGATGAAAATGGATAATACAAGAATTGCGCCAAGGGCGATTGACTTAAAATTGCTTAAAGCAGTTAAGAACGGGAACTATGTTGAAACAATAAAGATTCTTTCAAGTGGTGCGAATATCAAATCTATAGATACACCCGAAAACCCATTATTGGTACATGCTATTGATAATCCGATGCTATTATATAAATTGATCGAAGCAGGGGCTAATCCTTTTTGTAAAACTTCTAATGGTACACCAATAATATTTTTTGCTATTGCGAGCCCCAAAATGGTAAATCTATTCTTACGCAAGGTTGGAAGTCCATTCAGCATTGATAAAAAGCTACTTGAAACCCCAGTTACTCCAGATATTAATGAGACTTTAGACAGAATAGATATTGCAAGAGAATTGCTAAACAAGGCCCATGAGCTTGGAAGGGCTCACGAACTTGTAAATATGAAGGATGCTAATGGCAATTCAGCAATCCACCTTGTAACCGAAATTGGAGATCTTAACCTTCTAGAATTACTTTTAGGAAGGGCTGCCTATATCAACTCACCAAATAATTTCAAAGTTACCCCTCTGCACTGGGTGACACTTAGAGGACAACTCGAAATGGTTGAGTATCTAGTGTCTAAAGGCGCTTCAATTGATGTAAGAGATGAAAAGGGCAACACGCCGCTACATCTAGCATCAATCCTAGGAAATGTTAAATTGATAGAATATTTATCTGAGAAAGGACAAGATATTAATGCCCTTGATAATGCTGGTTTCTCCCCTCTTCATTCCGCCGTTATATATAAGCAGGAAGCAGCTATTAAGGCGTTGATTAAAAATGGGGCTGATTATAAAATCAAATGTGGTAAAGGCGGAAAATATAACGCACTGGAATTTGCTGAGAGAACAAGTTTAGTTAATAAAAATTTTATCAAAATAGCCGAGGTCCTTAAAGAATGCATTTCGGAAGCAGAGGCTTGTAATCATTACGTAAATGAGGAAAAAACTTTGCCGCTGAACTGTAAAGCTGAATTTTTAAATCTTGACACTCCAAGTATTGATTCCCAAGGCAAGTGCAATCACATTTCGCTTGAGGACTGGGATTTTTAGTAATCATTATTTTGAAGCAATATATAATACTAAACCCATGGCAGGTAAGGTAGAAGCTCTTAATAACCTTTACACTTTGAGGTGAAATAGGTTTCTACTTGCCTTTTTCAATATTGTGGGTAGCATGCGATAGCTTCTCGGAGAATTTACCGTATATTTTTCTAGTCTTAACCGAAACTTCTTCCGGTACTGGGCGTTCACTGAATATAGATTTTTTTAATGATAGTTTCTTAGCATCCTTGAAAGCGCTTATTAAATCTTCGTTTTTTATCTCATCTTTTCTTTTGAATAACGCTAATATAGCCTCACAAAAATGTGTTAAATAACTCTTGAATTTAGAAGCAAAACTTTCCTTTTCGTTTAAGTTAGTAGTATTTTTCTGAGTATTAGTACTTTCAGCATCAAAACTATAGCTCATTAACTCATTATCTAATTTAACGAGTTCCTCTGATATTTTTGCAGCCTTATATGTGAGTTCTAAAGGAAGATTATATATCATTCCCCTATATAAATTATTCAAAGTCTTTTTATGCGAGCTTGGATCGAGTAAAATATCATCTCCAGCAGCCTGGCTTATGGTCTTTGCAATTTCTTTTGAATTTTTTTTCAAAAGCTTAGTAAGGCTAGAATAATTTGCTTCACTTCCCTTACTACCATTCATTTCCCTATTAAACTCGCTTAAATAGGTAAGGTTTTTCTCAAAACTTTTAAGAATACCTTTTTCGGCAGCGCTAAGTGTAGCGTGCAACGCATATGATTTTTTGAATTCTTGGCATTCGTAGTAATATATATGCAATGATTCTATAGGAGTAAGCTCCATATAAGGTACGAAATTCTCAGGTTTAATACCTTTATTAATATTGTATTTGATATTTTGGATTTCCTTATCTAAGGCGTAATTTAAACTTTGAAAATAATCTAAATCAATATTCGCTTCAGGTGTATTATGCATTTTAGTCATAAAACTTTGCTCTTAATTATATGTATCAATGTCACGCACTTAGGAGCTAATCCCTTATTGCTACCAAGCTTATCGAAAAAAGCCTATTCTTAAATATCTAGTCAACTGATTTTGAATGATTTTTGCCTTTTCCTTTATTTTGAGATGCATTTAATACTTCTTCTGTATGCTTTCCAAAGATTCGGCTCGAAGTATTAGATTTTGCCACCTCTTTCCTACGGTTGTCACGTAATTTCTCAATATCTGCAAAAGCTGCTTTTAAATCAGAATCTTTTACCCTATATTTACTATTAAATAAGCTACCTATTAATCTACAAAAGGATAATAACTTTTCTGAGAAAGAATATGATTCTGCCTTTCCCTTAATCATAGTTAACTTATTTAGCTCAGCCCAAATCTCCGTTGCTTTATGTGAAACTTTTGGGGGTAAATATTCGATTATTACCTTCTTTAGTTCGTCTGCATCACTTTGGAATTGAGATATAATTGATGGTAATTTAGGCTCAGCCAAAGAGTCGAATATTTTTTTTGCAATTATCTTTGGATCCTTAGAGAATAAATCCTCTATACTCTCTTTATCAAAACCTACAATGAATTTACATCTGCATCGGCAAATTGTATTAATCTGATTTTTAAAAGGTCTCAATTGTCCTTTATTATTTTTATAAACTGTTGGAGCCGCTTTCTTGAATTCCTTTAAGTCATGATAAAGTTTATGCAATTCTTCCAGAGATGGAAGGTTCTTAGCTTCAACACCCTCCCCTTCAAGATTTTTAAAAACTTTATCTCTGACATTTGCAGGAGCTTCACTTAAAGCAATTTCCTTTAGCGCTTCTCTTGCGGCAGATTCGATGATTGGTCTTTTTTCTAATAGATAATCTAGGCCTATTTTGTTAAACTCTTCTGATAAACTCTTAAGGTTGATATTATCAACCGGAAGTGCTTCTTGACCTTTGAGAAGTTTATATAGCTGAACAGTTTTGATTTTAAGTTCATTAAATACTGCTTTATTAGCTTGATAACTTTTTTTATTTAAGCGCTCAAATGCTATTATTTCAAAATATTTCTTTTGGATATCTTCTAAAGAATAAATAGAATCTGTTTTACTTAAGTTATTACGTTTATCTTTGCACCTTTCAATCCCAAGTCTAGCTTTTGATAAAATATCCTTAAAGTAATTAACATCATCTGTTATATTAATCGATTTTATCATGTTTATCTCCCAAATATTATTTTTTTTAAAATTAATTAAAATTTTACAACAGAGAGGTTAATTAAGCGTTAATGAAGATTGATTCTATGTGTTAATGGAGTAATTTAACATAAGTTGATTAAAAGTATACTCAAGTAATTTGAAGGGTTGGGTAGGAAGATAAAGAGCGAGCACCACCGAATACGAATAGTATTTGAGGAGCGCCGCTCCCGAAGTCTGACGCCCCCAACACTCGAAGTACGATTGGTATACTAGAAATAACCAGCGCAGCGTACGATTAATACGTAAGCGAGGAATGACGGCGTACCACACTTTAAATAAATTTACTATATTATCGATAAAGATGAATCTGCTACTATATTCAAGTTAAACTTTAAGATTATAAATTAGTTATAAAAGAAAGTTATCCTGATATTCAAAAAAAAGGGGGGGAGGTCAAAAATTATTACCAAGGGTTGAAAATTTGTAATATATGTTAATGAATTAACCTTTGTGTCGTCAATGTTATATCCCTTTTTAAATTCGGATATTTATGCATGAAATTAAAGTCAGCCAGTAAGAAGCGTATAATTTTAAAATTTTTATGGTGTCAATTCTTTAAGTATGAAGGTACATAAAGGGTTTAAGTTGCGTCATATAAGTTCCATAGTTGATCATTTAATATCAAAAACTAAGGCATTTATTTGATATATAAAGAGAGAAACTTTATAAGTTTATATGGACTTTTGGATTGCATTTATCTCTTGGGCATTGATTCATATATCTCTCAATGGAAACTTAAGAAAGAGAGCGCATAATGCTAGTCTATTCTTTATGGAGCAAGTAAAGTGAGTACAGCAATTGTTATTGGTTCAGGACTCGGTGGTATTGCAGCGGCAATAAGGCTACGCGCCAAAGGAAACAAGGTCACAATTTTAGAACGCCAGAACGATGCCGGCGGGAGAGCTCGTTGCTTCACAGAAGACGGTTACATATTTGACGCTGGCCCTACAGTAATAACTGCTCCATATTTATTCTCCGAGCTTTTTGACTTGTTTGGCAAAAGAATCGAGGATTACGCTGAAATAAAGGCCTTGAGCCCTGTTTGGTACGACTACAAATTTGCTGATGGCTTCAGCTTTTCATATGGCCCAAAAGAATATTTTATCGATCAAATTAAAACATTCGCTCCAGAAGAGGTAGATTCTTACCTAAAGTTAGTTGCCCATGCCGAAAAACTATTCTTAAGTGGCTATGAAAATTTAGCCGACAAATCATTCAATTCTTTTATGTTCATGCTCAAGGCACTCCCGACTATTATCCAGCTGCAAGGGTGGCAATCGATTTATTCATTAATAAAAAGCTATATTAAAAATCCATATTTAATACAGGCTTTATGCGTACCTTCTTTATTGCTTGGAGGTAACCCTTTTAAAGTGAGCGCTATCTACTTCCTAATACATGTCCTGGAGCAAAAATATGGTGTACATTACGTGAAAGGCGGGACTAACTCGCTAATTAAAGCCTTAATCAAGCTTGCAGAAGAACAAGGAGTAGAGGTAAAGTGCGGTAAGACGGTTGAGCATTTTGACTTCCAAGGTGCGAAGATAATCCAGGTGAACTGCGAGGATAAGAGCATTTATAAATCAGATATTGTCATATCTAATATTGATCCAAAGTACCTATATAACAATATTATACCGGTAAGTAAACAAGCTTTATTTACTAAATTACGCAGCCTAATAAGCAAAGACTCATTCGGCCTTTATGTCATATATTTCGCTACTAACAAAAAATACTCAAATATAGAACAGCATACCGTTGGGTTTAGCCTAAATTTTAAAAATATTATTCAAGATATTTTTGAAGTAGGAAAACTCCCTGAAGACTTTAGCTTTTATTTACACCGGCCAACTGCTTCCGACTCCTCTCTTGCGCCTGAGGGGCACGATATTTTTTATGTGCTAGTACCCGTTCCTAACCTTTTATTGCTTAAGGCAAGCCAAAAACAAGAAGAACAGTTCGTAACACATATAATGAGCGAACTAGAACGCCGAATGTTACCTGGTTTAAGCAAGTCTATAACTGTGCAGTTCTATAAAGGACCTTCCTATTTTAAAGATGAACTTTTGAGCTACGCAGGAGCTGGTTTTTCAATTCAACCAACGCTAACTCAATCAGCATGGTTTCGCTTCCATAATAAAGACCCCTATCTTGAGAACCTTTATTTAGTAGGGGCTGGCACTCATCCAGGCGCTGGTATGCCAGGAGTACTTAATTCAGCAAAAATTTTAGAAATGGTACTTATATGAGCATATCTGTTCTTAAAATGAATAGTAAAAGTTTTTATTGGTCAGGCCTTTTATTACCACACGAAATATTAAAAGATATAAGCACGCTTTATGCTTTCTGCAGAAAAATGGATGACTTAATTGATGAGTATAATAACCCGGCCCAGGTCCAAAAGATTTTAGATGCTATAAAAAATAACGAAACTATAGAAATATCGGACATAATTAATAAGTATTCTATAGATAAATCCCTTATTATAATATTTCTTGAAACATTACTGAAAGATGTGTCCCCGGTAAAATACCATACGATAGAAAATTTACTACGCTACTGTTATGGAGTTGCAAGCTCAATAGGTATCATGCTGAGCTTCATACTAGGAAACCGAAACAGAAGCACATTATACCATGCGATAGACCTTGGTATTGCAATGCAGCTAACAAATATAGCGCGTGATATGGCTGAGGACCATATAAAAGAGAAATATTATTTCCCTGCAGCCTATGACCAGAAAGCTTTGATTAACCTTGCAGAAAGTTATTATAATAGCGGTATTTATGGCGTATATAACTTACCTTCTTATGCAAGGCCAGCCATAATGACTGCAGCTTATCTTTACCGCGCAATTGGCTATAAAATCTTGAAAAACCCGCAGAAAGCTAAAACTTCTCGAATAATAGTAAATTCCTTTGAGAAAGCGTTTTTAACTCTGCAGGGAGTCCTCGCATGCATGTCCAAGCCAGAAATTATCAGACATAACAATAGTATGCACAAAATGTTGACAGGCTTACCTTACGTAAATAATGGAAAGTTAAATGAGCAAAAAATCATATGATGTTGCTATTATAGGTGGCGGGCTTAGCGGCCTAAGTACTGCATATTTCCTATCTTTATTCGGTAAAAAAGTAGTCGTATATGAAAAGCAGCCGCAATATAATGATGATAAACATTGGTGTTTTTGGCTGCATAAAAATGAGGAAATGGAATTTTCTCATTTAATCAGCAAAACATGGTCTAGCTGGCAAGTAATAAGCCCCGTAGGAGAAAAAGTAACCTGCAAACATGAAGGCCTCCTCTACTGCTGTATTAAAAGTAATGACTTCTATAATTTCATGCTGAATTTAAAGCAATTTGATGTAAAATTTTCTCAAGAGATCTCTACGCTCAACTCAGTGCAAGATATAGCCTCTATAGTAATTGATGCACGCCTAGCAAATAACAATAAATATTCATATTTTCAACAGTTTAAAGGATGGCTAATTGAAACTCGTAAGCCTAGCTTTAATCCTGGCCTGCTTACCATAATGGACTTTTCTATAGGAAAAGATTCAAACCAAATTATGTTCAATTATATGCTACCTTTTAGCGAAAAGATCGCCTTGATAGAACCTACAATCTTTACTGGATCGTTGCAGGAAGCAGAAAGGTTTGATCAAGCATTCGAGCATTTTATAATTAGGCAGGATATTCAGGATTACGATATCATAAAACATGAAGCAGGAATAATTCCAATGACAGAAGATTACAAATCCCATGATAGCTCAAGGATTGGCACAAGCGCAGGCTGGGTAAGACCTTCTACTGGCTATAGTTTTAAACGTACTATAAAATTGGCCGGAAAATTAGCATCATATATATATTCCCATAATTGCTTACCAGAAACTCCTTTCCAGCCATATTCAAATATATCTTTATTTTTAGACAGGATATTTCTAAATTTTTTGAAAAAAAATCCTAATTTAGCGCCCCAGCAATTTTTTGATTGGTTCAAAAACACGCCTCCAAGACAAATGGTTAATTTTCTTCAAGATGAGGCGAATTTATATGAAATTGTCCATCTGATATTTAATACTTCTAATAAAAAAGAGTTTTTTAAATGCAGTTTAAATATATAGAAGATAGTCATTGGTATATTACTTCATTCATCACTATAGCGATTACTGCTGCTCAGCAATTTTACCCGATTACTTTAGAAGCGCAGCTTATCTCTTTACTTATATTTGGAGTATTTATTGGCCTGCCGCATGGACTTACCGATTTTAAATATCTGCAACTTTTAGCCTGGCCATTTCATAGCCAATCTACTCAAACATTAAACTACCTGCTTGGGGGGATTAATTATATAATTATAATTATATCTTTTTATATATTATGGCTTCTACACCCTACTCTATCTTTATGTCTATTTCTAGCCACTTCTATTCTACATTTTGGCAATCAGGATATAAATACCTATGAGATGTCTAAAAATAGATCTCTTCATATTTTTACTCGTGGTTTTGCTATCATCGCTATACCATATGGTAATTTCCCAGAAACTTCTAAATATTTTAACGCCATAACAAATAGCAACTTTTTTGAACATTCCATAATACCAGCTAACATGGCTTATCTATTATGCATATTATCAGCTGCGCTATTGTATAACGATAAAAAACATAGATTCATTTTTGAAACTTTTATATTTTGTATTTTGTTTACCTTTGTCCCACCCATTCTCGCCTTTACCGTATATTTTTGCGGATGGCATAGCTTCCGCCATTATCTCGAAATAAGTAAAAAATTCTATTTAAGGGATTCTCACCTACCACTCTTAATATGCAAATTTACAATCATTAGTATGATTGTTGTTATTATAATTTTATTAATATTGCTAAATTTTATAAACATTGATTTAATATATTATGAAAATACTATTATATTAAATTTCTTTATACCGTTACTTGCTTTAAATATGGCTCATACAATATTGTTAACAGTTTTACAAGCTAGGGAACATAATTTAAATGGAAAATAGAATTGGCGGTATACATATAGCTGGATTAGGAGAAGTCTCTAAAGCAGGAGAGATTATAGATTCGCCCTCGAATTTAGCTAGCCGCAAAAGAAGCACAATAATTATCGATCCTGTCAAAAACTCAGGAAATATAGCACGCACCAGCCCCGAGGCACAAAAACAGAAGGTTCGAGCTTCCGGCGCAAGTATCAAAGCTACATTATATTATGGGTTTTTTGGGATAATTTCTATTGCTTTAATTGCAGCTTTAATCAATAAAACTGGCTTCGATCTAATAGACCAAAATTTAGTACTTCTATATGAGAATAGCGAAACCATTAACCCAGAAAATAAATCAAGACTTATAGAAATACATAATGAGATAGCTAAGAGCTCACAAACCTCATTAATCCTCGCTCTATCAGTTTTAGCTTTAGGGATTTTTACCGCAAACTTCATTGGAAAGAGACTATCAAATATCATTTTAGAATTAAGTAGCATGATGAACGAGCTTGCTAGCGGAAATAATAATATCACTATCACCCCTCCGAGCTCTTTAGGCTTCGAACTTGCTAAAATGTATGAAGCATTGATAGTCTTTCAGAATAACGCAAAAGAGGTGGAACGCTTAAGGTTAGATGAAAATATTAGGCAAAAGCAAAAAGAAGAAGAATTAATAGCCATGAAAGAGATTGGTCAAAACCTCAATGATCAAATTGGAAAGATCTTTCAAACTATTAACTCAAACCAAAGCGAGATGGCTTTGACAGCTAAAGATATGGAGGATGTTTCTACTAAACTTAAAAATTCTATAGATATTATCTCAACTAATTTATCATCAGCAACAGTTAACTCCACTGACGTATCTGCATCTGCTAATGAGCTATTAAAACAGACTCAACAGATTCTACAAAATGCCAATAACTCTAACCAGCTTACTAGTTTAGCAGTTAAAAAATCCCTGGAAAGTAATGATCGAGTCCAATCATTAAAAAAGCTTGCTGATAACATAGGAGATATAGTGGGATTAATTCAAAAAATTACTGAGCAAACTCACCTATTATCCTTAAATGCAGCTATAGAGGCTAGCCGCGCAGGAGAAGCTGGTAAGGGATTTGCAATTGTAGCAAATGAGGTTAAAAGCCTTGCTAATCAAACGGTAACAGCTACCGATAAGATAACAGATAATATTGAAGCTATTAGAAATGAGGTGAATAAGACAGTAGATAATATTGTTGAAGTTAGTAAGGTTATTGAGGATCTTGCCCAGGCTTCGGGAGTAATCACTACCAGTGTTTCAGTGCAAAATAATGCTACAGAAAAAATTAGTTTACTGATCTCTGATGTGTCAAATTCAATTAAAGATGTGAACAGTAATACGCAAGCACTAGTAGAGGATGCAAATAGGACTAAAGAAGCTTCAAACAGAATACTTAAGTCTTCTGAGCAAGCCTCAATATTTGTAAATGACGTAACAGGTGAACTTAATTCAATACTAAATAAACTATTAAAAAAGGAATAAATCGATAGGGTAAAGTTATGGAACAAAATACTACATTCAGTTTTATTGCACTAGCTACACAATATAGTTTCTGGTTAGCATTCTCTTCAATGATAGCAGGAATTGTATATTTTCATATGGAGAGGAACAACTTAACACCACGATATAGTATCATAGCAAGTCTTTGCGCCATGATTGTTACCATAGCTGCGGTTAACTATTATTCAATGAAAGATATTGTAGGTCTTGATGGGCAGCTTTCCAGCCTTTTAAATGTTCCTACCCAATTTAGATATGTTGATTGGGCCTTAACGACTCCATTAATTGTTGCTATCTTCCCACTTTTAACCCAAAGTGCAAATAGAGCTGGCATGATCACTTCCTTAATGATTGCTGACTTTTTAATGATATTACTTGGATATATCGGCGAGGTAAGCGTTAACCATGCTGGTGGCGGAACCCAAACTGGTTGGATATGTTTCTTACTTTCTTGCGTGTTTTTTGTGTATATCATTATAGTATTATACGGTCAATTATCAGAAGCCGCTGCTGATATGCCTGATGAAATGCGCTCTACCTTTGAATCATTGAAGAACTTTCTAGTGATTTCTTGGATGGTTTATCCACTTGGCTTTATGGTGCCTTTATTAGGTTACAAAGGTAATTTACTAGCTCTACGTGAACTTCTGTACTGCGTAGCTGATATTGCTGCTAAGGTAGGCTTTGGTATTATCGTTGTTAATCTTGCTAAAAAACTATCTTTACATGAGATAGAGCAGCTTAGAGCAAAAGAGCAAGCGCAAAACCAAAATGAAGCTCCAGTTAATGCTCCATCTGAACCAAGAGTTCAATAAAGTGACTTAAGCAATAGAGCGCTTTGCAGCATCTAGCAGCAGCGCTCTATTAATCATTTCTCAAAGACTATATATAGTAAAATATTTTATTTACTCAAAATAGAAATAATAAAGACGGTAGCCGATCATTAAAATATTGCTGCAAAATAGAGCATTCAAACCATTAAAGCCCTGCAAATGCCTTCTTTAGGATCGCCTTACGATTATAACCAGCTCCTGCAACCACACCATTTTTTAACTAAAACAAGGCAAACTCATAAAAAATACAATCCTTCATTCGAACAAAGGTTAGTTATAACTAGTCTTATACAATTATTAATATAGTGAAATTAGTTAAGTTGTGGAACTAAACACCTAGAAATAACGAGCGCAGCGTATGAGTAATACGTAAGCGAGGAATGACAACGTACCACACTTTAAATAAATTTACTATACATAACAACCTAACCTTTAATATTAAATAAAGCATAAATATTATTAAAGGAAGGTTGTAATATGTTAATATTTATGCTATAT
>JAQSWU010000028.1 GCA_029266475.1 Rickettsiaceae bacterium | reverse complement strand
CTTTCCAAGTGACCATTCCAGGCAGCCCATATCAAAGCTGTCATGCCATAATTATCTGCCTTATGAATATCTGCGCCATTCTCTATGAGCCACTTTACAACCTCTAAATGGCCATAAAATGCAGCTAACATTAAAGTTGTCCTGCCTTTATCATCTGCAGGATTAATTCCAGCTTTGTTTAGTATAAGCTCCTTTACAATTTCCAAGAGACCATTGCGAGCAGCCCATATCAAAGCTGTCCAGCCAACACTATCTGCCTTATGAATATCTGCACCATTATCTATGAGCCATTTTACAACCTCTAAATGGTCATTGCCTGCAGCCCACATCAAAGCTGGTGAGCCAGATTCATCGGTAATATCAACATCAATATTTTGATTGATAAAAATCTGAATGGTTGCTAAATCTCCATTTTTAGCTGCTTCGATGAAATCATGCATAAATTGTTTTTATGAGTTTTGTTTCGGTTATAATTTATATTTTCTATAGTTTTTAAAATTTTGCATGTATTTTAGAGATTCTCCTATGAGATATTTAAGCATAGTAATAAATGAACTACTCTCTACCGATATAAAGAACCAGGAGTTTAAAGCGAAGATTAAGTGAATTTGCAGTAGACTTATAGTTATAGTGAAATTAGTTGAGTTGTGGTGCTAGAAATAACGAGCGCAGCGTATGAGTAATACGTAAGCGAGGAATGACGACGTACCACACTTTAAATAAATTTACTATACATGATTTGTTTCGACTGGATCGACACCAACTAGCTCATAAAGTTTGTTTCGCCATTTTTCGAGATGACGAATTCGCGCCTCAACCACCCGCAAAAAAATAGGGGGAATCAAAAATTACTACCCTGGGTTGAAATTTAGTAATATAGGTTAATATGTTAACTATTTTCTTATTTTATGACTTAAGCAAAGCACTTTCTCCAAATATAGTTCCCACGATTTGAGCGCGCACGCTTCTCTTAGGGGCGTCGCTGAGCTTTGATTGCAGATTACTTTTTCATACTTAAGGGTTCAGCGGTTACTGTGGCCTTGCATAGGCTTCGATATGCCTCTAACGCTTCCCTTATGCTTTTACTCATTTATAGTAAATTTATTTAGAGTGTGGTACACGTCGTCTTTCCTCGCTTACGTATTACTCATACGCTGCGCTCGTTATTTCTAGTACCACAACTCAACTAATTTCACTATATTAGGTTAGAATATCGATTAGGCCAGATATCATATCAATTGTATTTAATAATTCATTGTTATATTTATTCAGCCTATATAAAACAAGAGCATTGACTGGGGGGAGCTTATTCTTTTCTTGCGGTTTTTTACTATTTTTGGATTGTTCTTTAACTGTATCGTCTTGCAGATTAGTAACAGCAATAACTTTATATATCTCTGGGAAATAAGTATAGATTGCTCTCTTCTTTAGTTTATAATCATCAATAGCTAAACTTAAGGCTAGCTCTTCTTTAAAGCTATTTACCAGTAATGATGTATTAGAAGCGATATCACCTCTATTTGCAGGAGGGTTAGGGATTAAGTTTATTCTGCTGGTAGTTTTAAGAGTTGCAGGTTTATATGGTTTATATTTCAGAGCTTTTATGAAAGCGGTATGTTTAGGATTAAAATGATTGAAAGTAATATGCTTAATACTAGGCATTCAACAATACTCACTAACATAAATTTCTCTAATTGTAAATTAAAATTAGTAATTTGTCAAGTGTGTTAATATAACTTAATACATTCTTGTGAGTTTTTGTTTCATGGGTTATTTACTAGGAAACTTCTGCAGCAGAAGTATAGCTGCTGTAACCGAGGAGAATTCCAATTGATTTTTCAAAAAAATACTTCCCCAGCATGTAGGCTGTAAATCCGCCCGCAAGCTAGTTTGATACGAATTGCTCCACTAAAATCTATATCCTTAAAAATACCCGATACTCTATTATGGCCAGAATCAATGGTAACAACATTATTAAGATGGTGAGCTTTTTTTAGCCAGGTCTTTCTAATATCAATAAACCCATCATTCTGCCATTTCTTATAATATAAGTCGAAATATGCAAGTACCTTATCAAAAACGTAGCCAGGTTCAATGTCAGCTCCTAAGATATCTTTTAGGCAAGTGATAGTACGGCCTTCTAACTCAGGCTTATTATTAATATTTATACCAATACCAATTACTAAATAGTTTCGTTTAAAAGTTTTCACATTGATAGATTCAAGGAGGATACCAGCTACTTTTGCTTCATTGATTAGTATATCATTTGGCCATTTTAGGCTTAAGGATGCTGAGACTTTATGTTGCTTACATATCAATGATAATGCATCATGGACAGCGAGCGACGTAACAAAAGAAAGCTGAGGTAGTGATTCAACTTTACAATCAGGGCTTAGTAAGATGGAGGTAAATAAATTTTCTTTAGCGCTTAGCCAAGCGCGGCCGTTGCGGCCGCGACCATGCGTTTGGCTTTGAGCCCAAATAACAAAATTCCCATCAACACCTGCCTTAGCAAGTCTTAGAGCTTCCGAATTCGTACTATCAACTTCTTCGTAAATCAGAAGGTTATATTCCTTTAACCACTTGAGTGATAATCCTTTCATAATTTCCTTGAAAAATCCTTATTTAGAATTGTTTTGCTATATTTAGAGTTAAATCAGGGATTATATTAGGATAAATTATAAATATCATGGTAATGAAAACTGAAATTATAATTATAAAAATTACATTAAGAGATATAGTTCCCTCAGAAACTGTGACATTTTGTTTGTCGAAATACATTATTTTAACAATTTTTAAGTAATAATAAGCAGCAACGACACTAGCAATTATGCCAAATCCCGTTAAGCCATATAATCCTGCCTGAATAGTTGCTTGGAAAACATAAAGCTTACCAAAGAAGCCTGCGAAAGGCGGGATACCAATTAAGGAAAATAATAACAAAGCGATTAAAAGTGCAGCTATTTTATTTGAACTTGCAAGTCCGCTTAAAGCATCTAAATTTGCAGTCTCTAGCTGTTCTCCAAGAGCTGTTGCAAGTAAAGCTAATAACCCAAGCATTGTAAATGAGTAGATCGTTACATAAACTAGGCTTGCTTGTATAGCTTCATGATTTTTAGCCGCCAGAGCAAGTAACACATACCCCATATTTAAGATAGTACTATAGCCAAGTAGCCTTTTAATAGAAGTTTGTTTTATAGCTGCAATTGCTCCAACCGCCAGGGACAGGACAGCAAGGACTTGTATACTAAAATGATAAGCAGTAAGGCAGTCTTTAAGTACATTAAATGTTAAATTTATTAATACTACCAGGCTTGCAACTTTTGAGCTTGAAGATAGGAACGCTACTGTTGGTACTGGGGCGCCTTCATACACATCTGGGGTCCAGGCGTGGAAAGGTGCAATTGAAAGTTTGAACAGGATCGCCGCAATTACCATATAAGCCCCAACTACCACAGCAGGAGATGGTTTTAAGATAAAATGCTGTCCACTATAAAGGTTTTGAAGTACGTTATATTCTAAGGTGCCTGTAAAACCATAAATCAATGATATGCCAAATAACATAATACATGAGGCAAGTGCGCCAAGTACGAAGTATTTAAGACCTGCTTCAGAAGATTTAATATTATTTCTATCAAAAGTAGCAAGCAAATAAAGGCTTAAGGATTGTAACTCGAGACCAAGGTATAAAGTTAAAAAATGACCAGCTGAAGCCATTATAAAAATACCAATTACTGCAAGTAATATTAGTACTGGATATTCGCTTCTTGCTGTATATTTATGTCTAACTGATATTCCTAGGTAAAGTAGCAAAGTTAAGCTTGAAGATACAAGTACTATTGATTTTGCGAACTGTGATAGGTAGGTTGCTTGATACATTTGGTTAAAAGCATTTCCTAAGAAGCTAGAGCTAAATTGGTTTATATAAAATAGCACTGATAACATTGAAATGATGCTTAAATAGTTAACTAGCCTTTGGCTTTTTTTAGAAAATACCCCAATTAATTGAAAAATTAATGCCGATATAGCAAGTTGAATTTCAGGAAATAATAGAGGTAGATTACTTAATATCTTAATGCTTGTTGCTAACATAGAATCCTCTTATATTTAACCGAATATGCCAAGTAGCTTTGTAACTGCAGGAGATGTAAGTCCAAGTAATGATGATGGATAGATCCCTAAATATATTGCAAATAAAACTAAAGGCATGAATGTTATGATTTCTCTCATATCTAAATCTTTAATACGGTGAAGTTCAGTATTGGCAATTTCACCAAGCATTATCCTTCTGTAAAGTGATAACATATAAACTGCGCCTAGCACCACACCAAGAGTTATGAAGGTAGCATAAATATAATGAGCTTGCAGAACACCTGCTATGCTTAAAAATTCACCAATGAAACCGCTAGTACCAGGAAGGCCAACTGATCCCATAGTGAAGACCATAAAGAATGTTGCAAGTACTGGCATTTTGCTTGCAACTCCCCCATAAAAATTAATCTCTTTAGTATGCATACGGTCATAAAGTGCGCCAACTACCAGGAATAATGCTCCTGAAATAATACCATGGCTAATCATTTGGAAGATTGCTCCATCAAGACCTTGTTTATTAAAGCTGAAAATGCCAGCTGTAACATATCCCATATGCGCAATTGAAGAATAAGCTATCATTTTCTTCATGTCTTCTTGTGCAAATGCTACAAAGGAAGCATATATTACAGCAATTACGCTTAAAACTATGATATATGGTGCAAAATATATTGACGCGTCAGGTAAAATAGGCAAAGAGAACCTAATGAATCCATATGCTCCTAATTTAAGTAACACGCCAGCAAGTATTACCGAACCAGCAGTTGGCGCTTGCACGTGTGCATGGGGCAGCCAGGTATGGAAAGGGAACATTGGAACTTTCACAGCAAATGAGGCAAACAACGCTAAGAATAAAGCTTGTTGCACAGGGAATAAAAAGCTCGGACAAATATTCTCAAGCTCAATTAAATTTAATGTCCCAGCATGCAGATAAATATAAATTATAGCGCATAAGAAGAAGACTGAGCCAAGTAAAGTATATAAAAAGAATTTTATTGCAGCATATATTCTATTATCCCCTCCCCAGATACCAATAATGAGATACATAGGGATTAAGGTTGTTTCAAAGAATATATAGAATAACAATATATCAAGGGAGCAGAAAGCTCCGATGACCAAAGCTTCTAGCAAAAGGAACAATGCTAAAAACTCATTACTACGGGATGTAACGTTGTAGAGACTTGCAATAATACAGATTACTGTAAGTAGAGCAGTTAAAAATATAAGAGAAATCGATAGCCCGTCGACCCCTAGATGATAGTGTAAGCCTATCTGTTTAATCCAAAGATATTTCTCCTCAAATATATAACCTGTATTATCTGGTTCGAAATTCCCTAGCAAATAGCTTGCGCAGATTAAAGTCATTACCGCGCTTAAAATCGCAACATACTTAGTATAGAGCGATTTTGCTGGAATTGTAGTCTGCTTTGATACGAGGAGTATAAATAGCGAACTAAAAAAAGGGATAGCTATTGAAATCGACAATATTGGTATTTCGGCCATTTTAATCATTCTAATATGTTAAGAGAAACTATTCATAAACCAGCTAATAGGTACAGCAAGCCCCAGAAGCATTAAAAATGCGTAGGAAAATATAAAACCTGTTTGCAGATTACTCATATATTGTGCAGCTTTCCTAAAAGTGAAGGCAGCTCCATCCGGTCCAAATTTATCAATCACTGCAACATCTATGATTCGAGAGATTTCAGCTTTAACTTTAAATAGTTTTATAATAGTAGCGTTATATATCTCATCAATATAATATTTATTAAATGAAATAAGATATAGCGGCCTAAACCATGTTTTAAGCCTGGAAATTATATCAGTCCTCATATAAAGTATATAGGCGCTAAAGATGCCAAGTAAGCCCGCAAATGTTGGAATGAGTTTAATATACCATTCTAGGTGATGAATCTTATGAAGTACATTATTTTGCTCTCTTATAAATAAAGAACTACCAAAATATCCTGGCATATCATCAATATTTAAAGCATATACACCGTAAATTCCTGAGAGAACTGCCCCAAAACTTAGAGTAATCATAGGCACCAGCATTGATAATGGCGATTCATGAACATGCTTAAGCGTATTTTTATCGAGCTTTGATTCACCATGAAATACTACAATCAATAATCTCCAGGAATAGAAGGCTGTAAAGAAGGCAGCTATTATTCCAAACCAAAATGCTACCTGTGCAACCTCGGTCTTAGACACATAAGCTGCCTCTAGAATCAAATCTTTAGAGAAGAATCCTGCAAATGGGAACACTCCAGCAATAGCAAGAGAACCTATCCAAAACAAACCATAGGTAAGAGGAATTTTTCTCCACAGCCCGCCCATCTTTTTTATATCTTGCTCCCCTGAAACAGCATGTATTACACTACCTGCTCCAAGGAAAAGCAAGGCTTTAAAGAAAGCATGGGTAAAGAGATGAAATATTGCTGCATTGTAAGTAGACACCCCGCAAGCAAAGAACATATATCCAAGTTGGCTACATGTTGAATAAGCAATTATCTTTTTGATATCTGTCTGAGTAATGGCAATCGTTGCTGCAAAAAGGCAGGTTACACTGCCGACAATAGTAATTACATTTAAAGTTAGCTCTGCATATTCAAATATATGAGAGCATCTAGCTATCATGAATACTCCGGCTGTAACCATTGTTGCTGCGTGGATTAACGCTGAAACAGGAGTTGGACCTTCCATTGCATCAGGTAGCCAAATATGTAAACCTATTTGGGCAGATTTTCCCATACAACCAATTAATAATAATATAGATATAACTTCAATAAGTGGTAGCTTGTGGCCCATAAATAACATGCTACTAGACTCAATGCTGCTTACGCTATTGAAAACTTCCTTGAAGGATATTGAATAAGTACAAGCAAATATAAGGCATATTGCAATTATAAATGCAAAATCAGCGACTCTGTTAGCAATGAAAGCCTTAATAGAAGCATCGCAGGCGGAAGTTTTTTTATACCAAAACCCAATAAGCAAATATGAGCAGAAGCCTACACCTTCCCAACCGCAGAATAATTGAATAAAATTATCAGCAGTAACCAAAATTAACATAAAAAATGTAAATAATGATAAATAAGACATGAAGCGGGGTAGGTTAGGATCAGACTCCATGTAGCCAATTGAATATAGATGCACTAGCGCTGAAACGAAAGTAACCACTACAAGCATTATACTAGAGAGCTTATCTATATAAATACTCCAATTCGCGTTAAGGTGCCCTGAATCTATCCAGTTTAATAAAGTTATTTGCGTAATACTATTATTTAATTCAATATCTATAAATAATTTGCATGCAAAAATAGCAGACGTAAACAAGGCGAGAGTAGATAATATACCTGCTTGCTTGTGAGAAATTTTGCAGCTAAATAAGCCACAAAATAGACTAGATAATAATGGAAGAAATATTGTTGCTATCGCTATCATTAACCCCTCATTTGGTTAATATCTTCAACTTCAATGGAATTCTTATTCCGGTAATATGTAACAAGTATGGCAAGACCGATGGCTGCTTCTGCTGCTGCAACAGTCAAAATGAACATACTAAAAACCTGTCCGGTTAGCTCTTTAAAATAATTCGAAAACGCTACCATATTAATATTAACTGAAAGTAACATTAGCTCAATTGACATTAAAATAATAATCACGTTTTTGCGATTTATTATAATACCACATACGCCTATAATAAAGATTATAGAGGAGGTAATTAAGTAATGCTCAAGACCTACATTTAATAATTTATCGTACATCTACACCTTCTCCTCTGCCTACTTTAACTAGGGTTACTGAACTTTCTTTATTCCTAATTTGTTGAGTTGTTGCGTCTTGTTTTTTAGAGCGCTTGCTATCTCTTAATGTAAGAACGATACAACCAATCATAGCAGCGAATAAAATAAGTCCTGCTAGTTGGAATTGAAGTACAAAATCAGTATATAAAATATTACCAATAGCATGAGTATTAGTAATAAGGCTCTCAGGGGTCATATAATCAGATCTTGGGATAGTTTTAATTTGATTAAGGGACGTATAAATGATCGTAATAAGGTCAAAAAGAAAAACTCCAGAGATGAATATGCCAAGAGGTAGTCTCTTAAAAAACCCTTCTCTAACCTTATTAAGGTTTATATCAAGCATCATGATAACAAATAAGAATAATACGGCCACCGCTCCTACATAAACAACCACTAGAAGCATAGCCAGGAATTCAGCACCGACCAGCAGGAATAAACCGGCTGCATTAAAAAAGGTGAAAATAAGCCATAATACTGAGTGAACTGAATTTTTAACAGTAACTACCATTAAGCTTGAAAATATTGCAACAAAAGCAAAAATGTAAAAAAATAAACTTTCAACCATTTATCCTACCTATATAGATAATCAGCTTTAATTTTGGCGGCTAGTTCTTGCTCCCAAATTTCGCCATTCCTAAGGAGCTTATCCTTATTATAGATAAGTTCTTCATGAGTTTCAGTTGCAAATTCAAAATTTGGCCCTTCTACAATTGCATCAACCGGACAAGCTTCTTGGCATAAACCACAATAAATACATTTAGTCATGTCAATGTCGTATCTAGTAGTTCTGCGGCTACCATCTTCACGTTCTTCTGCCTCAATGGTGATGGCCTGCGCTGGGCAAATCGCTTCACAAAGTTTACAAGCGATACATCTCTCCTCGCCATTAGCATAGCGACGAAGTGCGTGTTCGCCTTTAAATCTAGGGCTAACCTTGCTTTTTTCAAAAGGGTAGTTTTGAGTAACCTTAGGCTTAAATAAATATTTTAAGGTTAGAAACATCCCTGATGCTAATTCATATAGTAAAAAAGATTTTAAATATCTAATAATAAACATATTTCTATCTATTGTGGAATGGTATCTTGGGGAGCTTTGCTAGAATCAATTCCACTTTGCTCCGGTATTGTTTTTTCACTTTCCTTTTGTTCTTGCGATCCATCTAATAAATCTGGATCATCTTCATCAAATTCATGACGTGGTTCATCAGTACTTTCAGTATTAAATTCAAATACACTTTGTTCAATGAAGCTTTTATTAGAATCTGCAAGGCTATTATTCGTAGGTAGCATATCATTAAATACTAATACTGAGGCAATGAGCACTACCCATAATAACGAGAAAGGTAATAACACTTTCCAGCCGAGACGCATTAGTTGATCATACCTGTATCTTGGAAAGGTTGCCCTAATCCAAAGGAAACAAAATAGAAGGAAGCAGACTTTTGCAATGAACCAGATGAAGCCAGGTATCACACTTAAAGCTTCTATATTGAATGGCGGTAGGTATCCCCCTAAGAATAAAATGGTTGTCATCGAGCTAACGAGGATCATATTAGCATATTCGCCTAGGAAGAAGAGAGCGAAGATCATTGAGGAATATTCGACATTATAGCCAGCGACTAGTTCTGCTTCTGCCTCGGGTAAGTCAAAGGGTAAGCGATTTGTTTCAGCAAGGACAGAAATAAAGAAAACAACAGCCATCGGTGCTAGCAAAACATCTAATATTAATAGTCTGTTTCTACCAGCTTCAACAATGTCAGTTAAATTGAGTGAACCTGCGCAGAGTAATACAGAAATGATAACAAGTCCCATTGAGACTTCATAAGAGATCATTTGAGCTGATGAGCGAATAGCGCCTAAAAAAGCATATTTAGAGTTACTAGCCCAGCCAGCCATGATAATACCATATACGCCAAGTGAGGAAATAGCTAGTAAATAAAGTACGCCAACATTTATGTCTGCAAAAACCCACCCTTTATTAAAAGGAATTACCGCCCAGCTTACTAAACTTAAGATAAATGTCACCATAGGAGCTATGATAAATACTGCTTTATTAGCGGGGGTCGGAATAATAGTTTCTTTAACTAAAAGTTTTAAAGCATCAGCTATAGGTTGCAGTAAGCCGAATGGGCCGACGATATTAGGTCCTCTTCTAAGTTGCATTAAACCTATAACCCTTCTCTCGGCGTAAGTTAAATATGCAACTGATAAAATTAAAGGTATTATAAAAGCTACTATCTTAATAGCCATTATGACTGTTTCAATCACCATATGCTGAAGAAGGGCTTGATCAATCATGCCGCCTCCTCTTTCTTTAAAATTTCCTGTGAGCATTTGGCCATAGTCTTTGAGGATCGGCTAATAGGATCGGTCATATAGAAATTAAATTTAATCTTTTTTAGAGGCTTATCTGCTATTTCTCCATCAATCTCGCCAAAGCTTATATCGTTACTAGAAACTTTATCGATGTCTTTTAAACTATTTACCGCCTCAGTCATTAAGGCACGGAGCTCTGGTAAATTATTGAACCCTAAATCATAGGAGAGAATCTCGGCTATTTGTTTAACAATCACATAATCTTCTCTTGCTTCCCCTGGAGGGAATAAAGCGCTTCTTGCCTTTTGCGCTCTACCTTCAAGATTTACATAAATTGCATTCTTTTCAGTATAAGCAGCGCCAGGTAATATCAAGTCTGCACGATTTGCGCTTCTATCGCCATGGTGTCCTTGGTAAATAACAAAAGTGTTGCCAAGTTTTTTAGGATCAATTTCATCAGCCCCATATAAATAAACTACATCTATTTTGCCAGCTTCAATTGCAGTTAGGAAGCCTGCAGTGCTTTTAAGCTGACCCGTAGGATAAAAGCCAATATCTAAAGCTCCCACCATTGATGCATGATTATGTAGAATGTTAAAGCCATTCCAGTCACTGCGAATAGCATTATATTTTTGGCATATCTGGTAAACTGTCTCTTGGATAGTTACGCTATCGGATCTAGTAAGTACGGCATCGCCAATGATAAACATTGGGTTCTTGGACTTGGCTAAAATTTTTGATAACTCGTGCTTTCCAGCTAGAATTTCATTTAATATAGTAGGTGATTCGCCAAGCTCAATAACTGGATAAGTTTGATTATCTACCTCACCAATTCTTGCTACCTTTAGTCCGCGTCTTGTAGTCCCTTTAATTCTTGCATTTAAAGTTGGTGCAACCTGCCTTGGGTTAGCGCCAATTAGCAGGCAAAAATCAGCGTCATTAATACCTGCAAGAGTGGTATTGAATAAATAATTTCCTCTCTTCGCTAGGTCAAACCTATAACCAAATTGATTAGCATCAAGGTTTTTTGAACCTAATTTTTCAAACAATAATTTCAAAGCAAAAAGTGTTTCTGTGTCGGCAAGGGTGCCCGCTATAGCAGCAATACGTGATCCTTCAGTTGAGCCTAATTTTTTAGCTGCAAGTTCAAGCGCCTCGTTCCAACTAGCTGGACGAAGCCTACCATTCTCTCTAATATATGGTCTATCAAGCCTTTGATACTTTAGGCCATCATAGGCGAAGCGAGTTTTATCGGAAATCCATTCTTCGTTTATA
This sequence comes from Rickettsiaceae bacterium, assembly GCA_029266475.1. Lineage (GTDB taxonomy): Bacteria > Pseudomonadota > Alphaproteobacteria > Rickettsiales > Rickettsiaceae > JAJFBM01. The sequence goes on along the minus strand of JAQSWU010000028.1, from coordinate 9,754 downwards.
TCTTCATTAACTTTAGGTAAAATTCTCATGACTTCAAGGCCACGTGTATCGATTCTAATATTACTGCCTACGGCATCCAAAACGTCAATTGATTCTGTTTTCTTCAGCTCCCAGCTTCTAGCTTTAAAAGCGTATGGCTTCGAGGTTAAAGCACCTACAGGGCAAATATCAATGATATTACCTGACAACTCTGATTGCAGAGTCTTTTCAACATATGTAGTGACCTCCATATGCTCGCCCCTGCCAATAGCGCCAATCTCTTCAATGCCTGCTACTTCGGTCGCAAATCTTATACATCTTGTACATTGAATACATCTGGTCATATGGGTTTTAACAAGGGGACCCATATATTTATCTTTTACCGATCTTTTATTTTCATCAAACCTATTAGTTCCTCGGCCATAAGTCATTGCCTGATCTTGAAGGTCGCATTCACCCCCTTGGTCACAAATAGGGCAATCAAGTGGATGGTTGATAAGCAAGAATTCCATGACGCCTTCTCGAGCTTTTCGAACCTTCTCAGTATCGGTATGCACAATCATCCCTTCTGCAATTGGCATAGCGCATGAAGCAACAGGTTTCGGTGCTTTCTCAACCTCTACGAGGCACATTCTACAATTACCAGCAATAGATAGTTTTTCATGATAACAAAATCTAGGGATCTCGATTCCTAGCTGCTCACAAGCTTGGATTACTGTCAGGCCGTCTTCTACTTCAATTTCTTGACCGTTGATTTTTAATTTTGGCATTGGCTTGATATTAAAAATTATAGTTACTTGATTTAATTCTGAACTATACGAGCTTTAGTAAGTATTTTCAAGCGCCAGAATTAGATTTTAAAAGTATTTTTGCATGAAATTGACAAAAATATTACTGAGGCTATTAGATAGAGTAATATTAGATAAGTTCCGTTCTTGTAAAATAAAATAAATTAATTATAATTTTCTAGCATTGAAGCGACATTTAAAAAAAACAAGCAGGGTTAAGTGGTAAAAGAAAATTATAAAAGGGTTCTCCTCAAATTATCGGGCGAAGCGTTAATGGGCGACAAAGGTTTTGGCCATGATTTTGAAACTTTCAAACGCATTGCTGAAGATATTAAAGAGGTTATAGATATGGGGGTGCAAGTCTGTATCGTAGTTGGTGGTGGAAATATTTCGCGAGGTGTTACGGCCTCTGCAATGGGTATGGAGCGTGCTGCTGCTGATTATATGGGTATGCTTGCAACTGTGATCAATGCCCTTGCGATGCAAAGTATCCTAGAAGGCTGTAATATTTACACTAGAGTCCAATCAGCAATTCCAATGATGAGCGTATGCGAGCCTTATATTAGAAGAAGAGCTAAGAGGCATATGGAGAAGGGGAGAGTAGTTATTTTTGCTGCCGGTACCGGTAATCCTTTTTTTACAACAGATAGCGCTGCGGTGTTAAGGGCGATCGAAATGAACTGTGACCTTTTGCTCAAAGGAACGCAAGTTGATGGAGTTTATTCAGCAGATCCTCATAAAAATAAGGATGCTATAAAATATGAAAATATAACTTACACTGAAGTTTTAAAGAATAATCTCAATGTTATGGATATGGCAGCAATTGCTTTAGCGAGAGAAAATAACTTGCCAATAAAGATCTTTTCTATTAAAGAAAAAGGTAATTTTGCAAGGGTTTTAAGATCTGAAGGTAGTTTTACAAAAATTCAAGGAGAATAGTTATGGATAAAAAAACATTGTTACAAGATTTAAAAAATAGAATGGAAGGAGCTTTAAAGGTGCTTGATAACGAGCTAAAAGGGCTTAGAACCGGTAGAGCTTCTGTTAATCTTCTAGACCCTGTGGTGGTGGAAGCTTACGGCTCGCGTATGCCTTTATCGCAGGTAGGAACAGTATCAACTCCGGATGCGAAAACGATTACAGTTCAAGTTTGGGATAAATCAATGGTGAAAACGGTAGAAAAAGCGATTGCTGATGCTAACCTTGGCGTAAATCCTATGAGCGATGGGCAGCTAATTCGTATGTCTATTCCACCTTTAAATGAAGAGCGTAGAAAGGAGCTTGTTAAACTTGCACATAAATATGGTGAAAGTGCAAAAGTATCCTTAAGGAACGTTCGTCGTGATGGTATGGATGATGTCAAAAAACTAGAGAAGGACCATGGTATGCCAAAGGATGAAGCGCACGGCGTCGGCGAAGATATTCAAAAATTAACTGATGATTATTCTAAAAAAATTGATGAAATCGTTAAATCTAAAGAAAGCGAAATTTTAACAATATAATTTTATGATCCTGAGAGATATATAAATCTTTCAGGATCATAGTTGCTTAATGCATATCTGCGTGGAATTTAGTTAATCCACCTAAATCTGCATCTATATTGTAATCTTTTTCATGATTACCAAAGTTGTGATTTACCTCTCCACTATTGTTGCTTTCTGGTAAATCTTCCTCGATCTCCTCTTTCCCAGATTTATGATCAGTATCAAACTTAAGCTTTCCGCTTTTTTCCTTTCTTTCAAGCGCAGCGCTCCCTTCGCGGGCTTTTATTACTGATACTTCCTGTGAAATATCAGCTATAATCATTTTAATACGCTCAGGTAAGATCGCTTTTTCTAGATTCCTTACTAAATCTAATGTTCTAGGATCATTTGCATCTGAATCTTTAAGGCCTTCTAAAATCTCTTCGGCAAAATGTTCTATTGTTAAACTTAAGTTATTTCTATATTCTGGGAATAGGCAGTGAAATAAGGCTGTCTTTTTTAATTCATTTGCAGTACTCGACTCAAGCATTATATTATTTTCTAAAGTCTTAAGGTTATGGATTTTTTGTTCAGTCCACCCTAAATTTTCCCCTGCATAATGAACAAGTTTATTCCAAAGTATTCTTAAGTTTAAATCATTATTATCAATAGTATTGTAATGCGTTCTAAATGCATTGAATGCTTGCTGCTCATCTTCAGTTAAACTTTGCTTTAAAAATAAGTTATAAAGCTCGTTATACTGGCTAGCATCTTTATTATTTAAATGAGAAGTTAAAGCGTTATGTATTGGTAAGTTCAATAAGTCAAATAGTTGAATTTGTAATGCAGTATTATCTTCTAATATCGGTAGCTTTTTAAGAAACTCATTCATTATTTTTTCATTGTAGTGCTTAGAACGTGGCGCTATTCCTGCTTTAAGTATAGCTATATCCTCTGTTGTGAGCTTATTATACTCCCCAGATCCTGCTATTAATTGTGGAAGAGTTATTAATGATAAGGCTTTGTTAAGCTTTTGAAAATTCCTATGATTATACTTTCTTAAGGAATCAACTTTATGTCCTGTAATTTTCAATATAAAATTATTTTTAAGCGCCTCTGCCATGGCTTCTGCGGCATCAAAATCTATCTTACAATGATCTAATACAAGCTCATAGATAGAGCTTTTTTTGTTACTACCAATTGCTTTTGCAATAGAAATTAAGCCTTCAGAGTCAAGTTCACTTTTATCATGATTTTTATCAAGGCCGATCAATTTTAAACTTTTATTACTTTCTAAGGCTTCAGCAATAACCTTTGCGCCTTCATTGCCTATTTCGTTATTTTCAAGCAATACAGCTTCTATAGTTTTATTATATTTCAAGGCTTCTGCAATAAGCTTTATGCCTTTATCGCCCAGCTTACTACTGCTGAGGGTAATGTCGCTTATAGTTTTACTATTCAGGATGAATTCAGCGAATACCCTGGCTGCTTCTTCGCTTATCGGTGTATGAAAGATAACAACCCTGCTAATGCTCTTATGATTTGTAAGGGCTTTAAAAATAGCCTTTACACCCTCCTCTCCGCAATTAATATTACTTAAGGTTATTGAACTTAATGAAGTGTTGCTTACTATAGCCTTAGCTAGCTCTTGCGCTTGGCTGTGATCAAGTAATACCAAACACGTATCTGTGGCTTCGTTCTTATAAATTTTTTCAACTATTTTTTGGAAATCTATTGAATCCATTTTTTTCCTCATTATAAAATTACTATAGGGAAGTATATAAGTTATATAAACAGCTTTAAAGTTTATTTTAAAAATGGGTAAAATAGTTTATCCGCTCAGATACTGCTTATATAAAACTTTCGTTACATAGTTCAGGTTAAATATATTACGAAAAATTTTAAAAAAACCAATACAAATATTATAACTTAGTAAGTTTTGATTAATAAAGTTAATTAATATATCAAACTTCTTATGATAAGCATGGGGGTTTAAAAAATATACTCTCTATAAAGAGATAGGGTAAAGATTCAACATTAGCTTGGCTTATTTAGGAAGGGTATCTATCAAAACTTTAGCATCCTCATCACCTAGGTTTATGGCTTTATTTAACCAAAAATTTGCTTGTTCAAGATCTTTTTCTGTGCCAACTCCTTTGGCGTACATCATACCGACATATCGTTGTGCTATAGCAATAACTGTGGTATATTCAAAGCTTAATTTATACCAATCAAATCTATTGTTATTTTCATACTCGTTTGATAACTCTTTAATTAAAATAAGGTCTAAATCTTCTTTATTAAAAGTGGTCTCTTGGCTTGCAGCAAGCTTTAGCCATTTAAAAGCTTCAACAAGGTCTTCTTTTATTCCCATAGCTCTCAAATACATACCCCCAAGATGAGCCTGCCCTATAGGATGATCTTGGTTTGCAGAGAGTCTAAACCATTTAACGGCCTCAATACGATTTATAGTTCCAAGATCGCCAGTAAGGTTCATATCTCCAACTGTCAGCTGGGCTTGTGCGTCACCTTGCTCTGCTGCAAGCTTAAACCAATTATAAGCTTCCCTGTAATCACTGTTAACTCCAAGTCCAATTAAGTAGATAGCGCCTAGACCTCTTTGGCCTCTTCTATCTCCTTTTTCTGCTGCAAGCTTTAGCCATTTTATGGCTTCTGTAAAATCCCTCTTCACTCCGCTGCCGATAAGAAATTTATAGCCTATAATAGCCTGCGCTTTAGCATTTCCTGCTTCAGCAGCTATTCGAAGTTTTTCAAGCGGTAAAGATATGTCATATTCGTTTTTATTGAGTGCATTATTTTCATCTCTGGATTGAATATAAGTCTTAACAGGGGTAGCAATCTTAGTGACTAATGGTATTTCATATATACTTGCAAGAACTCCTAAGGCTAGGATTGCAAGAAGGGAAATAAATAATTTTTTCATATATTTATAAAGTTTTTATGGTTCTATGGAGTATTTTAACTAAATATTAAATTAAGGCAACCTTTTTTCCTACCCCTGACACTTCCGGCAAAAAAAGCTTGCTCTCCCTGCTTGCACCATTTTTTCAATTAAATTATTACAGATGGTACAATTAGTCCCATGTTTCCCATATACTACAAAATTATGTTGGAAATATCCGGCAGCACCTTGACCAGATACAAAATTTTTTAAAGTAGAGCCGCCAGCCATAATAGCTTTATTCAATACTTCTTTAATTGCTTCGACGAGCAAGCGGACTTCATTGACATTTAAGCTATTTGCTGCCCTGGTAGGGTGAATCCTTGCTAGATAAAGACTCTCAGATGCATAAATATTGCCAACGCCTACTACTATTTTAGAATCCATGATGAAATTTTTAATAGGAGTTGTGCGCTTAAAAATAATCCTCAAGAAATATTCAATATTAAAATCCTTAGTTAGAGGCTCAGGCCCAAGACTGGCAAAATGCTTGTGATTATTTAGCTCATCTTGCGCTATAAGGTCTATTAAGCCAAATCTTCTAGGATCATTAAGAGTTAGTATATTTCCATCTTCAAGTGTAAAAATAATATGATCATGTTTTACTCGCTCGCGCAAAGGGCTCAAAATAAAACGGCCACTCATCCCTAGATGGACTATAAGATTATAATTATTTTCAAGCTTCAGGATTAAATATTTAGCTCTTCTCTCAACTGAAATAATTCTATTATCAGTACAAAGCTCTGCTAAATTATTTGGGAAAGGGTAACGTAAATTATCTCTAAAAGTCACTACTTCTATAATCTTCTTACCATTTATAAATGGCTCAAGGCTGCGGCGTACCGTTTCTACTTCAGGTAATTCGGGCATAAAAACTTCTTTGTATTTTTCTGTAATTGGTTCTATTATATTATTATTAGATAAGAAAAAATAATATCATGAGTTCAGATAATAAAGAAACAGATTTTGGCTTTAAAAAAGTTAAGGCGAGTGAGAAGGAGAAATTAGTTGGGCAAATATTTTCCTCGGTAGCGGATAAATATGATTTCATGAATGATGTAATGAGTTTTGGAATTCACCGTTATTGGAAAGCTCAGTTTATAGAAAATATAACAAAGCCAGATGCAAAGCTTATTGATGTTGCTGGAGGCACGGGGGATATTGCTATAAAGTTCATCCAGCAAGCTCGTTTAAAAGGAGGGGTGCCTGAGGCTTATATAGTTGATATAAATTATGATATGTTAAAACTAGGCAAGGCTAAGGCAATTGATAATAACATACTTAAAAATATTACATTCACGCAAGCAAATGCTGAGAAGCTTCCTTTTGCCGATAATAGTTTTGATTATTATACTGTTGCTTTCGGCATTCGCAATATGACAAATCTTTCAAATGTTTTAAACGAAGCGTTTAGAGTCTTAAAGCCTGGAGGTAAGTTTCTATGCTTAGAATTTTCGCATGTTAATTCCCCTTTATTAAAGCCAATATATGACTTTTATTCTTTTAATGTAATTCCGCAGATGGGGCATTTGGTTGCAGGAGATAAGGATTCCTATCAATATTTGGTAGAAAGCATTAGGAGATTTCCAAAACAGGAAGAATTCGCAAGTATAATCATTTCAAGCGGATTTAAAAATGTAAAATTTGAGAATTTAAACTTTGGGATTTGCGCAATTCATTCAGCTGAGAAATTATAATGAGATTTATTAAACACGGATTCCAGCTTTTTAAGCTTTTAATTTTGGTAATAAGGTACCAATTATATGATACGCCAAATACTAAGACGAGGTATAATGGTAGAATAAGTAAATTATTTTTTATATTTTACCCTTTAAAATGGCTGCCGAGGAAGCAAGATACCTATGGAGCTAGGCTTGCGCTCATGCTACAAAATCTTGGTCCAATTTATATTAAACTTGGCCAAGTGTTGTCGACTAGGCCTGATATAGTTGGCGATGATATAGCAGAGAGTTTGCAATTGCTACAAGATAAGCTTCCGCCATTTGACAGCCAAATAGCAATATCAATAGTTGAGCAATCTTTAAATGGCAAAATAGAACAGCTATTTAGTGATTTTGCCCAAGAGCCTATTGCTGCTGCTTCAATTTCTCAGGTACATAAAGCTATTACAAAAAATGGGCAGAAGGTTGCGGTTAAAATTCTTAGACCTAATATTTATGATATTTACAAGCAAGATGTTGAATTCCTCTATTTTTTAGGGCGTTTAGCTGAGCGTTTTTCTAAAAGATGTAAAAGGCTGAAGCTTAGGAAGGTAGTGGAGACGCTTGATGAGTCAATGAAGATTGAGCTTGATCTTCGCTTTGAGGCTGCTGCTTGCTCTGAGCTCAAGGATAAATCTATTAAAGATACTTCTATTTATATACCAAAAGTTTACTGGCATCTTACCTCTAATTATATTTTAACAACGGAATGGCTTGAAGGAATTTCAATTTATGATACAGAGAAATTGAAAGCAAATAATCTAAATTTGCATGATATAGCGTCAAAGATAGCTGTAATGTTCTTTAACCAAGCGTTTCGTGATGGTTATTTTCATGCTGACTTGCATCCAGGTAATGTAATAATACTGCCTTCTGGCAAAGTAAGCTTGATAGATTTTGGTATAATGGGCAGGCTTCCAGAGCAGGATAGGCTTGCGATGGCAGAGATAATTTATGGTTTCCTCAGAAGAGATTATTACCAGGTAGCCAAAATACATGTTAAAGCGGGGTATGTACCAAAGGATACTAATATAGATTTATTTGCCCAGGCCTGCAGGTCAATTGGCGAACCAATTGTTGGGCTGCCAGTGGGCGAAATATCGGTTGGTAATTTAGTTGGACAATTATTCAAAATTACTGATGATTTTTCAATGGAGACTCAGCCGCAATTAATATTACTGCAAAAAACCATGATGGTAGTAGAAGGTATTGGAAAGAAACTTGATCCAAAAATTAATATGTGGGTTTTAGCTGAAGAGTGGATAAAGAAATGGGCTATTAAAAACCTAACCCCTGAAGCAAAGATCTTAAGGTTTATAAGACATAATCTTGATAAGTTAATAGATCAAATCTACGAAAATTAGTATATAATTGTCTAACTTAAAGAATTGGCTGGATTGCCCAACCTTGACCCTCACTTTTGCCAAAATTACATTCCCAGCTAAAGGTGCCGTGAGCTTTAACCCTTCTTCAACCTAAAAAGGTAAGGCATAATAGTTTATATTCCAATAATATAAATCTTAATATATTTACTTGGTTGCTTAAATATGTTAATCTAAATTTTACAACATGATAAAATTATGTAGATTTTTTAATCAACAAAGAATTCTCAAGGAGTGTGTGTATGAAAGTAACAAATCTTCAACCTTATATAAACTCACTTTTTGATATCATCAGTACTGAAGAAGGAATAAATTTGATTACTTCTGTTACTGATTTGTTAAATGATTCTGCTCATAGCTCTAAAGTAATAATTGTTAATAGTACAGACGAGGAAGGAAATACACCCTTGCATAAAGCATGTGAAAAAGGTGATTTAGAGTTAGTAAAATTATTGATAAATTCAGGAGCAAATCCATTATTACAAAACGAAGATGGAGAAACTGTGCTGCATATAGCATGCAAAGAGGAAGCAGAAAATAATTATGAAATAATTAAATTTATAATAAATTCACTAAATAGAAACGACATAAAGCAACTAATAAATATTACTACTGCAGCGGATGAGACAGCACTGTATCATGCAATTTGGTTAAAAGGGGAAGAAAGTAATAAAATAGTTAAGCTATTATTAGAGGAAGGAGCAGATCCTAATATAGGAAATGATTTTACTAATCCATTATTTGGGTGCCTTGTAAGAAAACCTTTCTATAGAGATTCTGAGAATTTAGAAAATATTAGATTATTAATTGAGCACGGGGCAAATTATTTGCGCAACGATAAGGTAGTAGGAAATGCGTTTTTCAGAGCAGCAGCAGAGGGGTATGTTGAAGCTGCTCAAATTATATTTGAGAAAGCCAAACAAGATCATAATATAGGACAGTTAGTGACGCCTGCAATAAAGAGTGTTTATCCGGGTATGAGCGTAATTGAAGTTGCAACAGATAAAGGAAATAAAGAATGCGCAGAAAAATTTGTTGAATGGTATAAAGATAAGTATTCTGAGGTTACAAAGCTTATTGGAGCTGAAAACGAATATTTATATGACAATTATTGATAGGAAAGAATCTAAAGAGGAAATTGGTTCTGAAGATATAAAGCCAATAAATGCAGAGGTGCAAGAGGAAAGTCTTATGCAGCAATCCCTTGGAGAAATTCGCGAATTTCATTAAATCAACCGAAATTTTTTAAATGTATAAGGCTTTTTTCGAAACTCGCTGTTGATAGAGGGTTTGAAGACGACTCGGAACTCCGAACCCAAGTAGATTTATAGGTACATGAGTATTCAAGTACCGAGTCTATATATAGTAAATTTATTTAGAGTGTGGTACGTCGTCATTCCTCGCTTACGTATTACTCATACGCTGCGCTCGTTATTTCTAGTACCACAACTCAACTAAT
>JAQSWU010000061.1 GCA_029266475.1 Rickettsiaceae bacterium | reverse complement strand
TTGCAATATCATAAGTGGGGCTCTTATCCGTATTGATAGAGCTTGGATGTGCATATTCTGGAATGGATTTTAGTGCTTTACTTAAGAATAGTTTAGCAGCCTTGGAATTACGGGTTTTTGATAGATAAAAGTCAATGGTGTTGCCTTGCTTATCAAGAGCTCTATAAAGATAGGCCCATTCACCCTTTACTTTTATATACGTCTCGTCAACCCTCCAGCTATAACCTAGTTGAGGCTTCCAATACCATTTGAGTTTATCAAGCATCTTTGGGGCGTAACACTGTACCCATCTATATATTGTTGAATGATCAACATTTACTCCACGCTCTAATAACATCTCTTCTAAATCTCGGTAACTAATGCCATACTTACAGTACCAACAAACAGCCCAAATTATTACCTCATAAGTAAAATGACGACCCTTAAATATTGACATAGATACCTGCTGAAAATTAATCTAACCTTAATTTAAATAGAATTCAAAAAATTTGCAACAGGCCCTGCGGCACTACAGTTTTTATAAATTTTTCAAATAAAGTTATCGTTATAAATTTTCACTTAGCTTTTTCTTTTTTCTTTCATTCAATACCGGATTCTGTTTCCAAATTTTTTAGAACCTTACTCACTACTGTATATAATATAGTAAACCTCTATTTGTCGTAAAATTGCTGCTATAAAATTAAAAAATCAAACTTTGCAACAAAACCCAGAATATGAACTTGCTATAGATAAATTATCACTTAACCATTTTATATGCAGTGATGTATAATAGGACGTGGCGCTCCTTTACATCAAATAAAATAAAAAGCACTTAATCCCTTAAATTATTAATAATCGTTATAGAGTTTTATTTAAGCTGAACATGAAAGCTTATATATTTAATATTAATTATTTTATTCGTATCAAATATTAGTTGCAATTTAACCTAGCGTTAATTATCACTTAAAGAAGGGGTGTTAAGAAAAATGAATTTATAAGTTACTGTATGAAACTATGCTTACTAAAGATAAATATAATAAATTTACGTAGCATACCTACAGTCTAAATGAGCGTGAAATACATAGTATTATTCTTTAACCATTTAGCTCCAAATGAATTTATTCAATTAACTCAAGCCCCTAGAATATCGTTAGATCGATTGGGAATCTGCATATATGATAGGAATATTTAGCAAAACGTCTCAGGCTTTATTTAAAGTGCATACAACCAATCTAAGAGCGATTAACGATAGCGAAGCGGTATGCATGATGTGTTATAGGTTATATTGGAGGTTATCATAATCCATTATTCAATTCTCTTAAATTGCTTAAAAGTTTTTGAGGTGGATATGAAGATCTTTAAGCTAATTACGCTTAAGCGCAGTATACCAAGAGCAAATTGATAAAACTTTTTTAATGAACATTATAAGTAGGAGTGAAAAATGATTAGAGCCAATTCTGATACAGCAGACAGTCAAGTTGTGGATTTAGAGTCAGAAGTTAAGAGTTATGACCGATTGCTTAGACGCCGCCCTAATGAACATAATGTCCATTATGCCAAAGCTGGAGTACTAGTAAAGCTTGGAGAAATTACGGGAGATAAATCATTTTATGAGAGAGCTCTTGAGAGCTATAATAAAGCGATAGAATTATCAACACAGAATGTTTTATATCTTTCTGACAGAAGTAAACTTCATATAATTATGGAGAGACCTGACCTTGCAACACAAGACATTATAGAAATACGTAATTCACCGAGAATGGCAAACAAGGTGTATGATATGTATGCTAATAAAACTGTTCAAGATGTTTTAAAACTCAGTAATGTTCAAACTGAGATTCATAAGTTGATCGTGGATGGAAAGCTACCAGGGGAGTTAGAAGCAGTATTTGCAGATATGGTTAATGTTATTTCAGGAATTAGCTTAAGGGTAAGCAGCCACGACGAAAGGCTTAATGCTCACGACGAAAAGTTCGAGGCGCAGACAGCCGAATTAGAACGAATGAAGGAGCAGTTAACTAAATTTCAATCAGAGTATCCAGAATTATTAAAGATTGTGGAATCAATGTCCAAAGAAATAGCTACTTTACAAGGGCAAGTTGCTGGCCATGATCAATCGATTCAAAATATAGCTCAAGAAATTACGAAGGTTTGTAGCAAAGAAGAGTTTGATGTTCTAGCTAAACGCTTTGATGAGATTGAAGCAGAGATTTTACTTTTTGATGGAAAGGTAAAAGTAATGCAAGGTACAGTAGATAAGCATGAGACTTTAATATTTACAATTGATAATTCTTTGGAACAAGCAGGTTTTTTTAATAAGCAAAAGATCAGAGAAGAGTTTGAAGAGCTAAAATCCATTGGACTTAATCAGGCTGTATATAATTATGCAAGTAGTTTCTACTGGTCTCTTAGTAACTATGTGATTGCATATAGGTCGGTAGCTAGCGGAGCGGTAAAAGGTGTTAGAGATAAATCACATTTAGAGAGGATATGGGATAAAGTAGGGCCCACCTTTATTAATGTATGTAAGGCAATACCTATAGCTGGAGGGTTTCTTGGGTTAATTGAGGATACATTAATCATTCTCCACAATGGTTACAAGGATTTCAAGTTTGAGCATAAAGTTGCTAAAATTAATTCTTTTCTCACTTCATACTTGCTTGAAGAAGATTTAAACTTAGCAATCGCAAGCGCTTCAATAAAGATTGCGAAACTTAAAAAAGACGAGATACTAAACGAACCTTCACCCAACTCTGTTGCTGTGGGGCAAAACGAAAGCAAAGCCTCTAAGGTCAAAACAAAAATAGAGAAAAACGTAGAAAAGTTTGAAAACAAGCTACAAGATTTGTTAATAAAGATCTCAAAAGTACACAAGACTATTGATAACCCAGAAAGTAAAATGGCTATGAAGGATGTCGTTTTATTGATTAATTATATTGCTACAAATGAGATAGTCTTAGTAACCAAAGACACTGCTTCGTCATTAGATAAAGTTATACTAGATGTATTTGCAAACAATATAGGGAATACGAATCAGGCCATTCATCAAGCAATATCAAATAGTATCACATCCCAAGCTGCTACAAATGATAGTAAATGCATCATTGCTAAGGCAGAAGTGATTTATGATAATCGGCTTTTGAACCATATGGAGTTGATTAAAGAAGCAGGGAACCGTTTTGGTATAAGCAAGGTTTTGGAGCTTAGTAGTTTACTTTCCTCAGATCTAATATCTGAAGCAATAGATAACCAAGATCAAGATTTGATATTAGCGGGAATGATTAGTTTAAGTTAGGATCAAAGGAAGATTATAAGTGATGGATATTTTAGTGATTTATTATGTAGAGGAATCGTGTGCGGCATAAGAAGTAAAGAATAACTAAAGGGTTAACAGTACTCTTTAGTTATGGAACCTTATAAACCTTTATTAAACGTCATTCTCTCGGCCTTTAAAACTACTTTAGATAGTACATAGCTAATTCTTCACTAACATTTCTGTAGAACTTAATATCATAATATTAAAACGCAAATCAGAAAATTTACCTGGAATAAAGTATGAAGAAAATATTTACGTTGAAAACCTCGTCGAAAGCAACTGAGAGGAGTCAAGGTATCAGCGCCGAGCATTATTATAAGCAAGGTTATGATTACTACTACAATCAAGGGAAGAAGCAAGAGGCCTTAGAATGTTTTGATCAAGCTATTGCACTTAATCCTAAATATACAGCAGCCTATGCAGATAAAGGGCGTGTATTGGAGGATCTTAAGTGGTATAAAGAAGCCTTTGAAGCGCTTGACCAAACTATAAAGTTAGATCCTTTATATGTAATTGCTTATTACATCAAGGTTAGCTTACTAGTAGCTTGTGAGGATTGGGATGGAGCAGAAGAATGTTACAGTAAAGCTGAAGGATTGATTGATAAAAGCAATTTTACGGCTTATGTATATTTTCATCAAGGTAAAGCTTTATCTGAGATAGGTAGGCGGGAAGAGGCGGTAGAGTGTTATGATAAGGCAATAAAGCTTAATCCCAATTTTGCTTTTGCCTACAATAATAAAGGTCTTGCCTTACATGATTTAGGGAGGAAGCAGGAGGCGATAGAGTGTTATGATAAGGCAAGAAAAATAAATCCAAATTATGTAGATGCATATAATAACAAATATGATCCTTTATGTTCATTAGGTAAAACGCAAGAGGAAGCGATAAAGTTATATAATTATGCAATAAAGCTTAATCCTAAAAATGCTGAGGCTTACTATTATAAAGGAAGAGCCTTTGATGAGTTATGCAAGAAGCAAGAGGCAATAGAGTGCTATAATAAGGCAATAAAGCTCGATCCTAAATATACCCAAGCTTATGCAGGAAAAGGTGCTGTCTTAAAGAGATTAGGCAAGCACCAAGAGGCTATACAGTGCTATAATAAGGCAATACAGTGTAATCCTAAGGAACCTGATTACTACTTTGAAAAAGGTACGGCTTTATCTGCTTTAGGAAAGAATCAAGAATCGATAGAGTGCTTTGAAAATGCAATTAAGCTTAGTGATTATTATAAACATGCCTACAATAACAAAGGTGAAGCCTTATATGCATTAGGAAGAGTGCACGAGGCGATAGAGTGCTTTGATGAGGTTATAGGATTCGAAGGTGCAAGTAATGATGCGGTGGCTTACTATAATAAAGGTGATGCTTTATTTGCTTTAGGGAGGGATCAGGAAGCGAATGCGTGCTATGAAAAGGCTGTAGAAGCTTATGATAATCTAATAGGACTTTGTCCTGAGGATTCTGATTGCTACTATAACAAAGGTTACGTCTTAGAGAGATTAGGGAGGCATAAAGAGGCGATTGAATGCTATGATAAGGCAATACATCTTAAACCTAATGAGGCGCTTTATTATTGTGGCAAAGGAAAACTATTAAACTTTTTAGGAAAAGAAGACGAGGCTTTAGCATGTTTCAACAACGCTTATGAGATAAGCAAAAGTGGAAATTTACGAGAGGATTTAAGCCCTGATAATATAAACTACATAAAGTACGCTATATCCGAAGGTAGGGAGGAGCTACTTAAAAAGGTAAGTGAATTACAGAAATTCACTACAGAGGCCAGTAACGAAGTTAATAAGCTTAATCTAAGCAATCCATTAGTTAAGAAGGTAGTTGAGAAGTTTAAGGCGTTGAAAGCTCAAAATAATGAATTAACTAATCAAGCTATCAATAGCTTAGATCCGGCTAGGAATAAAGGTAGTTCAGAAGAGATTTATAGGAAATCGATACTATTATCAGAACAAATGGGTAACTTGGAGGGGCAGCTACAAGCTTTAATTCAAGAGGTGAAGGAACTAAAGCAGGAAAACCAAGCACTGAAAAAGGAGCATGTAGTTCTTCAAGTTGATTTTGTTGAAGTTAAGAATAAACAACAGAAGCAAGAGCAAGAGATAGGCCAGCATGCAAAGCACTTAGAGATTCATGATAGAGCATTGGAAGGGATCCAGCAGTTAACCTTCAAGCTGAAGGCAAGGCTAAAGGCTGACGCTAAGGTTACTGACAAGGACAAGGAACTAATGGAGAGTCGTATAAATGCTATAGCTAAAAAGATGAATGATCTTGTTAATAAGGAAGACGTGGAGGCGATTACAGTTGAGATGACTAAGCTTATGAATGACGCCAAAATCACTAAAGGAAGGCTTGCTGATTTA
>JAQSWU010000060.1 GCA_029266475.1 Rickettsiaceae bacterium | reverse complement strand
TCAAAGAAGCTTATTTAACTGTTTTTTTAGAGAGGATGTTAAGAAGGGTTTCGTTTGATAATACACTGTTTGAGGAACGAGAGAAAGCACTAAAAAGGCCCATATCATGTAATACAGAGAATCTAAGCGATAAGAGTTGATCATAAACATTCTTACAGTCTCATCGCAAGGTCATTCGGCATAAAAGCAATCCTGTGGTAAAAATTCAACATTTCATTTGCTTTAATTGTTTTTCTACCCTACATTTAATAATAGGTTATTTTATTCGAAAATAAACAATGGTAGCTTCGATAGAATTAGAACAATCTAAAGATTTAATAAATCAATTATTAGATAAGATATATACTAAGAGTAACCTTACACAGTATACGATAGATATAGATTTAGTAAAAACAGCCTTAGAATATATCAAGGAGTATCATAAGCATCAAAGAAGGCACTCCGGGGAACCTTACTACCATCACCCAATCGAAGTTGCAAATATCGTAATAGATTATTCCTTTACCAATGAATCTATTTTAGGTGCTCTGCTTCATGATACCGTTGAAGATACCAAATTTTCCTTAAGTCAAATAAAATTACTTTTTGGGCCGAGAGTTGCTTCTATTGTCAATGACTTAACTAAGCTTGACAATAAGCTACATAAAATAAAGTTATCAAGTGAAGAAAATTCATACAAATTGACCCAGATAAATGAAGAGAATAAGATTAGCTTACTTATTAAGTTAATTGATAGACTGCATAACATGCGTACTATAAGCCATATTAAGTCCATTGCAAAACAAAAAAGGATTGCATCAGAAACTCTTAAAGCTTTTGTTCCCCTAGCTAAATACTTAGGGATTCATGAAATAGAAAATGAGCTTAAAGTATTATCAATGTCAACCTTAAATTTTTAATGAAGGATTTTTTTTAGATCTTCTAAGGATAATCTTGTCACTTCGGCAATGTCGTATATATCAAGTCCTTTATTAAATAATTTTTTTGCAATTTTAATCATTTCTTCTTTTTCAGTGTCTCTCAGGAGTTCACTTACCCTATCAAGATTATCAAGCCTTATATCAGGCAGGTCCATAACTTTAGGTCTAATTTCTCTGATATTGGCCGGTAAACAGAATGAGTAAGTGATTCCTTTAATATTATCATTTTTAATTTCGAATGTACCATAATGTCCATATATTATTCTAAATATCTCAGTGAAACTGATATCCTCAGTAGCTTTTAATGTTGGAGTAAGTAAAGTACTAATTTGATTTGGTGTGAGGAATTTATCATTATTTGTAATTGAAAATTTTATTGCTTCAATCTTTTTAGTGTATTTATCAGCGAAGCTTAAATCATACTCTAACCTTGAATCCGTTATATTAATGTTAATAATGCTACCTTTATCATCTTTAGAAATATGCTCAATGAATCCTTTAATCACATGCTTAATAAGTTCAATGTCACATTCAATTTCTTTAAAAATGGCCTTATTATTAAGCACTAGGAAGGGGCCATTAGGATTATATATTACATAATCTTCGATTATACCATCAATCAATTCTTCTATTTTTACTTTACTGAGATTTAATTTAATAATATATTTGACAGCATTTATTACATCAAATAAATAGCTTGCTCCTGCTTCCAACCTTTCAGTTGCCTGAATAAGCTTTCCGCTAGCGCTTTGTAAAGATTCTGGTATATCAAGGTTTATAAGTTCTGTCCTTATCTGCTTAACCTGCTCATTGGTGTTTCTGAAAACTTCAATACATCCGTTATCTAAGTTTTTTACGAACTCTACTTGATGTTGAAGTAACCTTATTAGGTCTTTTTGCTGCTTTTTATCTTTTATCTCTAAATCCTTTCTTATTTCTTCTGACAATGCTTGATATTTTTGCTTTGGCTTAAGGAAAGCAATTAATGCGCTTGTAAATAATAACAAGGAATAAATAATCTTAAACTTAATAGTACCAAATTCCCCTGGAATAGACTCTGTATGCATAAAATGTTTAAAGAAGAAAATGGAGGCAAGGGTACCAGTTATAGACATTAAGATAGTAGTTTCCCATCTTAGAATTGTTGCCGTAACAATTAGGTTTAGTAAAAATATCATTAGCTGGATTTGGCCGAAAATACCTATGATTACAAGCATACTACCTACGCATATTAAGATATAAAAAATTGCAAGGTTCCAGTAGATAGCTATAAAACTTTCACGTTTAAATGTTTTTGGCCATACAGGATAGGTGAGTAATATAGTCGATAAGATTAAGACTGAATGATATATAAAATTATAAATATCTATATAGTTTGTTCTTGCTTCTTCTGGAAGAGTATATAATGAGGAATAGGTTGAGGTTATTATAAATAATCCAAGGTATGTATAGGTGATCTCCTCCCTAGGTAAATTACTTTTGAAAAAGTCATATATTTTAAACTCTTTGAATAAGCGTAAAAATTTTCGGAGTTTTCGTTTGCGCTCTGCCTGTACAAGTGTTAAAGGCTCTTGTTCTTTAATACCTACCCAACCACCTGGTTGTTTAAGAAGGTAGTGACTGCTATAAAAAACAATTAAATTTCCTAATGTTCCAGGTATTACACTATCTATACCAGTATCAAGAAAATAAGCCCTCCAGATCAGAACCGTAACCAAACCTGCAGCCATACCTAGTAGTACTGATTTTGCACTGCTGCGGAAACCAAATATTGCTGATAGTAAGGGAACAGTTACAATAGGTAGGTAGAAACTACTAACCATCAAAAACAAACTCAATAAACCCTTCATATGAAATGCTAAAATAAAAGCTAAGACTCCGATAAACGTAGAACATATGTAAGAAATTTGAAGATTATATTTTTCAGGCCATTTGATTCCTAGAGACTGACGCAAATCATAGGAGAAATTCACGCTGGCAGCATTTATGTATGAATCAGCAGTTGACATAACCATCGCCATTATACCTGCTGCCATACATCCCTTCAAACCGACGTAAGTGTAATTGTCGATTATATAATTAAATAACTTATCAGGTTTTAGATTAGGATTATTCGAGAGTAATAATATACCTATCCAAAAAAACATTATTGAAATACCTAGTCTTGTAGCAGTTGCAATAAAAAAAGACTGCGAAACTTGTTGTGTATCTTTGGCCATAGCAATTCTCTGAAAAATTGCTGGATTCAATGAAGGAATAATGAAGTAAATGGCTAAAGTAAGTGATCCCCAAAATTTGTGGTGTTCATAATTAAGAAGCTGTCTCCAATCGAATTTAGGATTACTTGCAATAGTTTCGAAAACTATGTATGGGTCATTGAAGGTTCCCCAAATAATCAAAGCAATAATGGGAATGATAGTACCAAACGTGAAGAACTGTATTAAATCAGTAAATGTTACTGCGCGAATTCCTCCAAATGTTGAATATACAATAACAATAATACAGCTCACAAGGGTGGCTGCAAAGCTAGAAATACCAAAAAACAACTGTAAGATAGTTGCTGATACTTTGAATTGCGCTGCTACCTTACCAATACAGTTAAATGTGCTTGATAAGGAAGTTACAAGTCTAACTTTTTGCCCGTAAAGTTTACCCATTGCATCAGCCACAGATAGCGTACCTAAGAACTCTCCCATTCTTGGCGCCAAAAAGAGGCATATAATCATACAGCTTAATATATCTCCTAGCATGCCAGGTACCATATAAAATAATCCGTCTTGATACACTTCAGCTATGTCTGTTAAAAAAGCGCTCCCACTGATCCAAGTAGCTATAAGAGTTGCAGCAATGGTCCCTGTAGAAAAATCACGGTTACCAATAGCGTATTCTTTAATATTTTTTATATTTCTGCTGTAAGCTAAGCCTACTATTAAGTTTATTACTAAAAAACTAATAAAAATCGCTAAATCTAGGCTCCAACTGATATCTTTCATATCGATTACCTTTCGAATACGTTGCAATTTAAAATAATATTATATTATTAGTTATAAAAATAAATAACTATTTACCTATGAACTGTAGTAAATATTTATCATACAAGTGAAGAATATTGGAGGTGAAGTTGTTTTAGAACTCCGGAGCTAACAATAATATTCAATGCTCATTCGATGATGCATAGTACGCCTTAAAAGGTTAGATTAATCTTAGACACACTATTTTATGTCATAAGGTAATTTATGTCTTAAAGTGGGCTTGTAGCAAACTTTTGTAAAATTCATTGTTGCTATAATAGTATATTTTAAGCCTGCAAGAAGGTCGTCAGTGATCTTTAATATTTTCCTTTCATAGTATATCTATATTTCTTTGAGCGCTTATCCAAAACTGACTCGCATAAATAGCTGTTTGCTTAACAAAATTAAATCTTTACTTAGCAAACTCGGAGGGTATACTTAATTTTAATTAGTAATCTCATTATATAGGTCGGAGGTACTTATGAAAAATGCAATAAATAACTTAACAGAAAGAAGTGTATTTAGGAGAAATGCCGAAGATATTAGAAATCTTGATTCTTTAATGCAAATAATTATAAGTGAAGGACCTAAAAATGATAATGAGAAAAAAATCATTGATAAGGGATTAGAAACGGCAGTGATTAATGGTGATACAAAACAAGTAAAGCAGCTAATTTTGTGCAAAGCAGATCTGAACTATGCGGGCCCAAATGATGGAAGGACACCTTTAATATTTGCAGTATTATGTAACAACTTAGAAATCATTAAATTATTGCTTGAGAATGGAGCAGATGTAAATAAAAAAGCTTATAATGGATGGTCTGCTCTATTTTATGCCGTAAGCTCTGGCCAAATTGAAGGGGTCAGAGTTTTAATTGAATTCGGTGCAGATGTAAACTTATCTGATAAAGAAGGGGAAACGCCATTAATTTTTTCTGCAGTTAATGGATATAAAGAGGTTGTAAGGGAATTGCTGTCCCATGGGGCCGATCCAATGGCCATAGATAGTTATGGCGATCACGCTTTAATCCTCGCTTCAGGGAATGGATTTATTGAAATTATAGAAGAGTTGCTTGCAAAAGGTGCTGATATAAATAAACCAAATATGAAAGATGGCTGGACCGCCTTGATGGCTTCTATAGCTAAAAATCATATTGAGGTAGCCAAATTACTAATCGCAAAAGGCGCTGATGTAAATTTATTCAATATAGTTAGTAAGTGTAGTCCTTTAATGCTTGCTTCTGAGTATGGTAATATCGGATTTGTAAAACTTTTGCTGGAATCTGGGGCTAAAGTTAATAATGCTGATGTGAGAGTTCAAGGTGAAGCCTCAGCATTGATGCGGGCAGTAACTTTGGGTCATACGAGTATAGTTAAAGAATTATTATCAGCGAAAGCGCGGCCGGATGAGATCTATAAAAAGGGTTATACGCCTTTAGCTGAAGCAATAGCTAAGGGCAACTGTAATATAATAAAAGAATTTCTATTAGCAGGGATCCGTATAAACGATTCAATTACTATTGACGGTTACACACCTTTAATCTATGCAATATCTCTCAAATCTCCAGCGTATATAATAAAATTATTAATTTCCAATGGGGCTGACTTAAACCACACTAGGCAAGACTGTGGATCCACTCCTTTACAGGAAGCTATTTTGGTGATGGAATTGAGTATAATAGAACTATTAATTGCAAATGGTGCAGATGTAAACAAGCCTAATGCAAAGAATGGAGCAACTCCTTTGTTGTACGCAGTAAAATCCCGAAGCGTTGAGATAGTAA
>JAQSWU010000059.1 GCA_029266475.1 Rickettsiaceae bacterium | reverse complement strand
CTATACTTCTCCTTTTTCTCCTCTCTTTTTCTTTTCTCATCGATCTCATCCTGCATTAGTTTTAACTGCGAGATGGTGTGCGCTATTTTCGGCAAAACTTTAGCTATTTTTGTAAGTGTGGTAGTATGGTCTTCCGTTTTATCTTCTGTTATGGTAGTTACATGCGTACTGAGACCTTTCATCACGTTACTTGTAAGCTGGTTTAATGCTTGTACTAATTCTTCATGGCTTGTCATTTGCTCGTCTCCTTTAAGTTTTAATTATTTTTAAAGTATTATATAGAAAAATAACGGAGCACTAAGACAGCTCTTCGTACTTTTACGGCCAGCGAACGATCAAAGCCCAGCGATAAGGAGACAAAGGGCGCTCAAAGCCAGAGAGTAAACGAGCTAAAGGATATTTAAGCATGGGAAAACAATTATAGTAAATTTATTTAAAGTGTGGTACATCGTCATTCCTCGCTTACGTATTACTCATACGCTGCGCTCGTTATTTCTAGGTTCTGTGGACATTTCTAAATAAATAAGATTTTTGTGAGGTTTTGAGCGAAAATTATAGGAAATTTTGTAGGAATAGTGACTCTTATTTCAAAAAATTTACTATGATTTGCAGCCAAAAGTTCCATAAATATGTTTATATTAGAAATGTTCACAGAACCTATTACCACATCTCAACTAATTTCACTATATGTGGTATTTACGGGCTAAAATGATAAGAAGGTTAACATATTAACCTATATTACAAAGTTTCAACCTTAGGTAGTAATTTTTGACCCCCCCCCTTTTTTTTTAAGTATCGTAGGCGGGGTGAGCTTGTTACAGTTGAAACTTCAAAGGCTTTTTCAACCGTACAACAAGTTCATTCATCTTTTTGAACAATTTAATATACTGTGGGCTTTCCACTAAGTAGTTTTAAACAGTTTTACTAGTATTGTGGGCATAAGAAATCGTTATTACAAGAATTACCCCTTGGCTAATTCGTGACAATTTAGTTAACGAATCATTATTCTATCAAGCCTTGCATGATAACTGGACTCTCGCGCTCAATAAAACTCGCTCAGAGTGACGATTTATAATAATTATAACATTCTTCTATGTACTAGATAATTATCTTTATGCAAATGAAGGGATTAATGCGCTACTCATATTAATTAAAAAAATTATTAGTTTTTTCTCTAATGGATTTACCCTTGACATAAACTATTATCATATTATTAGAAAAATTAAGTACAAATATAATAAAGGTTTAAAATGGAAGATGCAGAGTTTAAAAAATTCCTTGAAGATATAAAAAGTAATAAATATCCAAGTCTTAGGCTTTCTCACAGAAACTTATCGTTTGAGCAACTTGATGCGATAGCCACTCACTTAAAAGACAATACCTCAATTAATGGGTTAGAGCTCGACCACAGCAATGTTACAGATGAAAGTACACAGGTTTTAGCTGAATTACTTGCAACGAATAAATATCTTACATCGATTGAACTACAGTGTAACCGTATCGGAGATGAGGGCGCAAAGGCGCTAGCTAATGCAATAACAACAAATAACGTTATAACAACACTTGAACTTAGTGCGAACAATATAGGAAATGAAGGCGCAGAAGCTCTAGCTAAAGGGCTTGCAACAAATAACACTTTGAATGTACTTTACCTCCATTCGAATCATATAACAGATCCGGGTACGAAAGCTTTAGCTAAACTCTTTGCAACTAAGGATACTATAGTTTCATTCGACCTTTACTGTAATGAAATTAGCGAGAATGGTGTCATATCTTTAAGAGAAGCCATTAGGCATAACTTTACGCTTTTAGGTGATATTGGTATAAGAGATGTAGAAATTGAACATTATACAAAGCAAAATAAAATAACATTGTATGAGGCATTCAAGCATGCTTATGAATATATTTGCAATGGGAATAATATTAATATTGTAAATGATAGATTATCTCCTAATCCTATCTCAGCTAAGGATTTATTCATGCTGAAACATCATAAAGGTCAGCTCAGAAAAGATTTTGATTATTTGGAAAAAAGCGAAGTTTATGAGGGATTTTATGAGGCGCTGCTTTCATACGAAAAGAAGAACTTCTTTAAGCTACTTGGGATTTGTAAACACTACAGCAACTCTGGAAGCTTTACTGCTATACCGGAAGAAAAGGTGCTGGATATTGCCAAATATATTTCTTACAAACCTTATCTTAGCTTAACTGGAGAGGATACGGCAGAAGTTGACACACATTAGTCTATAGAACTCGTCTAATATGCGTTTTGAGTCTTTCTGCAAATTTTTTATTATAGCGAGTTTTGAAAGAAGTTTATTTGCCTAGCAATTAACAATAATCCTTTTAGTTAACTAGTAATGGAAGTAAGGTTAACGCTATGGTAAAAAATAAGCCTTAGCATTTAGGTCGTGTTATAGAACGTTACAATGCCTACACTAGTTGCTCAGGTTAATTTATGCTCATTTCTTCTAAGGATGTATCAAGAGAAAATGCCGGTATATTAACTTGTAAATCATTGCCAATATTATCTTGCATTTTATAATAACCAAGCATCATGCCAGAATTGGTGAAAAGCTTAACCTGGCTTGAATAGTTAAAACTTTCCCCTGCTTCAATTACTGGCTGCATACCGATGACGCCTTCTCCTTCTACTTCTTCAATATAGCCATTAGCATCGAAGACTTTCCAATATCTGGAAAGCAGTTGAATAGGATAAGGATTAAAGTTTTCTATAGTTACATCATAAGACCAAACGAACTGGCTTTTATCGTTACTTTGAGCAACAGTTCTAAAAGAGGGTTTAACCTTAACTGTAACGTTGTTTGTGGTGTTATAAGTGAAGGCTTCTTCATTTGGAAATAAATTTTTCATAAGCTCTCCTTTATCTGAATTTTGCATACATGTAATAATCGACAGGTATATCCTCGAGTATACAAAAGTTTGTCATTTTACCTTCTAGTTCAAAACCGAGTCGCTCTAAAAGTCTTATAGAGCGATCATTATGACATGCAACTGTTGCTTGTGCTCTTATTATTTGCATCTTATCAAACGCAAATTCCAAAATCGTTCCAAGAGCCTTGGTCATAATCCCTTTACTCCAGTAAGCATAGTCTAAATCATAGCTAATTTCTACTTTTCTATGGGCCTCGCTATATTGGTTAAAGCCTAGAGTACCAATAATTTTATTATTTTCCTTCTCAGCAATTGCCCAGTAAACGCTCCTTCTATATTTAAATAAACCATGCCAATAACTGAGTTCTGATACCGCGCCATTAATATCTTTCGGTCTATCGCAGTCTGCAAGAAATGGCGCAACATTCGTATTATTCATATATTTATAGAAGCAATTAGCATCACTTGCAGGATCTATCTCACGCAAGACTATATCACTTAAATCAAATTCAGGAAAAGAGCTATATAAGCTTGACATATTATACCTTATGTTAGAACCCATTTTTTCCGCTCTTCAGCAAATCTATCTTCTTGAATACTTTTGCGGATTGCGGTCATTAATCTATTCATAAAATGAATATTATGTACAGTCAATGCTTGTAAAGCCAGCATTTCCTGCGCTTTAAATAAATGATGTATATAGCCTCTGGAAAAATTGCGACAAGTAGTGCAGCTGCAATCGGGGTCAATTGGCCGCTCATCTAAGCGGAAACGCCCATTTCTTAAGTTAAAATGCTCATTTTTGATATCTTTATCTTCTTCAGCTAGCTTTAGTGGCGCTGGAACAAGGGCGCCGCCGTGGCGAGCAAGCCTTGTTGGGTGCACGCAATCAAAACTATCAATACCAGCTGCAACGCCATTAAATATATCACTAATCCCGCCAATGCCAAGTAAATGTACAGGGCGGCTTGGCGTTAATATGCTCATAGTTCTTGCGACTATGCCATGCATTTGTTCCTTGCTAGCGCCAAGCGAGCCACCAACTGCAATACCAAAAAATTCTTGGTCATTAATAAATTTTGCGCTCTCTGCGCGTAAGTCTTCGTATACACCACCTTGGATAATTCCATATAACGCTTGCTTATGATCATTGCCGCGCTTAAACTCTTCAAGAGATCTCAGCGCCCATCGATGTGACATACGCATTGAGTTTGCAGTATAGCTTTTATCAACATTGAAAGGAGTGCATTCATCAAGCACCACAATCAAGTCAGCGCCTAATTGTCGTTGTATATGAATTGATTTTTCAGGAGTAAGAATCTGTTTAGAACCATCCAGATATGACTTAAATACCGCCCCATTTTCATCGATTTTAAGTAAAGTTCTTGGGCGCGTACCGCCTCTTTTGCCCTTAACCTCATTTGACACAGAACCGTAACCAAGGCTAAATATTTGGTAACCGCCTGAATCTGTTAGCATTGGACCATTCCAGCCCATCATTTTATGCAGGCCGCCTAGCTTTTCTACTACATCTCCCCCTGGCTGCAGCATTAAATGATAGGTGTTTGAGAGGATAATTTGGGTATCAGCTTCTTTAATTTGCTCAGGAAAAGCTCCTTTGATAGCAGCTTTAGTGGCGCAAAATATAAAGGCTGGCGTTTGTATTGCCCCATGCGGAGTTTCAAGGACTCCGAGCCTTGCTGCGGAAGATTGATCTTTCTTGGTAACTTCGAAATTAAAATTTGGGTACATTAACTTATCTTTTTTAATATATAGAACACAGGAACATTAAGGACAGCAATTATAATTTGGATAATATAATTGCCTAAAACATAAGAATAAAATAATACGCTCCAAGATACCGGCATAGGGCTAAATATTCTCCAGGCAAGGGTATTGAATATTAATGCATCAATGAATGCAGCAATTAACACTGAAAAAAATACGCGTACCCAGAGATAATCATCCCCTGTTAATCGTTTGATTCTGGAGAACAAGAAAATATCAGTAAATTGGCTAGTTGCGTAGGCTATCAGGCTTGCTGCAAATATCGCCGGCGTCGGCGTAAATATTATGCTTAATGCTTCGTGCGCCGTATTAAAGTGAGCAAATTCGCTTGTATAATCAACTGATAGCGGTGCATAACCAAGGGTCAGTATCATTAATATAGAAAGCAAGAAAGTGCTTGCAAAGCTAATCCAAACACCTTTTTTAGCAGCATCAGGTCCAAAAAATTCATTTATTACATCAGAAGCTAGAAAGCTTGTGCTATAAACTATGGTGCCAAGGGCAACAGGTTCGCTATAGCCAATAAAATAGGTAGCTTTAAGAACCTGCAAGTTAGCAACGATCATCGCGATAACGATATATACATATAGACCGCTCAGTTTCCATAATCTAAAGTTAAGTATAATTGCGCTATAGCAAACTACTAGAGTCATTAGACTTATTAATTCTGGCGAAAAGCTTTGGAGATAATGGACTAAGTGGTCAGTACTAATATTCATCGCAACTTATATTCTTACAAATTAGAAAGAATATTTATACAGTTTTTATTAACTTTTTTCAAGGGAAAATGCGTCTATGAGTTTTTTAATTGTAAAATTTGGGCGTCAAATTTAAGTAGTAAATTTATAGGGTTTGGGCACTGAGGTTAGTTAATAAATGCACGGACTGCCGTGCTAGTTTCCTTCATTGAGCATGTGATGGCTGGCTTAGCGGCCGGCCTCACTAAATTTTTTAAGCAAATGAAGCAAGTAAAACTTGCCCGAAGGCTTTAGCTTACTCGCCTTGAGCTAGAGAATAACCACGCGCGCCGTTAAAGTTATAAAGATTCTCTATTTTAATATAGTCAATGGCAAGGAATTTTTTACGTATTAGTTGAATGCTTAACTAATTG
>JAQSWU010000058.1 GCA_029266475.1 Rickettsiaceae bacterium | reverse complement strand
TGTACAAGTCAATTGGTTTGAGTCAGATATGTTCTTAGTGCAAGCATTAAGGCTTGTATTACTTATAGATGGCAGGCAAGAGTTATTGAATGATTATAGAGAAGGTACAGTAAAAAATGTTGAAAAGAATATAATAAGGAAACGCGCTCTTGAGAAGTTAAAAAACGATCTTAAGCAATTTTCACTTAAGTTAGGGAATGAGGAAGAGGGTAAACTTATAAATGTTAAACAAGATATATTTCGTATTGCCGACAGGATTATAGATGATTTGGCGGATTATTATGAGTTAAAGCCAGCTACAGGCCGACCTGGATTAACTGTTTGGGAAGTAATATCCTACATGAAGAATGAAGGGATATTGAGCAAGGAAGGAGCTCAACATCTTAAAGAAGCTATAAGTATTGCAACAGAGCTAAGGATCGCTACCTATTGTCATAATAATGGGCAAAAAGAAAATGTGTCAACGTTCGTTCCTGCCTTAGAACACCTAAGTGAGAATCAGAAAAAACTGCTTTTAGAGGAAACATTCTATATAAAAGATACTTCTATTTTGTATCATTTCTACTACGTTATGCTAAGAGTACAGTTTTTCGTTATTTGTTTATGTTTTGGAAGCCAATATGATTTATCTTTTTTCAAAGTGGAGTATGAATCTTTATTCGATCAAAACGACTTTGTCAAAGGTATGGTATATGCAAAATTTTTAGAATATGATAAAGCAGTAGAGTGTCTACAAAAAGCAGAAGTTGAGGACTTTCATCCAATATTTCAATCATTCGAGTTATTAAATCTATATATCAAAATAAGTTCTTTAGAAAATTCAATTCGATTAGGAGAAAGAATATATTATTTATTAGAAAATATATATAAAGATAATTTGGACCAGCCTGAAATTGCTGCTATTTTGAATAATTTAGGGCTAGCATATACAGATAAAGGAAATTATGAGCAGGCAATTGAATGTTATAATAAATCATTGTTCATAAATTTGAAAAATTATCAGCTTAATCCAGATAATTATGGCGTGGCTATTAATTCATGTAACTTAGCTAAGGTTTATGGTCACATGGGAGATTACGAAAAAGCAATTGAATATTATAACGGAGCGCTAGATATATTCCTTAAAGATTATAATAAAAGTTTTATTTTTGATAAGATCGGCATTATTATGAGTAGCCTAGGAGTGATATATAGGAATAAAGGAGAGTATGAGAAAGCAATACAGTATCATAAAGTAGCGTTAGCTATACAGCTTAAAACCTTTGTTCAAATCCCTAATCATCCTAATATTGCTGAGTCTTATACTAATTTAGGTTGTGTATTTAGTGACCATGGAAGCTATGAGCAAGCAATACTATGTCACAATCGAGCATTGGATATATTACTTAAAGTTTATAAGCAGATCCCTAACCATCCTCTAATTGCCGTTTGCTATAATAATATTGGCTTTGCATACAACTACCATGGGAATTATAAGCGAGCAATCGAATATATAAATAAAGCATTGTCTATAAACCTGAGAACATATGAAGAAAGTCCCAACCATCCAGAGATTGCTAGTAGTTATATTAACTTAGGAAATGTATGTTACCATAGTGGAAATTATAACCAAGCAGAAGAGCATTACAAGAAAGCATTAGCTATAAGCCAGAAAGCCTATCAAAATAACCCAAATCATCCTGACCTAGCCCTTATCTATACTTGCTTAGGTGTTGTATATAGTGATGTAAATTTTAAGAAAGCTATTAAATATTATAAAAAAGCGTTAGAAATAAGGCTTAGAACCTACGCGCAAAACCCTAAAGACCCCGAAATAATAAATATCTATAATAACCTTGGAGAAGTATATGGTAACGAAAGAGAACATAAGGAAGCAATTGAATATTATAACAAAGCATTAGATGTAGCGTTCAAAACACACGAATACAATCCAACTAATCCAATAATTGCTGTAATCTATAATAATCTAGGGAATGAATATGATAAAGAACAAGAATATGAGCAAGCAATAATGTATCACGAAAAAGCTTTAAACATAAGGCTTGAAGCTTATAAATTTAACCCATACCACCCTTATATCGCTGCCAGTTATCTTAACCTTGGAGCAACCTATAGGAATAAGGGAGATTATGAACAGGCTATAAAATATGATAAGCAAGCATTAAACATAACGTTAAAAGCCTATGAGTGTTTTCCTAGCCATCCTCAAATTGCTGTTTGTTATAACAATTTAGGTTTCGCCTATAGCGATAAGGGAGATTTTGAGCAAGCAATAATGTATCACGAAAAAGCTTTGAGGATAAGGCTTAAAGCTTATGCGCAATTTCCTAATCATAAGGAACTTGGTACTAGTTATTATGAGTTAGCTTCATTGTTCGCAAGGAAAGGTAAATACCAACAATCATACGATAATGCCTTGAAAGCCCTAGAAATCTTCTCTTGTTACAAAGAAGAAAGTATAATACAAGAATTAAAAGCTATGAGTAGCACTGCTTTAAATCAATTGAGTAAGCGAGAATTTTTGAATGGCAATAGTGATTTTGGAAAGAATTTATACGTTAAATTAAGTCTAGAACATACTCTTATAACACCTGCTGTAACAAACAAAATGAAGGAGAAACAAAATGAAGAAAAAATTATTGCAGGAAATGAAAAAGGAGTAAGCTTTTATTTAAAAAAGGATTTTACAAAAGCGATTTCTGAGTATACAAAGTGTTTGAACCTTATAAATAAACTATCTAATTCTGATCAGTTATTAGATAAAAAGATCATTTTATTGTTTAACAGAGCTCGCTCATATGAGCTTTCAGGAGATTTAGTGTCTGCTATTTTAGATTATAAATTATATATAGAGTTAAAAGGTGAGAATCCTAAGGCAAAAATATACTTAGATGGTTGTTTTAATAAAATGTTAGAAGGATTGTTTAACGCTACAAAGTATAAAGATGCAGATTTTGCTCAAAATAAATGGCTAATGTCTCTATCTGGTGATGTTTTAGAGGAGCAACTAGACTAAGTTTCGATGGAAACATTCAAAGATCCTTTCTCGAACGATTTTAGTAATGCTACCCTATATTCGAAACTCTCTGAAGAGTTAGGATTAACTGGAGTTTTGGAGCAGTAGAGTATTTTGCTAAAAGTTTTAATAGATAATTACAGCAAAATTAATCATCAAATGTGCCATTGCCTTATTTTAATTTCGAGTAGGCATAGCCCGTTATTCATAATACAGATTATTATTCAGAGGTCTGAATCTCAAAAGATTTACTTGCTATACAGCAAGAGTATAAAAGTAAATATCTGTTTACTTCTGTATTTTTCGTTTATACTGTAGTATTTAGAATTATTTTAACTGATGTTGTGAGTATATATGAAACGCAAGATAGTTGAAGTGGATGGTTATGATAATAATAAAGAGCATCTTATTTTTAAAGAGAGTAAAAAAAGGATAGAATTTGATGAGCCAATTTTTAAGGTAGAAACCTTTATTGAAGAAGACTTTTCTATATACAATCCTTCTATAATTAATAAAGACCGCGCTGCAGAAAAGACGAAGATATTAGACCAAATAAATTTATCCTATAAACAGGGTCTAAACTATTTTTTAGGAGAAGATTTTGATTTAGCGGAGATAGAGTTTGTTAAAGTATTAAAGCCGGTATTAAGTAAGCCTGTAATGCAAAGCCTATATGTAAGTGTTGAGGACTGTAAGGAAGAAGTACTTGATGCAATGTATCACTTAGGGCATATATATCTATCAAGCTCACAATACTTTAATAATCATGCCAAAGCTGCAGCGATATTTCAATACTGTGCGGGATTTGCAGAGAAGTATAAGATTACTCTATATAATGCAGATGGGAACAAGATAGACTTTCTAAGAGAAGCTTACACTGTAGAAGAGTATTTCCTTAACTCTATATGCAGATCGAATGCTGAGGCAAGTACAGAAGATAAAGCAGCTAGTTATGCGAAAGAGGCTGCAGCTTATAAGCAAGAATTGTTAAACTTACGGGCAGTATGTAAGGAATGGCTTGTTGAGATAGATGAAATAACGATTGAGAGGATTGCTGAAAGAGCCAAGGAGGTAGAGGACCTATATAGCTATTGTACTAGTGTCTTTGTAAATAATAATGTTAACAAGTATGAGGCTCCTGGTTTAGTGCAGAAGTTGATTAGAGACTGCATTGAACAATTAGGTCCTATACCTAAAGGGTGTGAATATAGTTTTATAGCCTTAGGCTCGCTTGCTGGGGGTAGGATGACTCCGTGGTCTGACTTAGAGTTTGCGATACTTATAAATGAAGATAAGGCAGAGTATAAGGAATATTTTAGGAACCTAACGAAGCTTATGCATATTAAGGTAGTGAATTTAGGAGAGACACCGCTTAGAAGTATGGGTGTAGAAGCTTTGAATAACTTTAGGACAGCTAAAGAGGAGGATGACTGGTTTTGGGATGATGTGTTGCCTAATGGATTTAGTTTTGATGGACCTGATTGGCATGCTTGCAAAACACCTCTTGGTAGACAAGGAGGATATTGTACAAGTCAATTGGTTTGAGTCAGATATGTTCTTAGTGCAAGCATTAAGGCTTGTATTACTTATAGATGGCAGGCAAGAGTTATTGAATGATTATAGGCACGGGATAAAGGAATCTGTTGATATCGAAACAGTAAAAGCAAGAGCTTTAGAAAAACTCCAGAAGGATTTAAACTTATTTTCGGTAAAGCTAGGGCAAGACGAGGAGGGAAAGCTCATAGATGTAAAGAAGGATATATTCCGTATAGGCGATAGAATAATAGATGATCTAGCGAATTATTATGAGATTGCACCAGATATAGGTCAAGCTGGTCTATCAGTATGGCAAGTAATAGATAAGATGGAACGAGATCAAATATTGCTAAAGGATGGTGCTCAACACCTAAGGGAGGCTATCAGTATTGTTACAGAGCTTAGGCTTGCAACCTATTGTCATAATAAAGGTCAAAGTGAGAATATGTCAACGTACGTACCAGCGGTAAAACACTTAAGTGAACAACAAAAAAAACTGCTATTAGAGGAAACTTTTTATATTAAGGATACTGCGATACTACATCATTTTTATTATATAATTATAAGACTGCAGTTTATAGTGAATTTTTTTTACGATAAGGAATATAATATTTTATCTGAACTATTACTTAGACAGGATAGCTTACTGGAAGAAAGTAATTATACAAAAGGAATGGTTCATGCTAGGTTCTTAAAGTATAGTAAAGCGCTAAAGTATATGGAGAAGGCAGAAAAAGAAGAACCCGAGAATATAAATTTATTACAAGACCTATTTTTTCTTTATACGAAAGTAGGTGCAATAGGAAGTAGCCTCCGCTTAAGTGATAAGCTACATTTGTTGATAAACAATACATATAATCGTCCATGGAACCATCCTAATATTGCTGTAAGCTTCAATAATCTAGGGAAGACATATTGTGAAAATGGAGAGTATGAGAAAGCATTACAGTGCCACGAAAAAGCATTAGAGATACAACACATAGCATTTAAGCATAATCCCAACCACCCTCACATTGTTGATACCTATAATAATATGGCTATTGTTTACAGACATATAGGAAACTATGATCAAGCATTACATTTTCAAAATGAAGTATTAAAAATACAAAGCATAGTCTATAAGGATTATCCTAACCATCCTCATGTTGCTATCTTTTATTATAATTTAGGTAATATATACAATAATAAGGGAATGTATAATGAAGCCTTGAAATACTATAAAAAAGCAAGGGAAATACAACTTATAGCTTACAAGAATAACCCTAACAACCCTGAAATCGCTGATTCTTATCACTGTTTAGGTATTGTATACAGTCAAAAGGGAAATTATGATAAAGCATTACAGTATCACGAGAAAGCATTGTATATAAGGCAAATAGTATATAAGAGCTATCCTAACTTTCAAAATATTGCTGCAAGTTATGATTATCTAGGAAATGCATATATGGGTCAGGAAAACTATGAAGAGGCAATAAGATATTTTATAGAAGCCTTAAAATTAAAATATAAGGCTTATAAGAAACAGCCAAATCACCCTTATATTGCTGGTAGTTATTTTAACTTAGGTACCGCTTATTGTAATAAGGGTGATTATGAGCAAGCAATAAATTACCACAAGCTAGGATTAGATGTAAGACGTAAAGCTTATGCGCACAATTCCAATCATCCTGAAATTGCCGATAGTTACAATAACTTAGCGATTGTCTACAGAGATATGGGAGAGTATAAGAAAGCGCTACAGTGCTACAAAAAAGCCTTGAGTATAGAAAAAATAATCAGTAATAACTCATCCTTTATAGAGCAGCATTTAAAAGAGCACAACGATGATGACATTTCCGACCATAGCCATCCAAACGAAATTATACCTGACTATAACATAAGCCCAGGTAGTATAAATGCACCTATAGACCACGTTTAACTTGGGTTCAAAATAGTAGAAAAGTTTTTGAGAGAGGCATTAAATCAAAATACTTGTTTCTATTTTTTTCTAGATAAAGTAATTTACTATTATGTATTAACATTTAAAGCATATAGATAAATATCGCTTAATAGTAAAAGGTTTTGTAGAAATGTCTACTGTACTACATAGTTATAATGTCATACCCCTGCCAGAAGAAATTTATAAAAGAGATTTAGAATATATAAGCGATATAAAATTTACCCCTAGGGAGATAGATGTTATTGCATGTATATTGAACGGAAAAAGTTTAAAAGGGATCTCTGAGTTTCTTTCAACTACAATGCGACCTATTGGTGAAAAGTCAATAGCGACACATATACTTAATATAAGACGTAAAATCGGTGGAAGCGCGAAAGATAGTATTATAAATTTCGTTGAAAGCTCTAATAAGCATCAAATAATACGAGACTATTATCAAAGTCTAATAATACAAAAAGAATTTGTTAGGACGTTATATGAGATCAACTCTTCAGCGAAGAAAACTTTGTCTTCAGTGGTTATTGTTAATATTCGCAATGAGGACAATTTCTCGGATATTACACATAAATTAGCAAGTGATCTAGGGATTTTTTTTTCTAACTCTGCATTGCATACGAAAGAAAGCTTCCTTGATATTGTGCCAGTATTAGGAAACATCGATAAAGAGACATCCTATTTATTTATTCTGCCTAAAAATGATTATATAAATAACCAACAGCTTTTAGAGCGTATTGTTGAGACAAATAGGGAGAAAAATGGCTCAAATAATATTGTAATACTTTTGCATAGATCTATTGAAAACCCTAATAACTTGGACAAGGAATTACCTGTAGAGTTTATTGATGTAGATAATTGTAAAAGCTATTATTTCTTATTATTTAATATATTAAAAGGAATACTTCCAGAGTTAAATATTAATAAGAGTGAAAGGAAATTTGAGGAAAGATATAATAGTATAAAAAACCCATTATACAGCTTGAATTCTATTACCACCGGTCTATTGAAACCTAAGAATAATCTTTCTAAGTTTAACTCACTTGCTAGAAGTAACTCTCAATATTTTTTCCTGGCTTTACTCCTGGTGTTAGGTGTAGGTTTATTGAGTATAAGCTTTCCCTTTAAAACTACAAGTAACAAAGAGATCTCGAATAATTTAGATAAAAGCTCAATATCTCAAAACAACTTTTATACATTACTTACAAGATATAATGAGAATCTTTCTGTGCGTAACCTTTCAAAGGAACAGGCAGAAGCTAATTATAGTATAATTCAAGAGTTTGGTCATATAATACAATCTATAGTTTACGGAAATATAGACGAACAATTCAATGTTTGCAGCCTGAAGCATGATGAGTTTATTAATTGTTTGTATAACCTAAATGCTATTGCTAGTTATATTCTTTTCAAAGAACATAATGCAGATAAAGCAGCGAGAATTCTTCTATATGCTAAATCTTCTGCCGAGAAATACGTTTCTGCTAGAAGTAGAATGAAAATTAATTTTGAAATATTAACCCCTGCTGAAACTCTAACCGAGCTTTCGATAATAAAGGATTTACCTGAGATGTATGCAGTGACTATCTATTTTTTAGGGCGCAAATCAATATATCTAAAAGAAACGGATTTAGCCGAAAAATATTTTAATATATCCCGTTATCTTGGGGACAAATTAAATCTTTTCCAAGCAATTCTAAGCGTGATGAATGGACATGCGATCGTAAAATCCGATAGAATAGATATTCTTATAAAGAATAGTAATTTTAGTTTAGCTATTAGCGAAACAAGAGATTGTATTAAAATCTACTCTATACTTCAAAAGGATAATAAGTTATATAAGAAGGATTATAGACCTAACAATCATAAGCCTGAATCAATTATCCCTAATCAAGATATCTACCACATTACAGATTGCTGCAAAAGAATAATAAAACTTTATACAAAACTACTCTCACTTTCAAATGTTGAGGCTGATAGATCTGAAGCTCTAGAAACTATTTCATACCAGGTTTTCGGAAAATATGATAGTAAAGGAGTCCTTGACCTTCTTAAGCAACATAATACGCTGTCAAGAATAACTGCCGATCTTTATAACAATTTAGGACATTTCTTATTGGTTTGTTACGACAAGGGTTATAAGTTCGAAGGATTAAAAAATCAATTGATTTCACGTCTAAACTTCAAGCATGGGAACGATTTAGAGATAATTTATCAATTATTTGATGAAGCCAAATCTTTGAGTAGAAACACTGAATTTTCTAAAGCAGATGCGTGTTTAGGATTAGTAAAAGTATGCGAAAGATTAATTGCTCAACCGATTATTGCTGATACTAAAAAGAAAGAACTGACTTTGCTTATGAATAAGTTCAAAATTTTAGCGGATTCCATTAATAAGGAATTGCAGAGACCAAATGTTTACTAGTTATAGTGCTATAGAGCCAAAATAGTAATCTATTTAAGCAGCGATATACAAACTAGAAGAAATTGTCTAATCAATAATAGATTTCCCAAAAAATCATCTAAATTGGGCATATATAAAATCACTTAATCATATGATTAAGTGATTTTAGAGAATAGCCCATACTTAACTCCAGCCCTATATTTCGTATTAAGAGAAATGGAATGAATTTCCTAGAACCCTCTAATAACTAAATTCGTTTAATAGTAAAATAGTACTGATTATGGTCAAAGACAGCATAATTCTAAAAGATACTTTACTTTACTCATCTTATGAGAAGGATTTGCTTAGCATACTTCTAAAGAATGATTACACATTACATCAAGCGCAAGAAATCATTTTTTCTATAAAAGAATATTATATCAGAAAATCTGAACATCGGTTGCGTAGTGTGGAGTTAGAGGACTAACATGAAATTTTTTATTTTTCTCGCACAAGCTTATTTAAGCGTAGAGTCTATAACTCTTAAATAATGGGTATTGCTTAAGATAATTCTTGTAAGTTCGATAAAATAATTTCTCTACTTTTTAAATTAACAAATAAAGGATTTATTATGTTTGATCAAAATGATAAAAAGTTTTTTTATAAATTATGTACTAAAGTTATGACTTCTGGTGAAGGTATACTTGGAGCATATTCTACAAGTGAAACATTTAGTAAAATCCCTAAGGATAAAAAGTTATATATAATGACGAGTAAGGGACACATAGAACAGTATGTATGTAACCAACCTTTTGAGTTAGGGAAGTTTGGTAATACAACTTATTATGACTTAAAAGTATTTGTAAACGATTTAGGCTATTCTCCAGGCGAAGATGTAAAAGAATTTCATAGCTTACAATCGCTTAGAGATGCTTTCAATAATACCCCAGGATTCGCTTCTAGAATAGAAGATGATCAACTAATTGTAATTTGTAGTGAAGGTATAAGAGCCGAAGGAATAATTGCTGAAGAGTTAGGATTAACTGGAGTTTCGGAGCAATAGAATATTTTGCTAAGAGCTATATATGGGTTATACTAAATACTTAAAGCAAAATTCATTATCAAATGTGCCATTGCCTTATTTTAATTTTAAGTAGGCATGGCCCGTTATTCATAATACCGAGTATTCAAAGATCTTATTTTCAAAAGATTTACCTACTATACAGCAAGAGTATAAACGTAAATATTTATTTACTTTAACATTTTATGCTTATACATTAGGAGTTAAAGTCGCTTTAGCTTAGAGTAGGGGTGTTTATGAAAGATAAGTTAGAATCTGATGCTGTAAGTATAAATAAGAATATTATAAATAATAATACTCTTAAAGAAGGGAAACAAGAAGAAGAAATTTCAAGGTTGGAAGAATTACTGTCGATTGAACCTACTATACAAGATAAAGATCCCACCGAAGAAAGAGCTAAGATATTAGACCAAATAAATTTATCCTATAAACAGGGTCTAAACTATTTTTTAGGAGAAG
>JAQSWU010000027.1 GCA_029266475.1 Rickettsiaceae bacterium | reverse complement strand
CATTTTACGCAGCCGTCGAAAGATTCTATTACACTGAACAGAGTGGGTGGCGATTTTGTATCTCAAATTGATGGTAGTCTTACTGCTAATGGTAACCTTATTATAGTCAACCCGAATGGTATTATATTTGGCTCTAGTGCTATGGTTGATTTAGGAGGGCTCATTGCGAGTAGCGCAAACATCTTAAATGATGATTTCATGCGGGCTGGTAGTTTGAAGTTTAACCTACCAGGCTATAAGCATGCAGCAATCATTAACGAAGGTAAGATAAATATTAGAGAAGCTGGGGTACTTGGCTTTGTAGCGCCGCATGTAGAGAATGCAGGTACCATAAAGGGTCGCCTTAGTAAAGTTTCGCTTGGCTCAGGCGATAGGTTTACGCTTGATCTATTTGGCGATAAGCTGATAGAGCTTGATGTAACTGATCAGCTTGAGAGCCAGTCGCTGCGTATGAGCGGAGTGATTGATAATAAAGGCGGCATTATTGAGCTTTCAGCCGCAAAAGCAAGAAATGCTATTGATAGTATTATTGATGTTAGTGGCTCGATGGTTGCAACATCTATTGCAGAGCGGGATGGTAAGATCATCTTGCTTGACGCTGACGGCCTATCAGCTGGCGGCGAAATTTATGTTGGTGGAGCATTTCAGGGCGGGCCAAGCCTTCCGTCTTCAATGTATAGCTATGTTGGGCCCGATGTAAAGATTAGTAGCAGTGGTACTAATGGCGATGGTGGTAAGGTCATAGTTTGGGCAGATAAGAACCTAGTTTATAGTGGGCATACTAAGGCTGAAGGTGGTGCTAGCGGTAAGGGCGGCCTTGTAGAGACCTCAGGTAAAGTGTTTACTATAAATGGCTCAGCAAGTGTTAAAGGAGGCTTAAGCCCCGGAGAATGGTTGCTAGATCCTAACGATATTACAATAACAGGGGCAACGCTCAATATGAGTGCGGGCCCAAATTTCACATCTACTGATGACTCTGCAACATTGAATGTTATCTCAATCACAACTGCTCTTGATGCAGGCGGCGATGTTACGGTAACGACAGGCGCGGGTGGCGCTAATTCTCAGGGTGGTAACATTATAATAGCAGCAGACATTGTAACAACTGCTGGTGGTGCAAATGGCAATCCCACTCTCCGACTAAATGCCGACAGAAGCATAGTAAATAATGCTGTTCAGAGGAATATCAAATCTACTAGTGGTAAGCTTAATGTGATATTCAACTCTAATATCGATACTGCAAACACTGGTTTGGGTGGTGAGATTACATTCGTTGGGGGAGGAGCAGGAATCGAGGCTGTAATAGAGACTAAGGGTGGTAATATCATATTTGGTGGAGGAGCTGACCCTACAACTGGTTATGCTGTAGGTACTGACGCAGGTGCCGTTCATTCTACTGGTAGTAGCTTCGAAGAGTATGGCGTGTACCTAGGGGATGCAAAATTACTTGCAGACGGAGGCAACATAAGCATAACGGGTAAGGGATGGGCTGGTCCGATTGGATATTTAGGGGTATACCTTAATGGCGCCCAATTAGAAACATCAGGAAATGGTTCTATTACACTTAAAGGTTTAGGCGGCGCAGGCGCCGGGGGAACAGGCATATCCTTGGAAAATTTTTCTTCTTTAAAAGTAGAAGATGGAACTATCAATATAACTGGTACGGGAGGGCCAATTCTTAATAGTAATAGAGGGGTAGACCTCTCTCAATCAACTATCGAAGCAACAAGTTCTGGTAATATTAATATAACTGGTACTGGCGGAGGAAATAACACTACTAGCAATGATGGATTATTATGTTATCAATGCTTCATATATATCAATAACGGAAATTTAACAATTATTGGTAATGGTAACCCTACCTCAGCAGCGGGTGCATGGGCTTTTGGTTCTTATATGGAGGAAACAGTAATTGAGTCCAAAGGCACTGGTACAATTACAATGACTGCAACAAGTAGAGGGAATTCTGGCCCAGAAGCTTTCTATTTATATGATACGATTATAAAATCTAGCATTGGTGATATTACTTTAAGTGGTAGTACGGATGGCACAGGTGGTTGGAATAAAGGGCTAAATTTTGATAGCTCTACCATTGAGTCTACCGGGACTGCTAAGATTATTCTTAATGGTACATTAACCGGTACAAGTAGTGGTAGCAATGATGCTATATATTTTGACAGTACTACAGTAAAATCAGTAAGCGGGGATATAACTATAACCGGAAATACTGCTGGTCTTGGCGCTTCGGATGATGGTATTGTATTAGACTCTACGTCAAAAATAATCTCCACAGGTAGCGCTTCAATAACGCTTAACGGCACAGCTGCAGCAGGTTATGGCATTCTAAGCGAGGCATGGGGAGCAAATGTTATAGGTAATGCAGCGCAAACTGGAAATATATTCCTTACAGCGGATAAAATCAGCCTTTCAAATCTTACGATAGCGTCGCAGGGTAATGTATATATGCAGCCTCAAACTGCAGGATCGGCTATAACATTAAATCCGGCTGGAACGAGTTATAGGATAGCTGCAGCTACAATGAGCGCTATCTCTGCAGGCAGCCTTAATTTTGGTAGCTCAACAACTGGCGCAATATCGCTACCAGCTTCTTACAGCTTTGCATCACCTACAATATTTAATACTAACGGGGCGACTATAACTGTCAGTGCATCGCAGTCAACTGTTGCTGCAAGTAGTGGTGCGCTTAGATTTTTAGATCCAGTAAACCTTACTACCAACCTTGATACTAGCAACTCTAACGGTTATATCAGATTTGATAACAACTTGAATTTGCCGGCAGCTGGCCTTACAAGGACCCTAACCACAGGCTTAGGTGCTATTTATTTAGCCGATACTACGGCAAATGACAATACTTTAGCCTTTGTCGGCACTGGGCTCTTATATTTAGGTGGAGATTATCTAAGTACCAACACACCACTCAACGTTAACCGAAATATGGAGCTAACAGCGGATAGTTCGATAGACACAGGGACAGCTGATATAGATCTTTTAAATGTTGACCTTAAAACCTATGATTTAAACATTATAGGTAATAACATATTCAATCTAAATGGTAATATCGATGGTATCAGTGGTGACTTTACTACTACTCGCGACATTACCTTAGGCGCAAATAGCACTATTAATACCGGCACAGGATTGTTAGATACTTACCAAATTATAGGGGGTAATAATACACTAACGATAAATGGTAGCGGCCTCTTTAATCTCAGGGGAGATATAACCAGTAATAATACTGTTATAACGATAAATAGACCAATTACTCTGCAGGCAGCAGCTGATATAGGCAATGGTACTGCGGACCTTTATCTTGCAGGCGTTGCCATGGGATCTAATGTCTTTAATATCTACGGTACAGGTAATCTGTATTTAAAAGGGAACTATACTAGCACACTCCCACTAGAGTTTAATAGACCTATCACTCTGACAGGTGGTACATTGATAGATAATGGACCTGCCGATATTGATATTACGAAAAATGTAAATTTAAGTGTTTCTGACATCATAATAGGTACAGGCGGTAACCTTAATCTATATGCTACATTTAATGGCATTTCAGGCAGTCTCGATCTAAGGAAGAAATTAATGTTAAACCAGGATACAGAGATTGACGTTGGCACTGGT
The DNA here is from genome assembly GCA_029266475.1 of Rickettsiaceae bacterium. Classification (GTDB taxonomy): domain Bacteria; phylum Pseudomonadota; class Alphaproteobacteria; order Rickettsiales; family Rickettsiaceae; genus JAJFBM01. Next base: position 39,262 of record JAQSWU010000027.1, on the reverse strand, counting down.
AACGTTTCGCTTATAGATGTTGAGATGGTAAATCATGATTTTAAAGTTACAAGTACAGGTGATTTGCATTTAGGCGGCGACATTAATGGCACTGGTGGTTCTTTAATATTTGCGATGCCAGCATATTTAGATAGAGATATAGAAATCGACACAACTACAGGTGATATAACATTTGGCGGTACCTTAAATAACCGGTATGACTTAGACATAACGACGACAGGTACTCTAACTTTTGCTGAAAATGTTGGTTATGAATCAATACTTGATACGGTCACGGTTTATAATGCTAGAATACAAATCGATGAAGGTTTTAGAGCGAGAGAATTCAATATTATAGATGGTAAAGATTTAACTGTCGGTTTTAAGCCAGGTATAGAGGTAGTAGATTTCTTTAAGTATAGAGGTACTGGTAACATCGATGGCGGGATTCTAGTTTATATGCGACCTTATAGCCATCCTTCTATAAATATAGATATAGACACTACAGGGTTCCTGTGCGCCGTACTAAAATCTTATTACTTTAGGCTAAAATCCTTTAATTATACAAAAAATATAGATAGCCCGTATGACTACTTAACTATTGATACTAGATTCGGATCAAGGAGATGTTGTAAGGGCAATTATTTAGGTTTTTCATTTGACCCTCCACAGCGAAAAGATTTCTGGAAGGTGCCTATTATAGAGCGGAATGTTAGTATTAAACTACCAGACCTTAAGGCAACTGAGAAAATCTTCGGTCTAGATCTTTACGCTGCTCCTTACGGTATTGTGAAAAACGCTAAACTGCCCTCTAGAAAAGACGCAGAAAAGGATAAAAAAGCATTGAAAGCAAAAAACCGCTAGAATAGGCGGTGCTTCCCCGAATAATGATTCGTTGGACTGTGTTACTTCGAATTGTCTAAAGCCAATTTTCGTAATGATGGTATGCATGCCTAGTAATACCTAGGAAAACAATTCAAAAATTACTTAGTGGAAGACCCGCCTTATATTAAATTGCTTGAAGAGAGCATTAAACTTTCAGATTTAGCCTTAGTAACTTGAGGCGGCCTTCTATACTTATGAAAAAATAGGGGGGAGGGGTAGAGCGTCGTCACTTGCTAAGCGAATGCAATGAGCGTAGGAGTCCAGTCATCAAGCGAAGCTTAGGTATAATGATAAGTTGGGCTGGATTATTTCAAATTGCCCAATGGCAATTTTCGTAATGACTATTTTTGTACTTACAGTACTCTAAAAAAAATAGGGGGGGTATCAAAAATTACTACTCTAAGTTGAAATCTTGTAATATGTATTAACGAATAAAGGTGGATAGGTTGATTCATTAACTTTTTTGTCATCATTGTAAAAAAGTAAGATGTCATTGAATTGCTGCGCAAAGCCTAACCTACCTTTATTTGCCCTGGTTGAGCTTTACTCGAAAGAGCCTGCAAATTGCATAAAGTCAGCTTCTCTTAACGCAAGTTCGTAATCTAAATAACTCCCTGCATCGTTTCCATCATAGGCGGTATCCGCTAGTATCTCAGCATTCTGATAATGAGGATTTAAGCTATAAAACAGGATTGCTTCTATATCCTGCGCTCTGAGGTTTCCTTCCCACCCATCACTATCTATACCGGCGAGAACCAATAATTTCTCTAATATATTTTTTAGCTCTGCGTGCGACTCTTCAAGGAAAGGCAGACTGCCTTCCTCTGCATGCGAGAACAAATAAGATTTTTTCTCTGCCAGATAACTTTCGAAACTCTCTTTAAGAAAGTCTAGCTGCTGCAATATGATTTCATTATCTTTATTTTTTTCATAAGCCGAAAGTAGGTTTGCAAGCACATCTTTACTTTCATCTCTAGAGCAATCGAACGCCGCCTTTATATCCTCAAGAATGCCACAGAAACTGATGTTGAAGCTATTTATTGCCGCTTTTAGAGCTGCATTATGAACATCATATTGGAAATCTTCAATTTTTGAAATAACTTTAACTATAAAAGGATTATAACTAATCTGCTTTTCTAAATCCGATTTCATATCATCTATATAAAGTGTTTTGGCTTTAAAATCATGTTTCATTTTATTCCAGACTCTTGCTAAAACCATCTCCTCAAGTTCGTGGCTCAAAGCTAACTCTGTTGTCTGCTGATTATTTAGAATATCATCTATATATTCCTGGGCTTTAAGCATGTTTAGTATTAGCTCATTTGATATACGATCCTTATCATCAAGCTTTGTAGCGCCGTGCACAATAAGGGTTTTGATAATTTCAATATATGATTCAGGTGTTGCTTCTTTTAAGTTATTTTCTAATTTTTTTACTTCGTGTAGTTTTTGAGTGCGGGTTACTAAATCATATTGATGAATAGCATTTTTTAATGTGTTAGTATTTTTTATAGTTGCGCCAGATTTGAAAAGAAACTTTACTACCTCAGGATTCCCTTGAAGAGTTGCGATATTAATGCAATCTAGCGAATTTGATGCTACTATGTGCAAATCAGCTTTAAATGTAATAAGAGCTTGAACGGCCTTAAAATTACTGATCATAAGTGCCTTTAGTAATGGCGTATTCCCGTAATCATCTTTTACATCTACATCAAATTTTCTTTCCTTTAGACAATATTTAACTATATTAAAAGCATTTTTTTCGCCTAACCAGTGGAGTAATGTAGAGTTGGCCTTCCCTTTGATATTTATTTCCATTCCTCGATCTTCGACAAGATATTTGATGCAGTTAATCGCTCCTTTATAACTTGCAAAGTGGAGTAAATTGTACTTAACTTCAGCTCCAACTTTATCCAAAACAGTTATAATAATTCCTTCTAAATTACTTTGGGGCAAAATTTTATCTAGTTCTTGTACGTTATCGTTGTTAATAGCCGATTCAATAAGGCTGATTAAATCCTGCATATGATTTAAAGAATTTTTTTCATCATTGCTTAAAACGTCAATTTCTTGTTTTGAGTCTTTCATATAGATACTTATAAATACTTTATTAATATATATTAAATATACATATAAGTTTATAAGTGTCAAGTTCTGAGCGAAGATTGTTTTAACAAGCTATTAATATTCTTATATATATTGAAAGGGGGAGGAGCTTTTCTGATTAGTAAAAGAAAGTAATTTACAGCTAATTAATAGATACTGGCAAAGATAAAAAGGTAAGACTTACCTTTTTATCTTAAGGCCATTTTTAGCGCTTATAGTTAAATTTATAATGTACTTCTTTAACGCCATTGGTATTTTGCGCTATTGAATATGCGCGCTCTAGCACGTCTAAATCAGAAACATCACCTTTTAAAGTTACCTTACCATTAACGGTCGTAACATGGATATCAAAAGTGCTTATTCTTTCATCTAAAGCATATTTACTCTTGATAGCAGCAGTAATTGCTGAATCTGAGACAATATTCCCTGGAGTGCTTTTTTCGTGCGCTGCGCGCCATACACCTTCAAACTCACCAAAGACTTCCTTAACACCATTAGTATTAAGCGCAATATTCATTGCTCTCTCTCCTGTCTCACGATCAGGTATTTTACCTTTTAAATAAACTTTTCCATTAATGGTCTTAACTGACATATCAAGAGCATTTACTTTCTCATCTAAAGCATATTTTCCCTTAATCGCTGCAGTTATAGTAGTATCTGGTATAATATTTTTAGCTTTACTACTCTCAGTATGAGCGTAAGCATTGGTATTAAAGCCGGTTAAAGCTAAAGTTACTAAAACAATAAATGGTTTTATAATTTTCATAGTTTTCCTCCTTTTTGAATTTTATAAAATGAATATCTATAGGTTTAACCGAAGGAATATAATCTATTTAGGCTTCCTTAATGTGCATAAGCTAGGAATAAAATAGTTATTTTCCTTGAAGGCTTAATATTATAGATAAGCATAATATTTTGAGAAGCATTAGACCTGCTTAATGGCTAATCTTTTTGTATTTATTTTTCTTCTCAATAACCATACTAGAAAAGAAAGCATTAAAAAACAATATAAAATTTTTTAATATTTTTTGATATATAAATATTTTTAAAGGATAAAGCAGCTTATTTTGTTAATATTTAACGATTTATAAGCCTTAGCCAAGCTTGCCAATCTCTTTCGCCAAGATTTTGCTCAAAGGTAAGTAAATCTTTTACAGTCTTCTTGCAGATCTCATCATTAGGTATAATTAAAGGTTGGTTCATTGATAAAGCAAGGACCTGTGCTTCAGCAGCTTTCTGCAAATGATAAGTATAAAACATTGCCTCTTGAATGGTCCTGCCACAAGTGAGGCTACCGTGGCTGCGCATCAGCATTACATACTTATCTTTTAGATCAGCGACCAGCCTTGAGCCAGCCTCTGATGCAAGTGCCAGAGAATCATAATCATGATAAGCTACTCCATTAAAGAAATGTAGGGCCCATTGGCTGATAGGAAGTAGCCCGTCCTGCATACTAGAAACCGCTACAATGTGAGGCGTATGTATATGGAAAGCAGCATTAATATCGTGCCTTGCCTGGTAAATACTGCCATGAACAATATATCCTGTCTTATTATATTGGTACTCAGAGCCTTCGAGTACGGTACCATCAAATGAAACTCTGATTAAATTCTCAGGCGTTACTTCCGCAAAGCATAAGCCAAACGGGTAAATATAGTAAGAACTTCCATCTTCAGCGCGCCTTGAGAGGTGAGTATAAGTATGATCATCTAATTTTAGGTGAGCAAGTATTTGGTAAGCGTAAGCAAGCTCAGTGCGCAGAATGTTAGATTGGTGTTGTTTATTCATTTTTTTAATAATATGTTCTTACTCTCTAGCCTAAATCGGCTCTAGAAAATATAGGTTTGATAATTCAGCCAACCTTTAAATAGTAATAATAAAGATATTTTGCAATGATTTTTTTTTAAAACTCTATAATTATCACTTAACTCATTAACGTTAGAAAACTCTACTTAACCGCTGGCCCTAGTATAACAAATTAACTCAATATGGTAATATATAGAAATCCATTATGATTCTAGTTTTTTTGAATAGTTAGGATTGAACCGGTTTCTTCTAAAGAATTAAATAATTTATTAAAATTTTGTTTACACAATCATAAAAATGTGTTAATACTCCTCCTAAGCAAATTTTTATAAAATCGATTATTAGTATGAAAAGAAAACTCGGTTCTAAACAAAAGGTAAATTTAATCAATAAAATTCTTGATGGCCATGATTGGGATTCACTGAGAAAAATGGCACTCAAGCTAAATATTCATGAAGAATTACCGTTTACTATTGATGAAAAAGAGGTAAAAATCTCTATTTTAAAGTACTGTATAAGTGAAGGAAACGAGTCAGCCGTAAGTATTTTATTAGGTAAAGGACGCATAAACAACCTTAACAAGAAAGATAGTAGCGGTAACTATCCAATACACTACGCTGTAAAAAGTAATAACTGTGACATTGTAAAACTCTTAATTATAAATGGCGCTGATGTTAATGTGAAGAATCAGGAAGGTTTTTCTCCGTTACATATTGCAGTAGATTCAGAAAGTTTTGCAATATGCAAAACTTTAATAAAGTCAGGAAGCAACATTAATACTACTGATTCTAAAATTCAAACTCCTTTACATTATGCTTGCTCTAAAGGTGATTTAAAGGTAGTCGAGTTATTGCTCACACATTCAAAGAGACCTGAAGAAGATAATAATGTTCAAGACATGCTAGGTTCAACTGCCCTACATATAGCTGTAGAAAAGAGACACGCGAAAATCGTTGAAAAATTGTTAGAATATCGAGTTAATGTAAATTTAACAGATTTACGGAAGGAGACAGCTTTACATAAGGCGATCAAAGCTCAGCATTCTAAGGATCAGCAAAAGGCTTTAAAGCTCGTTAAAATTCTTTTGCCAGCATATGAATTTAATGAAAAGGATAATAGGTTAAAAGAACAACTACTGAAGCTTGCTACAAAAAATAATTACTTAGAGGTAAGGGAAGAGCTTGAAAAAGTATTTACCGTAGAGGCTAACAAAGTTTGCAGCTCTCAAGCAAATGAAACGTTACCTGAAGGAGACCAAGCAATCGTTGCACTTGAAACAAGTACTTGTGCAAACAAAAGAACGCATGAAGAAATAGAATCGAGTAAGCGCGAAGAATCCGATGAAGAAAGTACATCTTCTTCTGAAAACATTCCATTATATCCAGATAACCACGGAAAACCCGTAACAAGCAGGAACTTTTATAAGAAATTAAGAAAAGAGTCAGACTCAGACGAATCAGAAAGTAATGACTTAGATTATGAGAATAGCTTATTAGTAACTTCTCCCACAATGGATGATGAGGTAGCTATTCTTGAAGCTACAAGCTATGAAGAGTTGCAGGTAAATCCTAATGCAGGTAAGATACAACTAAACATTCTTTCTAGCGCTACTAATTCAAGCAATATAAGTAACTCTGTGACTCAATATTCCCAAGGTCAGAGTTCACTTTCAAGCTCAGACCATAAGATTACTAGTCAGAATACCGAAAAAGGGAATGAACTTAATAGTCAAATAGAAAAAGATGCACTATTAGATTTGAACCAGCCATACGCTGAACACGATGGCTATGAAGATAATTGCTGCTCACCTGAGAGTATAGCAATTAATACCGTACAAGGGCAGCCAGTAAATGAGTCTTTTTCGAATGCAAGATTTGACCTTAATAACGAGCAAGCTGAGCAAAATAGTCAGATAAGTATCTTCGGTATTAATATCCTTGCTGAAGATGCATCTGCTAGCATGTTAGACTTGAACGAGGGTGATATAGTAAATTATAAAACACTTGAGAATAACACTGACATGGCTGATCGCATGGAACATGAAACCGTATCACCTCTCTTGATTTTTGGTGTGGAGGTTCCTATAGAGGAAAATATGGAGCTTTCTGGCTTAGACTTAGGCTTATAACAAAAAGCTTGACAATAGTTAATAAAAAGTATATATTTATTTATATATTAAACTTTGGTAAAAAATATGAAAGCCACAATTAACAAACTATCAACCATACAGTATTCCAACTCTAATTTGTATAATTTGGCAGATAAGTGCAGCAAAGCTATAGCCTCATTGCACGCAGCAACAGGTGTTCCTGCAAAAGAAGCCGAGGCGCAAGTTAACTTGCAAGTAATTTTTACCATTATTGAAGATGAAGCCAACAATAAGGGCGATCTGTATAAATATTACTTTGATGAGCAAGGAGTTACTCAAGGCAATAATTTACTTCTAGATGCTATAGCAGCTGCTTGCCATACGCCAAATAAAGAATATGCGAAGTTTTTATTCCAAATTATTATGGCTGATGCTGAAAAGAAATTATCTTTTGAGGAAATGGAAGCATTTGTAAGCTTTAGGTATTCTGGAAATAAGGATGCATATTTTTTTGATAATACTCCGCTAACCTTAGCTATCAAATGTGGATTAATCGATGAAGCTAAAATTTTAATTGAAAAAGGAGCAAATGTACACCAAGCTTCTGAATTATATGGTGGCTTTACTCCACTGCACTTGGCTATTGCTCGCATACCTTACTCTAGCAACAAGGCTCAAGAAAAGGGGTTAGTTAAACTCTTAATTCAAAAGGGTGCTAATATACAAGCAGAGGATAATTTCCATAAAACTCCTCTTGGTTATGTGATGGAGAAAGCTGGAGGCTTACATTTAGAAGATGCGCCATATTTCGGCCTAAATAGTAACTTTATGAAAGAGCATGGGATAAAGGCTGCAAACCTTTCTTTAACACAACTCCTTGAAATACCTGCAGTTAGGAACTGTCTATCAAAAGCAAATTTCGATTTTAAGTTAGCAGAAAGGCATGATTTACAAGCTTTTAAATATGCAAAAACATTTCTAGATAATTTCAAGCTACCAAACGAACAAAAGTTAGTTTATAGCTGGGGGGATATTACTGAAGTCAATGAGGAAACTAAATTCCTAGACAAGCTCTTAAGGCAATTAGATTATGATTTCGAATTAAGTGATTCATTGAAAAGCTTAAAATTTGTAGTCTTCGACTCTAAAAATAACGAATTTTCGGATATTAGATATTATGCTGAAGAATATTTCACTCAAGAAGCTGACGGTATATTAGATATTCTAGGCCTTAATTAAATTGACCCTGCCTACGATACTTTAAAAAATAGGGGGGGGGTCAAAAGTTACTCCTCTAGGTTGAATTATTGTAATATAGGTTAATGCTTTAACTATTTTCCCTCTATTGCGATGAGAAAAATGGCGGAGAATGGCAGTAAATCGTTACTTGCTAAACGAACGCAATGAGCGCCGCAGTCCGCTCCGACGTCAATTGCAAAGCGAACCTTGGTAAGCTCCGCAGTACAGTCTTCAAGCGAAGCCTAACAGTTATTCGTCTATCAGTTTCAAAATAAAAAAGCTATTCATTGAAACAAAATCTTAATAATATTATCCACCTCTACCTTTCCCAGATGTACTTACATCCTTCTTAACTAAATCTTGGAATTTTTTTGCTGGGGTTGAGCCATCTTCATGCTGCATTTTGTTTAAATCAGCATCGTGCCATCTTTTTTTATCAAACTTTTTAATTATTCGGCGCTCATTATCTTTTGCCTCATACTCTTCGCGTTGCTGATCTGTTTTAGGATGTTTCTTTATCTTACTATCTAAAGAACCAGGGTAAGGAATAACCTCATCATCGCTCTTCTTATCGTTAGGTTTTACATATGAATGCTCTTTAAATTCAGCTGGCAGTTCATTATAATCATGATAAACCTTTAAATCCCAACCTATTTTGGGGAATATCCACCTGGCTAATTTTTGCCTAAAACTATCTTGTGGTACTTTCGTAAGTGAGCCAAATGAGCGACCGCTATACACTTTGACTGTACTTCCCTGATCGTGAAAGTATTTTGCAGTTTTAACTGAAAGAGCGCCGCCAATTGAGTGACCTTTTAGGGTAATATTTTCTGGTTTTACTCCCATATCGAGTAAGCGTTGAACTTGTGCTACGCCATCCTGCATGCAACTATGATATGTCATAGGTTTATTGTATTTACTGTCCCCAATACCTCTATAATTAAAGGCGACATAATTACATTTTAACTCCTTTTGATCCTCGTAACGCTCTGCAATCCTAGTTTCAAAAGGCTGCGTATTTCCTGAAAAATATATTACCCATTTTTGCTCACTTGGTTCTTTTGGCTGCTCGGCAGAAATATACTCAACTCCATCAGTCACACCACCGTCTTTGTGGGTTATAGATAATTTAGTTTCCTTGTAGTCAGGATCATCTATATTTGAGGATTTAAAACGCTTAATTAAATTATATAAGAGTTTTACCTGTGCTGGCATTACCATGAGTCGTGCTAATGCTTTTAATGGGCGCAGAAGAAAAGAGTCGTTATCTTTCTCACCTCCTTGCCACACTGCCCATTTTCGCTTACCATCTTCTTTTTGACCTGTGCTATTTTGATGTTTAATTATATTGTCTAAACTAATATTATTATTATATTTTTTGCTTTCCATAAAATTTCCTTAACAATTCTTATATAATCACCCTATAATAAAATTATTAAAAAATGATTAATAGAGATTTTCATCGGTCTAATTTGGTTAAGCTAGGCCGAGTAATTCTCCGCTGGTTTGATATCCTTTTCATCGTCATCTTGTGGTATAATGTCAAAGCCCTGGAGCTTACTGCCAATAATTAGTTAGGAGTAATTTCGTCTAGGTTGCCGAGGTAATCAATTTCCATTTTACCAATGCTGCTTCCTTCTAGTTTTGCAGCCTGCAAGTCTTGCTCCTCCATTAGAGCGTGATAATTATTCCTATATATTGTTTCAGTAGGGGATAAGAAGCTTGTCATATAGACCAAGATATCATTCGGTAGGTTCGATAGGTACGCATCCTTTGCTAATATTACTTTGTAATAGAAGTTTACCTTATCTTGTGAGTAATTATGGATTTGCGGGCAATTTTTGACTATATAATGGTATAAATCATCTTCAAGTGCTTTATTTTTCCAATTCGCTTTCAAGTTATTAATATGTTGAATAATAGTTTGCTCATGTGCATTTTTAAGCTTATTATTCAAGACTGTAACGGCTAGTTCGGCAAATTCTTTGAAGGATCCTAAAGAGCAATCGCTGGTAGGGGCGCTCTTATAATTGCTAATGTCTTCGATATATTTATGGGCGATTAGCAGCTTTTTAATTTCTGGGTCTCTTGTCTCGTCTGCGTTATCTATTGGTTTTGCGCCGATTTCGATAAGGTATTTAACAAGATTTGTTTTGCCATTGCTAGCAGCTAATGTAAGTGCGTTATAGCCAGCGACATTAGGCTTATTGACTGTTTCAATAGTAGTACCATGTTTATAAAGATACTTAGCAAGCTCTAAATCATGTAATGCGACTGCTCTTGCAAATGGGCTATAGCCCTCACTATCCAGTAAATTTAAGGTAGTTGAGTTGCCGCCATTCTGGAGTAATAGTTCAACCATCTCTTTATTTCTATGCTTACAAGCCCACAGAAGCGCAGTGTTATTGAATCTATTAGCCTTATTAATTGTCTCTTTGCTCATGCCGTATTCGATTAAATCTATCACTAACTGAAAATTATTATTCCAAGCTGCGTAGAGTAGGGGAGTGTAACCATAGTCGTCGGCTATATCTAAATTTGCTGTAACTTTCTTATTTTCTAGGATATGCTTAATCAGCGGCAGGTTATTATTCATAGCAGCGTACAAGAATATTGTATTACCTTCATGCTGCGCATTAACATCCGCACCTTTACTTATTAAATCATCTACCGATAATATATCGTTACGCTTTACTGCTTCCATTAAAGCTTGATCAAGTTGGCGCTGATTCATATAAGTAATCCTATTTTGTCTACCATCTCTTTTTTCGCAAACAACTTATTGCAAAAGAACTGTTACGATTTTACATTAGAATTATTAACGAAATATAAATATGGTTTGGTGCGGCAGTCTCTCTATGATTTGAAAGGTTAAGCATCAACTCATAGTAGGGGTTTCGCCTATTAAATCTGAGTCAGGTTTTTCAATAGGAGTATTGCTATCTTGCTCTGCCTTAGAGGAGCTGACTGTTGTCTTTTCTAGAGCTTTCTCTTGACTTCCTGCTGTTTGGTTAGCCCTTATGGCTTGGTGCTGCTGTTGCTTAAGAAGTTCATTATTATAACTTAAGGTCAAAAAGTTTATAATTAAATCAGCTAGAATCTTATTATTATTGTTATGTAATGCAGTCTCTATCGGGGTTGGCTTATTTGCTGGGGCGTTATTAATACTGTCAATATTAATAAATCCTGTGTCAAAAAGGAGGTTAAGCATCTCTGGATTATTATTATTTACTGCAAACCACAAAGGGGTGCCGTCTTTAGAAGGGTGGTTTATGGTTTCGCTTGCTACTCCTTTACTGATAAAATACTTAACTAAGTCCAGATTATTAACGCTGGCTGCTGCTGAAAAGGCGCTATAGCCGTTCTTGGGCCAAATGTAATTTATTTCAGCTCCTTCTTCTTCAATAAGTTGTTTAATAAACTTAAGATCGATATCTTTTGAGGGGTCCATCCTTAGGATCCATTGGATTAAAGTATTATTTTTAATTTCCTTCTGTTTTATCATCACCATAAACTTTCTTAATTATAGTTATCTCAAACTTTAATAATAAAGGATAACCATAAAGCTATTAGTAAAAAGCGTATTAATCCTATAACAAATATTAATTAATGTGGCTCTTTTGCTAGGATAACTTGAGTAAATAAAAAAATTATAAGTCGCGGTGAAACTTTGCGTGAATAAGAGCTGCCCCTACAGCAAGCGGCAGTCTTTACTCAATGACGCCCAAATATTAAATTGCCGTAGGTTGTATGCTCTCATGTAAGTGAGAGAAATTATATTTTACTGTCCAAATCCCTATCGTGATCTTTTTTCGACCTTCTGATGGAAATGCTTTTTGCGTTCATTTATAACCTTTTCAGCAAAGCTAGGAGCTGCCTGTGGTGCAAAACTCTGAAATTCTTGCTTAAGTGGGGCCTTTATTTCATCTACTTGTGCTTTAAGCTTAGCTCTAGAATAAGACTTAAAGACAATTTTTTTAATTTTATGTTTGAGTTGTTTAAATAAGCCTCCTTCACCTTTTTCAAGGGAATCAAATTTTCTCAATTTTTTAATAGGCTTTGAATTCTCAACTGCTTTATCTATTGCGGATTTGTGGGTCTCATCAAGCCTTAAGATCTCTGAAGAAATTTGCCTTCCTAGCTTCTCGCTTTGAATAACCATATCATAATTTTCATCTCCTTTAGCAATTAAACTCATATATGCATTTTTTAGTTCACTATCTTTTTTGAGAGTTGATTCAATATTTGCAATAATTTCAGGCATGCTTTCATCAGAAATAACTGTATCTTCACTGTTTCCTTTGTTCATTATCACTTTTGCATAAGCTTCTATCGCTGTTCGCTCACAAAAATCGACATACTCTTTCGGTAAATTACTATTCTCAGTTTGAGTGCTGCTTAACTTGCTCTTGAATTCTTTATACTTTTCTTCAGCCTCCTTTAAAGCTAAATTATGTGGATTTAGACTTTCATCAAATTCTCCATACATATCATGTCCTCTAATTAAAAATTAATATTTCCAAATAATATATAAGCAATTATTCGTCTTGAGTTAATTTTAACGAAAAATGGTTAAAGAGTGGTTAATGGGTGATAGCGAAAGAAATATTAACTCGTATAAGGCAATTTTAGCTATTAGCGCGATAGTTTGTTGATTGTATATTTGTTTTTAGAAATTTAATTTGATGTATTTTATTGTGTAGGGTTTTTTTAAATAAAATATTCTTGTAATGTAAAATATTTTGTTTATAAAAATTGTAAAAGTAAGCTTAGAAACTTTAAAAGATTCTGAGCTTACCGGGCGCTCTTAATTGATACCTTTACCTCTTGATTGATCAGGGTTGTTTCGCTCTTCAAAAATTTGTTTAGCATAACTACGATCCTTCTTAGATAGCTTAATGTCTCTTCCTAGAAATTTCTTCTTCAGATCCTTTGCATCCTTTTTAAACTCTTCCCTACTAATAGTATTTGTATCTACTTCTTCCTTGCCTGAACGATCTCTTTGTGAAAGATTTTTTTGCTTTGCTGCGCCATCTTTTAATATTAAAAAATAATCATTAGGTACATGCTTTGTTATTTCAGCTTTCATTTCCGGAGGTAGCTTACTAAACAGTGGATTATCATGAGTGCTCTTGCTTACCCCCAAGAGCTTAAACATATTTTGTTCTTTATAATCCCTTAGTTGCTTTTTGAATTTCGTGAAATCAGTAATACCTCTTGCAACTAGTTTATTTTGCACCTCTTGCTGGTGATGTTCTAGGAGAGAAAGGTCTTTAAGAGAAATAGGGTTAGGAGATGCTTTGCCGTTAACAATGTTTACGTTATTTCCATTAAAGATATATTCGTAAGCGTGTTCAAATGCCTTATCTAACATTTTCTTATTTCTTTCTACAAATTTTTTAACATCTTCATTATTTACTCCTTTAACCTCAATAATGATGAAATTATTTTTCAAAGCTTCAGCAATTGCTTTTTCTCCTTTATCCCATATATTGTTTTGTGCAATGTTCAAAGATGTGATTGAAGGGTGGTTTTGAATAGCAGAGGCTAAAGCTTTTGCTCCTTTAGGTCCAAAACGATTTCCCCTAAGATCAATTGAAGTTATTGAGTTATTGTACTTAAGAGCGGAAGCAAGAGTTTTTACTCCTTCATCGCCTATATTATTATGTGAGATATCTAAAGAACTAATAGTTTTATTCTCTTTCAAAGCTTTAGCTATTACTTCTGCTCCTGCGTCGCCTAAATCGTAACCCCCAAAATCTATTGAAGTAATAGATTTATTTAATTCTAAGGCTTGAGCTAGGGCTTTTATGCCTTCACGAGTTATATTTCTGTTTAGGAAATCTATTGAAGTAATAGAGGTGTTATACTGAAGGGCTGTAGCAATTGCTTTGATTCCTTCATCGCCTATATTATTATTTGAGATATCTAAAGAACTAATAGATTTATTCTCTTTCAAAGCTTTAGCTATTACTTCTGCTTCTGCGTCGCCTAAATCGTAATCTCTAAAATTCATTGAAGTAATAGATTTATTTAATTCTAAGGCTTGAGCTAAAGCTTTTATGCCTTCACGACTAATATCGTTGTTATCAAAATCTATTGAAGTAATAGAGGGGTTATATTGAAGGACGGTAGCAATTGCTTTGATTCCTTCATCGCCGATGTCATTAGATGAGATATCTAAAGAACTAATAGACTTATTGTACTTAAGAGCGGAAGCAATAGTTTTTGCTCCTTCATCGCCTATATCATTATATGAGATATCTAAAGAAATAATAGACTTATTTTCCTTTAAGACTCTAGCTAAAGATTCTACTCCTTTAGGTCCTAAAAGATTGGTGCTTAGATTTATTGAATTTATAGTCCTATTTTTCATTAAAGCTTCGGCTAGTGCCTCTGCTCCTTGCTTTTCTATGGAGTTTCTTACAAGACTTATCGAAGTAACAGAGTCGTTGTTTTCGATAATTGTTGCTATTGCTTCTGCGCCTTTATCGCCTATACTATTCTCGTCAAGACATATTGAATTAATAGAGGGGTTGTTTTGAATAGCCTTAGCTAACAATTGTACGTCTTCATCTCCTAAATAGTTCAAAGCAAGGCTTACTTCAGTAATAGATCTATTCTCTTCTAAAACTTTGCTAATAATTTCTATTCTTTCATCTCCTAAATTTTGTTCATCAAAGTTTACTTCGATGATAGATTTATTTTTTATTAAGGCTACAGAAAGTTGTTCAAGCTGATCTGCATCTAATTCATCGCTTAAGATTAACTTTCTTATTTTATTGTTTTCTATATCCGATATTAATTCATTGAATTCTTCTTCTTCCATACTCGCCCCTATTATAATATTATCAAAATTAGTAAATTATTACTATGCTACAGCTTAGGTTAACAGTAAAACGTTAAAACATTATTAATAAAGCAGAGTGATTAAAATTTTTTGTTAAAAAGTTAAGACTTCCTTAACACATTTAAGGTATAATTGTTATATAGATAAAATTTTAGCTATTAGCGCTTGTTTTTTTTATTGTAAATTTGTTTTTAGAAAAGCTAATTTTACAAGGTGCTGGATAAGAAAACTTTTCTTATAATCTAATAATTGATCTTTTAAAACTTAAATAAGGAAAAAAGTCGATTGATAAGATTACAGGCAAATGAATTTTAACCTAGAAATTTTCCCCAATACTCTGGAGTAGGGGCTTTAAATTCATATTCTCTGCCGAGGATTTCTAAGGGGAGAGTAAGTGTGTAAGCGTGCAGAAATAAATTTTTATAAGGCTGAGATGTTGTGCCATATTTAGTATCGCCAATTATTGGGCAGCCAAGAGAGGCAGCGTGTACTCTTATTTGATGCATGCGCCCGGTATGCGGGAAAAATTGCGTTAGTGCAAAATTACCAAGCGATTTTTGCACTTGGTAGTCAGTAATAGCAATTTTACCCTCAAGGTCATTTTCTACTACTTTTTGGTAATGTTTAGAATCGACTTTGCTAATATTTGAGACGATTTGCCCTGCTTTCTCTTTTGGTATCCCTGCTAGAATTGCTAAATATTGCTTTTTAATAATTCGCTCTTTAAAGCCTTTATAAATATATTGCGCAGCAGCTTTACCTTTGGCAATTAAGAGAAGGCCGGATGTTTCTTTATCTAGCCTATGAGTTATCTTATACTCGCCGCCGTTCTCATTCAGGTATTTGAGAGCGTCATCGACTGAAAGTCTTATTTTTGTACCGCCTTGTACAGCGACACCTGCTGGTTTGTTAATAACAAGTATTTGCTCGTTTTCAAATATCTTATACTCATTAAGTAGTTTTTGGCTTAAAGTAATAGCTTCAGCTGTAACGCTTTTATGGGCGAGGGTAGTCTCTTCATACTGAAATTTATGGAACGAAACTTCATCATTATCAGTGATGCGTAGTTTTGCCTCAGCCTTTTTACCATTAACCTTGATCCGGCCGTTCCTAAGCGCTTTTTCTATTGCGCCTTGCGAAAGACCTTTATACTGTTCACGGAGGACGCGGTCAAGTCTAGTGGGCTCGCTATAGCCTGATATTTTTACGACCCCGTTAATCATCCTGAAATATTAATTATAGTGTTATTTCTAAGGATAGTGAGCAAGTGCTGCTGCCCTGCCTTATTGATATTATTCTTAAGGCTATTGATAGTTGTGACCTTGAAATCATTATAATTTAGAATGATATCGCCAGGCCTTATGCCATAAGAAAAGGCGATCGATTTACTCTTAATAGCAGTTACTATGACTATATTTGTATATTCAGCATAGATCTTGAGCAAGTTTTCAAGGTCTATTTCAATTTCTTCAGCAAGAGCTGGGGAAAGATTTGCTACAGTTGCGCCTTGCAGTAAAGATTTTTCAGTGATCTTAGTGTAGTCTGGCGCTGGTTTGAGAGGAGCAACTTCTAACGTGATTTCTGCATTATAAGTAGATTTCTCTCTTATATACTCAACGCTCGCTTTTTTACTTACGCCAATTGTATAAAGCTTATGGTCAAGATCCTTAACTGTCGAAATACTATGACCATGGATTTTCGTAATAACATCTCCAACGCGAATGCCAGCTTTAGCAAAATTAGATTCCTTATGTAAGGCTTTAATGATAACCCCAGGCTGTGATAGATTTAAGGCTTCTTTAATTTTAGCATCCACATCTACTGCCTTCATTCCGCTCCAAGGTTTGAGAAGTTTGCCTTCTTTAAGATCAGTATTTTTTAAGAAAGACTTTACCGTATTTGAAGGTATTGCAAAACCAAGTCCTTGCGAACCCCCTGACTGGCTATAGATTGCTGTATTAATTCCAATCAGCTCGCCTTTAGTATTTATTAATGCGCCCCCAGAGTTACCTGGATTTATTGGAGCGTCAGTTTGGATAAAATAGTCACCCATTACTTCCTGGCTAAAACTTTTATCCGGCCCAGATATAATTCCACTGGTTACAGTTTTACCAAGCCCATAAGGATTCCCTATTGCTAAAACCAGATCACCCACTTCCAAGTTATCTGAATTACCAAGCTCTAAATATTTGAAATTTTTATCCTTTGCAAGGTCAAGGCTGCGTAGCAAAGCAAGATCATGGGCCTTATCTTTAACAATAACCTGGGCTTTATAATCTCGGTCTTTATCCAATACTACCGATATATCTTCAGCATTTTCGATGACATGATAATTTGTTACTATAATACCATCGCTTGAAATGATAACCCCTGAGCCTAACGAGTTTTGAATCCTCTCTTTCGTGAAATGTTGAAACATTTCGTTATTGAAAAACTGCGAAAAGAAAGGGTCATGTAGGAATGGTGAGAATTGATTCACCTGTACACGTCGTTTGGTATAAATATTTACCACAGCAGGCGCTGTTTTCTTAATGATAGGTGAAAAAGAGTAATTTATTTGTTGCTTAGTCTCAGGCACTAAGTTATCTATATTAGAGGAATATGCTTGACGACTCAAAAGACTTATAATTATTAATATTAAGTAAGAAACGTATTTGACTTGCATAAATTAAGTTTGTATTTAAATAGTGTAAAAATAATATAACTATTATATATGATGATTTCAATGCGTTTATTTACAAAAATAATTTTAAGAGTTATAGCCGCTTTAACGCTGGCTTCTTCGCTTACTGCTTGTCAATCATCTTATATGGGCAAGTCAAGTAAGTCAAGCTCGGTAAAAAAACATAGAAAACCTCCCAATAGTCCATTCAGGTATAAAGGCTCTTTCAAAGTAGGTAGGCCTTATAAAATCAAGCAAACTAAATATTATCCAAAACATTACACCAAATATGTAAGCGTAGGTATTGCTTCTTGGTATGGAGAGAGGGATGGCTTTCATGGGAAAGCTACGGCTAATGGAGATATTTTTGATAAAGATATGCTGACAGCTGCTCATAAAACTCTGCCGCTTCCTTCAATGATTAAGGTTACAAACCTCGAGAATAGTAAAAGCGCTATATTGATGGTCAATGATCGTGGTCCTTTTTCGTCTAAGAGATTGCTCGATGTATCTGAAAAGGCTGCAGAAGTTTTAGGTT
Organism: Rickettsiaceae bacterium; assembly: GCA_029266475.1. GTDB lineage: Bacteria > Pseudomonadota > Alphaproteobacteria > Rickettsiales > Rickettsiaceae > JAJFBM01. Next base: position 21,108 of record JAQSWU010000027.1, on the reverse strand, counting down.
TTAAAATAAAGGGCACTGCAAAGGTAAAAGTTGTTTTCTTAGAAGAGGAAACAAAAAAGCTTTTAGATAAGCTGCAGCTGGAGGGGGTTGAAGGCAGCATAGCTATGCAAGATATTCTCAACCCTACTTGTTCAGTTGATTGTTACTTAAAGACCGTCAATATGCGCCATAATATTTTGCCCTCTACCACAACGTTACTTACAAAACGTAGCGATGACTCATATTTTGTGAATAGGCTTGATAAGAACGGAATTAGTAAATCAACGGATGATAAGCATATCAACAACCAAAAAGTTGCTAGCAAGCTAGCTTTAGTAGGTAGTAAGTATAGCGAAGTCAGTCCAAGTATATTTGAGTTTGAAGAGGAGCAAGATCAGAAAACACAAAAACTTAAGGCTAAACCGGTAGCTTTAAACAAAGGACAATATTATATAGTTCTAGGGAATTTTAAAACCTTCGCTCAAACTAAAAAGCTCTTACCTAAGGTTACAAAATTTGGTGCAGCTAGGATTAGCAGAAATAATAAAACTTACTCGATTAAGATTGGTCCGCTCGTTGATATTGCGCAAGCAAAGATCCTGGCTACAAAAGTTGGAAAAACAACCGGCGTTAAGGCTGCAATTATTAAGAATAATCAAAAAGTTTAAGGCTATTAATCCTTTCTGCAGTACGAATAACCCATATATAATCTTTATTCAGCTCGTAATCAGAATTCATTTGAATCTTTAGAAAAGCTGATATATAAGGGAATTAACAAGCGATTATCAGGCTATAGAAAATAATTTTCGCATAAGTAAGTTTTCTTTAGAGTTTTTTAACCTTTTTCGGTTTATAATTGATATTAGGTTAATTTTGTGATATATTTTAATTTTATGTAAAACATATTCATATTTAGTCAAGGCATATGAAAGTTAATATAATTTCGCGTATAGTAAGTTTAATATTGGTTGCTTCGGTTTCGTTCTCTGCTTATGCCGCGCCTAAGAAGAGTAAGAGGAAAGCTGTTGCGCCAATTAATCCAATAGCTTCAAGTATTATCGTTGATGCTAATACCGGTGAAATATTACACTTTGAAAATGCAGATAAACTAATTTTTCCTGCTTCTCTGACAAAAGTTATGACTTTATATTTAACTTTTGAAGCAATAGAGAATGGTAAGCTGAGGCTTAATCAATATATACCTATTTCGCCAGAAGCGGCGGCTATGCCAGCTATGCGCCTTGGGCTTAAAGCAGGGGAGAGGGTTAGGGTAAAAGATCTAATAATGGCGGTTGCTCTTAATTCTGCGAATGATGCTGCGCGGGCGCTTGGCGAGGCTATAAGTGGAAGTGAGGATCTATTTGCAAGAAAAATGACTGTTAGAGCAAAACAGCTTGGCATGTATAATACTACTTTTAAAAATGCTTCTGGTTGGCACCATAGCGAACAAAAGACCAATGCAATGGACCTTGCAAAGCTTGCTATTGCTATTAAACGTGACTTTCCATTATATTATCCGATTTTTTCGGAAACAAAATTTAATTACAAAGGAAGAACTATTTACTCGCACAACCATGTTACTAAGCAATATGCGGGAGCTGAAGGCCTTAAAACTGGTTATACAAGACCTTCAGGTTTTAACTTAGTTACTAGTGCTACTAAGAACGGTAGAAAGCTTATTGGAGTGGTGACGGGTGGGCGAAGTGCACGCGAACGTGATCTTAAAATGATGGCCTTACTTGATAAGCATTTTGGAGTAACAAGTCAAGTGATGCAATCGCAAAAATCATACAAGAAAAAAGCTTTGGCAAGTAAAAGTACTAAGTCTGTGAAAGCTAAAAGCAAAAGAAAAATTTCTCGTAAAGCAAAGAGAACTACTGCTTAAGTGGTTCTCTACTCGTTTACCTTATGCTTGACTCAATAACCTTAAAAGAATTCTCAGTTATAGCTTCTCTAATAAGAAGGGCTTATCCAAGTGAAAATTATAATCCTGAAGCAGCGAATGTTAATAGGAGTGAAGATTCACGTCGCTTTCCTCGCATTTTTACATTAGACTTCTTTGTGAGAACTCTACTTCTGCTGCGAGTTTGTATACAGACTCGGTACATAAATATCATGTATAGTAAATTTATTTGAAGTGTGGTACGTCGTCATTCCTCGCTTACGTATTACTCATACGCTGCGCTCGTTATTTCTAGTGCCACAACTCAACTAATTTCCCTATACATATATTCCCCCCAGGTAGGTTTTTATCTCTCATAGAGCACTTATTAGTACAGTTGAAACACCAAAGGCTTTTTCAACCGTAGTAGCACTCACATATTCTTACTTAATGTTTCAAAATTCAAGCATCCGGTTCGCTTAGATATACCCTACGATTATTCATTATCACTTACAACACTTGTTAGTGCGGCTGAAATTCCAAAGCCTATTTCAACCATATTAGCACTCATATTTATATTTAATGTTTCGAAATTTAAGCATCCGCCGCGCTTAGATATACCCTACGATTATTTATTATAACTTATAACACTTATTAGTGCGGTTGAAACTCTAAAGCCTATTTCAACCGTATTAGCACTCATATTTATATTTAAGGTTTCGAAATTTAAGCATCCACCTCGCTTAGATATACCCTACGATTATTCATTATCACTTACAACACTTGTTAGCATGGTTGAAATTCGAATAAGTTTATCAACCGTAATATAAGTATCCCAATACTTAAACAACTTAGTATAGAATTACCTTCTCGCTAAGTAGTTTTTACCGTGTTTTTAAGGATAGGTAGCGCAGAAAATCGTCATTACGAAAATTTTCCTCGGGCAATTTGAAGTAATACAGCCTAAACTAATCAACGTACCTAAGCCTTGCTTGATAACTGGTTTGCCGCGTCGCTTTCAGCTCCTCGCAAAGACGGTACCCCCTATCTTTTGCGAGAATGGCAAGCGCTTAATCGCTATTGTGAAAATTCTCTTATGTAAGTTTGAAGTAATCCAACTAAACGAATCAATAGTATATTGATAGCTTATGGCTAAGCATTAATAATTAGCTCGTCATAAGCTAAATCACTTGTCCTTTACTCGCAGTCACTAGCGTTAAGATCAAGGAATCTACCTGCGCATTCAGCCTCATCAAGGATTAAATCGTCACAGATAATCTCGACGCCAAAAATTTTTAAAATTTCTGCGTTCTTATTTTCTGTTGCTCCATTGCTTTCTTTACTTGACTTACAAATGACTTGAGCAGCTTTTGCCAAATCTCCTTCTTCTCCAAGTTGGTAGTTTTGACCTGCATTAACGGACAATAATTCAGCCGATCTTACAGTATCTGCCGGGGAAGTTTCACTTGTAGTATTATGCGTAAACTTCTTAGCCTCGAACTCTTTTTCAAATTTGTTTAAGAAATTTTCGGCTAGAAGCTTTGTATTTACTTTCTCGACTATAGTAGCTTTATATGAATAAGATTTATTATAGTAGTTCCCTTTATAATTTATTGTCTTTGATTTACTATAATAATATGGTTTGTGATGATAATTGCTTAATCCCAAAGGGGAGTTTAAACGCGACTCTACATCCCTTGCTTTATAGCTTCTGCTATAATTATAATTAGGTTTCATATAATTGATTACTTTTAATTAAAAAAAATATATAATACTTAAAATCTCATAAAAGTAAACATATATTTATAAAAACTTTATAAAGCAGTCTTAAGCATAGCAAATCTACTAGCCCCAATTAGCGGTGTTTTTACTACATAGCTAGAAATTTTTTCTATATCAGGATAAAAGTTACTCGTTCATTAACGAATTTATAAAGTCTTATAGCTACCATTAAGTCGTTAACTTGATCTTATTACTCAAATGAAACGCTTTAAAAGACCTTTATTAATATTTTTATGCACCTTACTTGCAATTTATCTTATCGCTATCACATATGTGCCAAATGATGCAAGCATAAATAAATATGATTTTAGCGAGATAGCTAGTGGATCCAATCGAAGTAATAAATACTTGAAATATGGTATGCAGGCTTTTAACGGCGCCCCTGAAATTAGCGTGCTGATTAACCATTTTAAAAACAAGCATAATATAACAATAGCGGTTGAGACTGGCACCTATATAGGCGGTACTACTGCTCTACTTGCTAATGTTTTCAGCAAAGTATATACAATCGAGATTGTAGAAGAGCACATCAGTAAAGCCAAGGAAAACCTTAAAGATTTTACAAATATTAAATATCACCTAGGTAGTTCTCCAGACATGCTGCAAAAGCTCCTGCCAAAGCTGGAAGGGAAAAATGTACTGTTTTACTTAGATGCACATTGGCAAAATTATTGGCCAGTGCTTGATGAGCTTAAGCTCATTAGTCAGGTATATAATAAAAACACAGTTATCATTATTGATGACATTAAAGTGCCAGGGAGGCTTGATATTGATTACGATAGGTTCGGCTCTAACGAGCTTTCTCTAGAGCATTTTAATAATACTTTAAAAAACAATTTCAAAAATTATAAAATAGAATATATAATTCCAAAAGAATATAATAGCCGCGCTAAAATGGTTATAAGTTTCGAATAGCCTTAAAAAAAGCAAGAATAGCACTGCTTTTTGCACTATTGATTCTGGATACAAGCTATTAGTATGAAATTCCTAATTATTTTTTGAAGCAGGAGGGTTCCTTTCTCTTGCTCAAGCAGGGATTAATAGTATCTAGATCCCTCCGCCTAGATGCGGTCTCAATAGAATTACCATATTCGCACTCGCTCTTTGTTAATTATCTTTTAAATTATTATTACTAAAATAATTTGTGAACTGATTTTTTAATCATTGGTGTTGAACAAATTTTGAATAGGACAAGAGATGGAAGATAGTAAATTCCAAGAACTTATACAAAGTATAGATAACAATAGGATGGAAAAGTTGATAATCTCTGAACAATTTTCTTCAGAGCAGTTCAAGCAACTCATAATTGCTTTGAAAAAAAATACATCCATTACATCATTATACCTAAGAAATAACAATATTGGGTCTGAAGGAGCCAAGGAGTTAGCGGCAGTTTTAAAAGAAAATTACACTATCACTGACGTAAATCTTAAGAACAACAGAATTGAGGGCGAAGGAGCAAGAGACATCGCTGAAGCCTTAAAAGAGAATAAAACTATCACAAAATTAAATCTGCAATACAACAATATTGGGTCCGAAGGAGCAAAAGCCATTGCTGGTGCCTTAAAAATAAATGATACTATAACCGAAATAAATCTTAGGCATAACAATATTGGGTCCGAAGGAGCAAAAGCCATTGCTGGTGCCTTAAAAGATAATAAATCTATCACTAAATTAAATCTGCAGGGCACCGGAATTAATGACGAAGGAGTAAGAGCCATTGCTGGTGCCTTAAAAGATAATAAATCTATCACTATATTAAATCTTAAGTGGACCGGAATTAAGGGCGAAGGAGCAAGAGCCATAGCTGATGCCTTAAAAGAAAATGAAACTATTACTACAATAGATCTTAGTAGTAACAATATTGGGTCCGAAGGAGCAAAAGCCATTGCTGGTGCCTTAAAAATAAATAATACTATAACCGAAATAAATCTTAGGGGTAACAATATTGGGTCCGAAGGAGCAAAAGCCATCGCTGGTGCCTTAAAAGATAATAAATCTATCACTAACATAAGTCTTTCAAGCAATTATATATGGAACGAAGGAGTAATCGCAATAGCTGCGGCTTTAAAAGAAAATAATACTATCACTAATATATATCTTGAGCACAACTTGACAGAGGACGCAGGAAAATTAGCAATAGCTGAAGCCTTGAAAAAAAATTTTTCTATTCTTTGTGTGAAGGGAGTAAGCGGTAAAAAGATTACACAATATACTGAAAGAAACCAGAGAATGCTAGATACTGCATTTGAACATGCATATGAGTATTTTTATAATGGAAATAACGTAAACATTGTTAACGGTAAAGCATCTCCTAACCCTATTTCTATCAAAGACCTTTCTATCTTAGAACATCACCAACAAGAAGTTCAAAGTAAGCTAGCCGAAAGGAAGATTACTGATTTCAAAAACTTTATGAACAAGCTAAAAAACTATAAAAGGCAAAATATGCTTAAGCTTATGGGGGTAAGTAAAGGTCTCAATGATGAGACACCATTTAGTAAACTACCTTTGGAAATTATTGAGCAAGTAATGAAGCATGTTGAGGTTTCACCAAGTATTATCAAAGAATTACGCCAATCTGAGAAGCAATATTTTTATTTTTGCACATCTGTTGCTGAACAATCTTACGAAAATGTAAAAGATAACAAAGCCGTAAAAACTTTGACTGTTGATGCCAAGAGTAAACTTTTTAACGCAATAAAAGAGTCTCTTCAGAAGGATGAAGGTCTTAAAAGTGCTTACTTCAGCAGTAATTGTGATCTAGATAATAAGCTGCGTACTTCCTTAGCCCAGCAAATTTCTGAAGCAATCCTAGAGACCAGTAGCGAATATGAAAAAATGTTACCAATCAAAAAAAGAGCTTCTAAACAGAAGCTTCAAAACTTTGATAGACTTGAGGAAGGGCAAGAAAATTTCTTCAAAACACTTATTCATAAAATTAAAAAATTGCTGATGAAATCTTATTCTAAGGATAGATTGGTGGAGGACCGAAAGTTATATATAAAGAGAAGGCAAGAAAATTATGATAAACTAAAAACTAAAACTGGTAGCTTCGTTAAGGAGGTTTTACAAGAACGAGCGAACCGTGGTCAATCGCAAGGGAACTCTCAGAGTAAATAATTGATTTGTACATTATCTGTAAAAGTAAGGACTTGATCTGACAGTTAATTGGACAGCGCCCCTATGCCTGAACAACTTAATTCGATTAACTTCGTCTAAAACAAAATCTAATGCTAAGAATATCATCTAGTTCCTAACAGGGCCACCATTTTCCGTAGCTGCTTTTTTCTCAGCAGTTTTGTTAATAAGGGTTTTAACGTAACCGTCTTCTTTAACCTTGGGTTCAATAACTGTTTTTACTTTACTCAGCCTATCTGCAAATCTTTCTTTATCACCCATGAGTATTTCTGCGGCTTGATTTAAGTTAGAGGCTTCTGTATGAAGCGCCCGCTCAAAATTCTTATCGAAATCAAAATAATATTCTTTGATTCCACTTACAAAATCTGTTACCCCTGCAGCTAAACCTGCCGCACCCCCCATAGCTACCCCTGCAACCGCAATTTGCTTTGCAAACATGCCTACAAGACTAAGTATAATGCCTCCTGCTGGAAAAGCTATACCTAAAGTTATAAGGCCTCCGAACAGTACCGCTGCCCCGCATGCCGCACCTACTGCCGCAACCAATACTGCTTGAGCAGCTAACTTTAGGGGTTTCGTAAAATCTTTTTTTCTTATTTCTTTACCTTTGAGCCTTTCTTCAACGTTTCTTTCGATTGTAAGTATCGTTTTATCAATTTCCTTATAGAAATTGTTAATTCTCTCAGCGAAATTCTTTGCTTGATGTATGAAATTATTATAGTCACCTTCGAGTTTCTGATCTTGAATTTGGTGCTGCTGTTGTTCTTTTTCTAGGACTTCAACGAGACTATCAACTTCTTGGGATACGTTTTTAAATTCAAAACCAAGATTCATTTCCTTCATATATAGGTTAAAAACTTTCTCTATTTTCTTCCTCCAAATAACTTCGTAGGGCTCTTGGCCAAGTTGAATAGGGCCACCCTGCTTCATTGAAGTTATATGTTTTTCGTAATCCTTCTCTAATTTTAATAATGTTTCTTTCAATCTATTATTAATATTTATTTCAGGTCTATTTTCCTTCGCTCTTGGCATATCTTTATACTCCTTTCATGTTAATTAATAACCCTAGTTTTACAACAAGGATTAATTATATTATATATTTTAACTATTTTGTTATATTAACGCCTTTACTATTAGCTTCATTTTCTCTTTTACTCGACTCTTGCAGCTTTTTAACATAACTTTTATTCTTCATTTTTGGTTCAATTATCACTTGCGCTTTTTTATATTTATCTTCAAGGCTTACTTCTAATCCCTTAATCTCCTCTGCTGTTTTACGGAGACTGCTAGCATGCTCACCTAATTTGGCTTTAAGCTCTACTTCAGGCTTCTTATATGCCTTGACGATTTTCTCAAAAAAATCATAACCAGGATCAGAATTTCCGCTTGATTTTTTAGGTTCGAAACAACCTATTGCAGATAGCAATGGTATAGATATAGGAGACGTTGCAATAATAAGAATTGTAGCTAAAGTCGCTGTTGTTAATATTGCTGCAGTACACAATACAATTTGGGCAGCTGTAATTAATGATTTGATGGCTACATCGATGTTTCTTTTTGTTTTTCCTTCGACTTTAGCTTCTACGTCTTTTTTAGCTGCCTTTATTGTTCGCTTCATCGATAGATGCATACCATCAACAGCATCAGCAAATTTCAATGCTTTTTTATTAAAGCTAATTACATCATTTTTTAGGTTCTCGTCGCTAACAGGGTTATCTTCAATTTCTTGTTTAATTCTATGTACCAAACCTCTCATCTCCTGAGAATTGTTTTTGAAACGAAAATTTAATCCCTTCTCCTCCATATATTTATCAAACGTTTTTTGTATCTCTTGAATCCAATCCCTATCATAGTTCGGATTGTCAAGCTTGCTAGGGAGACCTTTTTTCCGTATTAGTAACTGAGTTTCGTAATCCTTCGCAAAATTCTCCATTAATTTATATAAACTATCATTAAGATCACTTTCAGGTGTTTTAACATTTTCTAATGGCATAGCTTTTAATTATTTGTTTAATTTATATTACAACGATTGGATTAATAATATATTAATAAAGCGCTAATATTTATTCCTTACATAGCCCGAACTATGGATAAGGAGGTGCATTTGAGTGGTTATTAAAGTTTAAAGGAGTTATAGTAAATTTATTTAAAGTGTGGTACGTCGTCATTCCTCGCTTACGTATTCTCATACGCTGCGCTCGTTATTTCTAGTACCGCAACTCAACTAATTTCACTATAATAAAAAACTAGAATGGGTTATTGATATAAGTTTGTAAAAAAAAATTAGGAGAGCTTTAGCAAAGCCATATCAATTCTGTAGAAGAGTCTTAAAAAAGTACTTTACTCCCTAAAAGTAATTAATTTGCCGCCGAGATCAAGTAACTCATCTAAATTATCTGGGCTAGCTTGAGCGAGCTCACCTATCGCCTGACAATTTGGGTTTAAACTATAAAATAATATAGCCTCTTCAGTATCTTCACTAAGATCACTGAATTTTTTGGCATCTATCCCTTCTATTGCTAAAAGGTGTATAAACAAAGCTTTTAGCTCATCCCTTACTTCGCTAGGAACATAAGATTGATTATGTTCAGGATGGTTTTCTAAATATGATTTTTTGTACACAAGGTAAATTATAAAATCAGCCTTAAGCTCGTCTAAACTCTTGATCATATTGCTTTCAGCTATATGGTTATAATAAACTTTTAAAAGTTGCTCAAAAGTTTCAGCGCTGCTGTCCGACTGGAATCCGAAAAACTCTTTCAAATTTTTAAGCGATAAACAGGAACTTAGACCGAAAAACTTTCTCGCACCTTCCATATCCAGCTCATTTACTCTCGACTCTATAAACTCATCTAGTTTATCTAATATTTTTTCGAATATTGGATTAATATCTTTCTGGCCCTCTAAAAATGTTTTTACCTTGCCTATTCTAAGACTTTTTGCTTCAAAAAGTTGGTTTATTTTCAAGTCCACACGAGCTAAAACAATCTCTTCCAAATCATTGCTCAAATCTATAAGTTCTAGACTGTTACCCTCAAAAATATCATCAGCAAATTTTTGAATTCTAAGAAGCCTTAATATAGCTGGATCAGTTATACCATCATATTTATCAAGCTTTGCTGCGCCAGCTAATATTAGAGCTTTCGCTATCGCCTCATATCCGGCGCGGGCCGCTGCGTAAAGCGCAGTGTCATTAGAAGAGGTTTTTGCATCGACATTAGCTCCAGCTTTCAAGAGTAATTTTACAGTCTCAATTTTTCCATTATCAGCTGCTTTGTAAAGTAAGCTAGAAGAAGAACCCATATAATCATTCACATCACCACCCTCCCTGAGGAACGTTTCTATAGGAAGTGTGTCCCCATTAATAGCTGCAAGGCTCAAGTCTGACCACTCTGGATCCTTTACGTATCCTGGAGTTCGATAAGTCGTATTATTAGAACTAAAAACCCAGTCCGCAACCAAGTTTATGATGGTCTCGGTGAAGCCTTCATTTATTATCTTATTTATCATTTCTGCTATCTTCTTTGGTTATATGTACAATAACTATATACATTCCTTTACAAACTGTAAAGAAATATTAAGATTAATTAACATGGACATAATGATTTTCTCTCTAGGATAGAAGGTGTTTGATATAAAGCTAGGAAATCTTTTAGTAGCTGTTGTTGATTATTTTGTGTCTAGGCAAGCCATGGAAAAGGTAATAAAGCGACTACTTTGATAACACTATAATTCTAGAATTAAGCCTAGAAGAGTTTACTTACCTAAAATTGGGTTCTCTCTTAACTTAAGTCTACCATATAGTTGGGGCGTGCTTCTATATCAAATATTTCTTCAGAAGAATTTCTATGATGGTTTAATGTATTGAACCCCACATTTGAAAATAGCTGATAATTATTTTCATTCAATATAATGGCAGAATCTATTCCTACGCTAAAAGCTCCGACCACATCATTTTCATAATCATTAGCAAGGAGCAGGATACTTGCTTTATCTTTGACATTATTTCTAGCAAGTTTGATTAATGCTTGATATAAAATTACCTTATCAGGCTTGCCAGCATAAATCACTCTACCGCCTAATTCTTTATAAATATTGGTAAAATAGCCAGGGCGATAGAATAATACGTTATCCCTATAGTAAGAAATAGTGGGATCTGCGCAAACCGCAACCAGACCCGTTTCAACAGCTTGCTTTAAGATATTAATATAAGGCTCTAGCGGTTCATTAGCTGAAGCTGTCTTTGTAATCAAACAAATTGAAGCTTCTTTGATATTTTCTTGTAGTATAATTTTCTTTAGCACCTCTTCAGAGTCCTTAAAAAAATCATTGTCTCCAAAATGGTAAATAGTAGGAAACCTACCAATTAAAGGATGTTTTGCATCGCATAATAGAGTTTTAGCTAAATCCCCTGAGGTGAGTATTTGTTCTGCCGGAATATAAAGACCAATTGATTTAAAACTCTCTTGCAGCTTTTCGCTTGAACAAGCTATATTACAAACAAATATAATTATTCTTTTACTAGCAATTAATTCTACTGCTTCTAATATTTGCTTATTGATACCATCTTTACCAGAAATCATCTTTTTATCTAATATGAAAGCGTCATATTTGTTTATCAATTCCTTAAGAGTAGCGTTATGCAGCATGTTATCTCACTTCATAAGTTATGTAAAAAGTGTCTCAATAATAAATTATTCAGACAACTATAAAAGATTGGTCTAACTTTTCCTTTAATTTAAGAATTACATGATATATAATTGCAAGCAAGCAAAATCTGATTACCAAACGTATAATTGTTTAATCTAAATAAACATTTACATTTTGGCTAGCATTATTAACTATCAAGTTTAAAAATTTTTAACTTATGCAAAGCACTACTGAAGCGGATTATATAATGGAAGAAAAACAAGAATATTACGGCGCCGAATCAATTAAAGTTCTAAAAGGTCTAGAGGCGGTTCGCAAACGTCCTGGAATGTATATTGGGGATACAGATGATGGATCCGGCCTTCACCATATGGTATATGAGGTTTTAGATAACTCTATTGACGAATCACTCGCAGGTTACTGCTCTAGAATTGAAGTTATTCTAAACAAAAATGGTTCTGTCACGGTGACAGATAATGGCCGCGGTATACCTGTCGATATTCATAAAGAAGAAGGAGTATCAGCTGCTGAAGTTATTATGACTCAGCTCCATGCAGGTGGTAAATTTGACCAGAATTCTTATAAAGTATCAGGCGGCCTACATGGGGTTGGTGTTTCTGTAGTAAACGCCTTATCAACTTGGTTAGATTTGACTATTTGGCGTGACGGTAAAGAGCATTATATGCGCTTCTTAGATGGCGTTGCTGAAGCACCTCTTAGAGTCGTAAGCGAGGCTGAAGGCAAGAGAGGTACAAGAATTACTTTCTACCCTTCTGCAGAAACTTTTAGCACGATAGAATTTAACTTTGCAACTCTTGAGCATAGACTGCGTGAACTTGCTTTCTTAAATTCAGGGGTAAATATTATCCTTATAGATGAACGCGAGGAAGAGCCAAAATCTATCGAATTTTGTTATGAAGGTGGTATCGAGGCTTATGTTAAATATATAGACCGTAGTAAAGTTGCGCTGCACACCCCTGTAACCATCATGAGCCATGATGATGCAAGCGGTATTAGCGTTGATCTTTCTATGCAATGGAACGACTCATACCATGAAAATATTCTTTGCTTTACTAATAATATTAGGCAGCGTGATGGTGGTACGCACCTTATTGGGTTCAAAGCCGCACTTACAAGGGTTATAAATTCTTATATAACTGATAATAATCTGAACAAAAAGAAAGTTGCCTATACTGGCGATGATGCAAGAGAAGGGTTGTCATGCGTTTTATCGGTGAAAGTGCCTGATCCTAAATTCTCTTCCCAAACTAAGGATAAGTTGGTTAGCTCTGAGGTTAGAACAGTAGTTGAAGGTAAGGTGTCCGAAAAGCTTAAGGAATGGCTCGAAGAAAACCCGTCCATCGCAAGAACAATCATTGAGAAGGTTTTAGAAGCTGCAACAGCTAGAGAAGCGGCCCGAAAAGCTCGTGAACTTACTCGCCGCAAATCAGCTCTTGAAATTTCTAACCTTCCAGGTAAACTTGCTGACTGCCAAGAAAAAGACCCAGGCAAATCAGAATTGTTTATCGTAGAGGGAGACTCTGCGGGCGGCACAGCAAAACAAGGACGCGATAGAAAATTCCAAGCTATTCTACCATTAAGAGGAAAAATATTAAACGTAGAGCGAGCAAGATTCGATAGAATGCTAGACTCAGAACAGGTAGGAACCTTAATTACGGCACTTGGAACAGGTATCGGTAAAGAAGATTTTAATATCGACAAATTAAGGTACCATAAGATTGTGATCATGACCGACGCCGACGTTGATGGCTCGCATATCCGCACCCTGCTTCTCACCTTCTTCTATCGCCACATGCCAAGCGTGATCGAAAAAGGATATTTGTATATTGCGCAACCTCCTTTATATAAGTTAAAGCGCGGATCAAATGAAATTTACTTAAAAGACCATAAAACCTTGCAACAACATTTAATTAAAGCGTCCATTACAGATGCAAATTTTAAAACAGCAAATGGCGACATAAGCGGCGAGGCTTTAGAGCAATTAGTCGATAATGTTAGTAAATTTAAATCGAGCATAGATTATGCTGCCCGCAGATTCAACCCACTGATAATTGAGAGTTTTGCGGTTGCTGGCGGCCTAAGCCTTGAGAGTTTTACAAGCAGTAATAACAAAATTGTTGATGAGGCTCTGACTAAGCTTAACCATTACTCAAATGATCCAGATAAAACTGCATGGCAAGCTGAAGTTAATACTGAAGCCAAAACAGTAGAGTTCCATAGGCTTGTCCGCGGTATTAAAGAATCGCATTTTATTGAGCAAGATATGCTTTCATCCCCAGAATTTGTACAGTTAGCAAAAACGGTTGCTCCTTTGGAAGGCTATTTTACCAATTTAAATACGCTAAGTGTCAAGCAAAAGACTATCTCCATTAACCTACCTTCAGAGCTCTTGAATGAAGTAATAGAAGAAGGTAAAAAAGGCATCTCTATCCAGCGCTTTAAAGGTCTTGGTGAGATGAATGCAGAGCAACTTTGGGAAACAACTTTAGACCCAAAGAAGAGAACATTATTGCAGGTTAAAGTTGGCGATATTGATGGCGCTGAAGAAGTATTCTCAACCCTTATGGGTAGCGTCGTTGAACCTCGAAGAGATTTTATTCAAGCAAACGCTCTAAATGTTGCCAACCTTGATGTTTAACCCGCTTGCAGATATGTAGCATATATAAATATGTGCTACTTTTCTGCAACTGAAATTTTTTTTAAGCCTCCATACCTTGTGCTTAACTGCTCTTATTTGTTGTCCAGTAAGGCCACTCTTGTTAACTTAAAAATACAATTTACTGTTACTCTTACACACCCACTTTTTACCAAGGACTAAGTCTCGTCTGACTCCAATTTATTTAAAGCGTGGTACGTCGTCATTCCTCGCTTACGTATTATTCATACGCTGCGCTCGTTATTTCTAGTACCACAACTCAACTAATTTCACTATAAAATTCATATATTAATAAAAATTTACAATTATTAAAATTTAACTTTAAATATATTGACTAAAAGTAAAGAATAATTTATATTAATAAATATTAATAAACTAAATTTGGAGATAACATGGACGAAATGGAATTTGAGAATATCATACAAGACCTATTGCAAAATAATAAGCAAGAATTAAATTTGTCGTTTAAGAATCTATCATTAACGCAGATTCAAAAGCTTACAGAATTCTTAAAGACTAGTAAAACTGTCACAAAACTTAACCTATCATGGTGCGACATAGATGAAGCAGGAGCAAAGTTTATTGCTGATGCTTTAAAGCAAAATAAATTCATTACGCAAATTTTCCTTCAACGTAATAATTTTAAACAAAAAGGGGCAGAGCTTATCGCTGATGCTTTTAAAAGTAATAAATATATTACAATAATCGATCTTTCGGATAATAACTTAGGCGCCGAAGGTGGAATGTTTATTGCTGATGCTTTGAAGGATAATTCACATATTAAAAAAATCAGCCTTTCGGGAAATTATATAGGCGCCGAAGTTATGGGGTTCCTTGCTGATGTTTTAAAAAATAATACATCTATCACAGGAATTTACCTTGAGCGAAACAATCTAGGCGATGACGGAGCAGAATCTATTGCAGAGGCTTTGAAAATTAATACTTCTATTAAAGAAATTTACCTTGGAGGAAACGACATAGGTGATTACGGAGCAAATTCTATTGCAGAGGCATTAAAAATTAATACTTTTATCACAAAATTTAGCCTTTATGACAACCTTATAATCGACCAGGGGGAGAAGATCATCACGGAAATCTTAAAGAATAATTTCACTATTCTTGAAGTTAAGAAAGTAAAAAGCCCAGAAGCTTTAGAATATCTTGAGAGAAACAAAAAGATGCTTGATACAGCGTTTGATCATGCATATGAGTATATCTATAATGGTAATAATGCAAATATCATTCAAGGTGAAGCATCTCTTAACCCTATTTCTTATAACGACTTATTTATGCTAACGCATCACAAAGAAGAGGTAATGCAAAAGCTAGCTGAGAAGGGTATAACAAATTATGATAATTTTGCTCATATGCTGAGGAATTATGAAGAGCAAAACTTCTTTAAGTTACTTGGCGTGGGTAAAAGCATTGAAGGTTCATCGCTAGACGCATTACCTTCTGAGATTTTAGTGAAGATAATGAATTTTGTATCTGATAATTATAGAATAAGTGAAAAAGCAGAGTCTTTAACTGAGAGCTTTTTGGGTAAGGAAGAAGTTGCAGATGAAGATGCATATCATTCTGTGCAATTAGCTACCTACGCTGAGGATGCAGCTTTACTTGATACTTCTGGTCTGAATCCTGATATCTATGACGAGAGCAATATGTATCAGCTTGATTAACTGAACTGGTGGCGTAAACCATTCATACTTCAAGAGCGCGGCAAACCAGTTGTCAAGCAAAGCTTAGGTATGTTGATTCGTTTGTACTTGATTCCCACGAATTGTCTAAAGACAGTTATCGTAATTACGTGAATCCCGTCTATAGTAATTGGAAAAGTAGGGGCTAGAACACCTTCATATATAGACGTCTTTTACCTCCCAGCCATTCTAAAAAAATCAATAGAGCTACTGCGTAAGTCGAAACATCCACCTTAAAACCCTAATAAATCTTGGGGCTAAAATTTAACAATTTGACTTACGCAGTAGCATATTAGCTGAAATTACTTAGTGGAAAGCCTACTTTACATTAAATTGTTCAAAGAAATGAATAAACTTATTGCATGGTTGATAAAGCCTCTGGGGTTTTAGCCACGCTAACAAGTGTTATAAAAGAAAAAAGTAAGGGGGTTGTATGTCTTATGCAAAGCGGATGATTAACTATCAAACACCAAGTATAAACTTGTAGGGCTGTAAGCTTAAAGAAGCTTTAAAACCTTCAACTATATAATATGTTAACCTTGACTGCGACACTAAAAAAAATAGGGGGGGGTCAAAAGTTACTACTCTAGGTTGAATTGTTGTAATATAGATTAATAAATTAACAGTAATAACTTGGCTCTATATTATAAGTTAATTAATGCGCGATAAAATCTTACTTAACCTGAACTACGGATAAGAGCCTTTGAAAGAAATAATATACAAATTCTCTTATCCATAGTCCAGATTATTTAAGGCAGAACTAGTCGGTATAAGGGTAGGAGGTTTCTGTATGCGGATTTATTTAAACTGAATGAGCACACTCGCTAAACTTCGTTCGTCATGGCGAAGAATCTAAGCTTTGTCCCTTGAGCTTTAATTTGGCTAGCTTAAATTAAATGCTGTAAGCAACATATATTGAGTCTGTTAAAGCTTTACGGATAATTGCATAACTTTAGCTGCTTATGATAAAGCGAGCCTCTAATTTAAGTAAAAATTAAGGGCAGAATCAAATACTCTATTGAATATTCAACAAATTAGTGACATTATACCCTTGCTTAAAGCATAAGGCTTATAATGAATATGATAAAATACAAGGAAAGCTTGATGATTCAAGGAATAGGAGTAGATAGCGTACAGATTCCACGCATCCAAGAAAAGCTTAGCAAATGGGGTAACTCTTTTGCTAGAAGGATTCTTGGTCCTCAAGAGTTAGATATATTCCTAGCATTATCTCCCTCTAAAGCTATAAATTATTTAGCAAAGAGATTTGCAGCTAAAGAAGCTATCACCAAAGCCTTAGGCTGCGGCATTGGCAACCCTTACCGCTTTACTGATATTCAAGTGCTAAATAACCCTTCAGGCCAGCCATACGTAGTTATAAATGAAAAATATGACACAGCAAACAATAAAATTTTCATATCTCTCACCGATGAGCCTCCTATTGCTATTGCTTTTGCTATTGTTTGCGCCTAATATACCGGTAAAAATGCGTGAAGATATCATTGTGGCTATTTTTGTAACACATCACTTACTTAAGCCTACAATATTGATACTTGAAGATAACAAATATAACTGGAATTCATAATGAAATTATTAGAGATAAGAAAATTAAAAGGCAGCCTTGGTATAATACATTTTGTCGGTATTGGCGGCATAGGTATGAGCGGGATTGCTGAAATCTTGCATTTAATGGGTTATAAAGTACAAGGCTCTGATTTATCAGAAAACTATAATACAAAACGCCTTAAAGAATATGGTGTTAAAATTTTTAGTAGCCACGCTGCAGAGAATGTCAATAATGTTGAATATGTTGTTACTTCAACAGCTATTAAAGCTGATAATCCAGAAGTAATTGAAGCTAAAAAATTAGGCATCCCTGTAATAAAGCGTTCAGAGATGCTGGCAGAACTGATGCGCCTTAAAACTTGCGTTGCTGTATCAGGTACTCATGGTAAAACTACAACTACTACCTTAGTATCAACTATGTTTGAAGCTGCAGGGCTAAACCCTACGGTGATAAACGGCGGAATTATCAATAACAAATCTACTAATGCTTATATTGGACAAGGCGACTTCTTGATTGCTGAAGCTGATGAATCAGATGCAACCTTTATCCAAATCCCTTCAACTGTCGCTGTTATAACTAATATTGACCCAGAACATCTAGATTTTTATGGGAATTTTGAAAATATCAAAGCGGCATTTAAAAGCTTCATAACTAACTTACCTTTTTATGGTTTTGCTGTTGCGTGCTTGGATCACCCTGAAGTCAGAAATTTAATATCCTCAATTACTAACCGAAAAATTATATCTTACGGGCTTGATTCTGAGGATGCAAATATTTATGGATATAATGTCAGAACAGATACCTCAGGCTCAATATTTGACGTAAGAATTAACTTGCCGCACAGTAAAAGATCATTTGCGGTGAAGGATATAAAATTGCCTGTACCGGGGATTCATAACGTCCTTAATTCTCTTGCTGCTGTTGGTATCGCTGCTGAAATGGAGTTCCCAATTGAAGTCATTCAATGCGGTTTTACAAGTTTTGCGGGAGTTAAGAGAAGATTTACTCATGTTGCTGATCTCTCAGGGGTCACTATAATAGATGATTACGCCCATCACCCTGCGGAAATTAATGCGACGCTTAAGACCGCAAGATTACTTGCAAGTGCACGAGGCAAGAAAGTAATTGCCGTATTTCAACCACATAGATATACTAGGGTGGAATCATTATTTAATGAGTTCCAGCATTGTTTTAACGATGCTGATATAGTTTATATTGCTGATATTTATGCGGCAGGAGAAAAACCAATTAACGATTTATCTAACAAGAAACTAGTAGAAGCAATTAAGTCTAATAATGCTCATAAAGATGCTAGGATCCTGAATTCTCCTGATGAGTTAACAGCGATTTTAAACGAAGTTGCTTCCGCAGGCGATATTATGATTTTTATGGGAGCAGGTAGTATTTCTCAGTGGGCTAATCAGTTACCCGAAAAATACTTAAGCTTAAATACTCAAAGCCTTAGCGCCTTAGTAACGCAAAATATAAAACCTTTATGATTTTAGGTAATGGATGTCGCAGTTACTCGTAAATAATTTACCTAATGTTGCAGGGGAATATAGGTTCAATGCTGAGCTTACAAAAACTAATTGGTTTAATGTGGGTGGTCCTGCTGAAATATTATTTAGACCGAAAGATACTCAAGATTTAGCACATTTCTTGTCGAACAAGCCATTTGACTTACCGATTACTACCCTTGGCGTTGGCTCAAACGTAATCATACGAGATGGTGGCATTAGTGGCGTTGTTATAAAGCTTGGTAGAGCATTTAATTATATTGAAATTATAAAACCTGGCAAAATCAAAGCGGGAGCAGCTGTCCTTAATTTTAACTTTGTCCAATTCTGCCTTGCAAATTCGATCAAAGGATTCGAGTTTATGGTTGGGATCCCAGGCACTATCGGTGGCGGTATTGCGATGAATGCAGGGGCTTATGGCACTGAGTTTAAAGATATTATTGATCATATTATGGCTTTAGATGAAGCTGGCAATATTCATAAGATTGCAGCTAAAGATATTGGCTTTGTTTATAGGGGCCATACTCTGCCAGAGGGTATGGTTTTCGTTGAAGCAGTTTTTAATTTTGAGCTTGGAGATAAACAAGAAATCCAAGATAAGATCGATTTTATAGTACAAACTCGAAATGCAAGTCAGCCTGTTAGAGAAAAGACCGGAGGTAGTACTTTTGCTAACCCTAAAGGATATAAAGCATGGCAATTGATAGATGCTGCTGGGCTAAGGGGTGCTAGGATAAATGACGCACAAATCTCTGAATTACATTGTAACTTTATGATTAATCTTGGCAGCGCTACTGCTAAAGATCTTGAAGATTTAGGTGAAATGGTAAGAAAAAAAGTATATGAAGATAGTAATATCGAGCTTGAATGGGAAATTAAAAGGATAGGGAAATATGTCTGATTTAACCACTATATATAAAGAAAAATCGATCATCAAAGAACATAATTCAGATGGGGAAAAACATGTAGTAATCCTAGAGGGCGGGATGAGTGCTGAGCGAGAAATTTCACTTTCCTCAAGCAGGGGCGTTACTAAAGCTTTGATCGAAAATGGCTATAAAGTAACGGCTGTAGATTTCGGCACTGATATTGCAACAGTTCTAGGTAAACTTAAACCTGATATTGTCTATAACTGCCTTCACGGTACTTATGGAGAAGATGGATGTATTCCTGGTCTACTTAACATTATGCGTATTCCTTATACCCATTCAGGAGTATGTGCATCAGCTATCGGCTTTAATAAAGAGAGAACTAGAGATTTCTTCTTAAGCCAAGGAATTAAATGTGCAGCTGGGAAAATAGTAGATAAACTCGATGATTTTAAAGAAGATCCATTACCTAGACCATATGTAATAAAGCCATTGGATCAAGGTTCAAGTATTGGTATTGAGATGGTTTTTGAGAATGATAATTTCTCGTTTGCTGATTATGATTTCCCTTATGGACCAAAAGTCTTAGTTGAAAAATATATCAAGGGACGTGAGATGCAAGTAGCCGTACTTAATGGTAGAGCACTAGGAGTGCTTGAAATAAAGCCTTTATTCAAAAGGTTCTACGACTACGAAACTAAATATACAGAAGGTATGGCAGAGCATATCATGCCTGCAAAAATACCTCCTGCTATTGAACAAAAACTTATGGCAATTTCCGAAAAAATGTTTAATAATATGGGCTGCAAAGGTATTGCAAGAGCTGAATTCCTATATTGCGAAGAAGATAATGAGTGCTATGCATTAGAGATTAATACTCACCCAGGCATGACCCCATTATCTATTTGCCCAGAAATTGCTGCCTATAATGGAATTAATTTTAATGAATTGGTTGAAGAGGTTCTCCAATCAGCTAGCTATGAGTAGTAAAAAAAATTCTAAAAAAACATCTGGCTCAAAAAGACAACTCAAAATTCTTCTTGATCGAATTAAATTTTGGGTTGTTATTATTTTATGCTCAAGCCTCTTAATTCTTGCAGCTTATGGCAAAATCCAAGAAGCTTGGAACCATACTATGCACTCGTTTTATAATTATACAGCATCTCATGGGCTTAAGTATAATAATTTAGTAATCTCTTCCATAAAAAACACGCCAAAAAGTTCAGTTGCAGCTGCAGTACAAGTTAAAGCTGGCACCCCAATACTTGCTATTGACCTTAATGCTATTAAAGAAAGAGTAAAAAAAATCGATTGGGTAAAAGCTGCAATTGTTGAACGGAGATTACC